>JBIOWF010000307.1:0-4103 GCA_044868295.1 Microtetraspora sp. | reverse complement strand
GCCGGACCCGGCCAGGTGCTCGTCAGCGACACCGTCCGGGCGCTCACCCAGAGCATCGTGCCGGTCTCCTTCGCCCCGCTCGGCCGCCGCCCGCTCAAGGGCGTCAAGGAACCGCTCATGCTCTACGTGGCGACCCCGGCCGACCCGGTCGCCGCCGCCCGCGCGGCGCGCCGCAAGCGAACGGTGCGGGCCGCGCGCTGGCTCGCGCTGGCTGCGGTCGTGGCCGTCGTCGCTGCCGGTGCGGTGTGGTGGCAGACCCGACCACCGCCGGGCCTGCCGCCCGGCCCGTGGACCATCGGCGCGGACCTGCAGTTGACGGGCGAATTCGGATTTCAAGGGAAACCCAACCGCGACGCCCTCCAGATGGCCATCGACGACGTCAACGCCGTCGGCGGCATCGGCGGCAGCCAGCTTGTGCTGGACGTCCGCGACCACGGCAGGGAAGGACCGGATGCCCTCGATGTCGAGCAAGGCAAGGCCAACGCGGCGGCCTTCATCGCTGACCCCAGGACCGTGGCCATGATCGGCCCGCTGATCTCGTTGATCGCTCACGGCCAGATCCCGCTCACCAATGCGGCGGGCCTGCTGCAGTGCAGCCCGGCCACGACCGACCCGGCGCTGACCAAGCCGCGCGACGGCGCGCTCGACCTGCGGGCGGCCTTCCCCGAGCGGATCAACTTCATCCGGACCGCCCCGGCCGACGACAGCCAGGGACGGGCCCTGGCCTCGTTCGTCTTCAGGGACCTCCAGGCCCAGCGGACCCTGGTCATCGACGACGGGACGTTCGGCGACCTGGCCGACGCGTTCAGCGCGGCCTATCAGCAGCTCGGTGGCCAGGTCGAGCGCCGCACCCTCAACCCGGGCGCCGACCCCGCGACCGTCCTCGAGCCGCTCCTCTCGGCCGGCGCCCCGCAGGCGGTCATGTTCGCCGGCGTCGGTCAGGCCCTATCGAACATGCGGATCGCGATGGCGGACGCGGGCAAGTTGAGCATCCCGTTCGTGAGCTGGGACGGCATCAACAACGGACCCGGTACCGACGAGGGCTCGTTCCTGCAGCTGACCGGATCGGCCGGGGTCGGCTCGTACTACTCGCATGCCGCCATCGCCCTGCCCAAGGCGGACTTCGTGGACCGTTACCGCACGCGCTTCAACGTGGAACCCGACGAGTACAGCGCAGCCGGCTACGCCTGCGCCCAGGTGATCTTCGAGGCGCTGAAGAGCGTAGCCAAGTCAGGGCCGAGCGCCGCCAGCCTGCGTGAATCTGTGCGCGCCTATGCCGTGGACACCACCCATCGCTACGAGACGGTCATCGGCACCGTCGGCTTCGACGCCAACGGCGACTCACTGCAACAGTTCGTGACCTTCTATCGCGTCGTGCCGTCCGCCGCCGGGGGCAAGGGCGACTGGGTCATCGACAAGCAGGAGGACTACGGACCAGCACAGTGACGGGCAGCAGACGGTCCAGCGGCACGGCGGCCGGGATAGCGGCCCCACTCATGGCGGCCGCCGGCTCCCCGACGCGCGGCTTCCTGTTCGCGGACCTGCGCGACAACACGCGCTACGTCCGAGCGACGACGTCCAGGTCCCGGCGGCCGCTCGCTATGCCGCCAGCGACCTGCACGTGCAGCGGGTGCTCGTGATCGATGACATGGGCGGCGGCCGGGAGGTCGCCGACAGCATCCAGTCCTCATTCGAGCCGCTCGGCGGGGTGGCCATCCGGCGAGCGCTGAACCCGGGGACGACCGACTTCAGCTCGGTCTCGGTCCGTTGGGTGACACCGCGAACGGCGGCATCGGAGCGGTCTACTTCGGAGGAATTACGGACGTGGGCGCACCCGGCCTGCGGAAGGCGATGGCGGCGATGGGCCTCCGGGGACACGCCTCTGCTGAGCTGGGACGGACTGTACGACGGCTCCGGGAACGACGAGGGGTCGTTCATCCAGCTGGCGGGTCCGTCAGCGTCGAGCATCTCGGCCAGGCGCATGGCGTCCTGCTCGTTGGCTTCACGGTCCAGCTCCAGCGACGCCCGCATCCACTTGACGTCCGCCCCGGCCGAGAAGCTCGGTCCGCCGCCAGCGAGGACGACCGCACGCAGCTCATCGGCAGGCGCGCGGGCCACCTCCCGGAAGGCCTCCGTCAGTTCCCGGATGACCGATGCGTTGAACGCGTTGTGGACCTCGGGACGCGCGAGCGTCACCCGCGCGACCACGCCACCCCGGTCTGACGTTCCACGCGTAGCGACCCGGCCATCCCGGCGCGCATGCTACGACCAGTCGTTGCGTGGCCTGTCCCACGGGAGAATGCGGCCTGGAATGAGGACGTGAGCGATCCATCGGTGGGGCCGGGCGTTCAGGCTGGCGCCGAGGCGGAGCCCCTGCCGCAGGGCGACTCGCTGACCCGGGGCTTCCTCTTCGCCGACCTGCGCGGTTACACGCGCTTCGTGGAGACACAGGGGGCGACCGCCGCAGCGGAGCTCCTGGTGCGCTATCGCGACATCGTGCGCGGCGCGGTGGCGCGCTACCGGGGCGCGGAGATCAAGACCGAGGGGGACGGCTTCTTCGTCGTTTTCCCGGCGGTCAGCGCCGCGTTGCAGTGCGGTCTGGCGATCACGCAGGGCGCCAGGGAGGCCGTCGAGCCCGGGACGCACGGCATCAACGTCGGCGTCGGGATCCACGCCGGGGAGACGGTCGACACGCCCGACGGCTTCGTCGGCTCGGCCGTCAACATCGCCGCCCGCATCTGCGCCATCGCCGGACCCGGCCAGGTGCTCGTCAGCGACACCGTCCGGGCGCTCACCCAGAGCATCGTGCCGGTCTCCTTCGCCCCGCTCGGCCGCCGCCCGCTCAAGGGCGTCAAGGAACCGCTCATGCTCTACATCGCAACACCGGCCGATCCCGTGGCCACCGCCCGTGCGGCGCGCCGTCAGCGGACGGTGCAGCTCGGCCGCTGGGTCGCGCTGGCTGCCGTCGTGGTGCTCGTCGCCGCAGGGGCCTTCTGGTGGCAGAGCCGGCCGGCCGCTGCCCTGCCGCCGGGACCATGGACCATCGGTCTCGACATGCCCCTGACGGGGGATGCGGGCTTCCGCGGTGTGCCGATCCGCGACGCGGTCAAGCTGGCTATCCAGGACGCCGGTACCGCCGGCTTTCTGGGCGCGACGATGCTCGAGCTCAAGGTATACGACGATGCCGGCAGCACCCGGGACGGGCAGGACCCGCAGCGTGGCGCCGCCAACGCCGTCACCATGGTCGCCGACCCGCGCACGATCGCCATGGTCGGTCCGGCGGGCTCAAACGTCGCCTACGAAATCATCAAAGTGACCAACGGCGCGGGCCTGCTGCAGTGCAGCCCATCGAACACCCTTCCCGAGCTCACGAAGCCAGACTTCGGTGCGCTCAAGGTCCGGTCGGCCAACCCCGACAGGATCAACTACGTGCGCCTGGCTCCATCGGACGACATCCAGGGCCCGGCGCTCGCCTCGTTCGCATTCAATGATCTGAAAACCCACAGCGCTCTGGTCGTCGACGACACAGACATCGGTCGCGACATCGCCGATTCGTTCCAGGCGGCCTACGACAAGCTTGGGGGCACGTGGACCCGCCGTGCGCTCAACCCGGGCGGTGATCCCGCCACGGTGCTCGACACGTTGTCGCAGCCCAACGGCCCCCAGGTCGTCTTCTTCGGAGGGTTCACGGACACGGGTGCCGCCGCCGTGCGCTCTTCCATGGATGCCGGCGGCCACGCGGCGATTCCCTTCCTCAGCTGGGACGGCATCTACGACGGCTCGGGCGCAGACGACGGCTCGTTCATCCAGCGGGTTGGTACGAACGCGGGCGATTCGTATGCCGGACATGCCTCGTTCGTTCCGCCGACGGCGGCGTTCGTCGCGCGCTACCGCACGGCCTTTGGCCACGAGCCTGACGAGTACGCGACGGCGGGCTATGCCTGCACCGAGGTGATCGTCCAGGCCCTTCAGGGCATCGCCTCCTCGGGACCTTCGGCGGAGACACTGCGCGAGGCCCTCCGCGCGTACGCCGTCGATCCGACGCATCGATACAAGACGGTCCTCGGCACGCTCGGCTTTGACAAGAACGGCGACTCGACCCA
>JBIOWF010000306.1:0-23061 GCA_044868295.1 Microtetraspora sp. | reverse complement strand
GTTCTCCATCTTCCAGCTGCTCCTGCGGGTCTTCTACAGCTTCGGCGACACCAGGACCCCGGCGCTGATCGCCGGGGTCAACGTGATGATCAACGCCGCGTTGAGCATGGTCGCGTACTTCACGCTCCCCGCACGCTATATCGTGATCGGTCTGGCGTTCGCATTCTTGATCGCGTACGTTGTCGGTGGGGCGATCACGTGGATCCTGGCGAGTCGCAGGGTCGGCGGGCTCGGCGGGCGCGACATCGCGGCCGGCCTCTCACGGATGGTCGTGGCGGCCATCCCCGGGGCTCTGGTGGCGCTGTTCGTGCTGTGGATGACCAGGCAGTTCACCGAGATCACTGCGCTCAGCGCCGCGATCGTGCTGATGGCGGGAGGAGGGCTCGGCATGCTGATCTATCTGGTGACAGCGCACAAGATGCGGATCCCCGAGGTCAGCTCCGTCATCGGACTCGTCGCGGGACGGGTGAGGCGTTAGAGTGCCGGCCACCGGTTTCGGCATCTCCCAGCAAGGCGAAGGTAACCCGATAGTCCGATTCGGACGTCTGCCAACGCGAAGGCGGGCAGGACCGGCACGGCACTACCATGGTGCGCCTAGAGTTCGACCGGCGAGCGGAAGCGGGAAGGCGTGGGCGGATCCACCCGGCATCGTCTGATGCATGCCGATCGACCGTGGAGTGAGGCGGCCCAATGAGTATGTCCACGGTCGAACCGGGGACCCGGCTCGCCAATCGGTTCCGCCTTGAGGACCGCGTCAGCGAGTCCGACGGCGCGACCCTGTGGAAGGCCATCGACGAGATCCTCGCCCGTCCGGTCGCGGTCCACACGTTCTCCCCCGAGTTTCCCCGGGTGGAGGAGGTCGTGACCGCCGCTCGCGCGGCGAGCCGCCTCACGGACCCGCGCCTGACCCAGGTGTTCGACGCCGCCGACGAGGACGGCACCGCCTACGTGGTCAGCGAGTGGGTGACCGGCGAGTCGCTCCTCGACCTGCTCTCGAACGGGCCGGTCGAGCCGGAGCGGGGAGCGGCGCTGGTCGCCGAGGCGGCCGAAGCGCTGGCCCACGCGCACGAGGCCGGGCTGACGCATCTGCACCTGAGTCCGAGCCGTCTGGTCTGGACGGCCGGCAGCACCGTGAAGGTGCTCGGCCTCGCGGTGGACGCCGCGATCATCGGCGTTTCCTACGATGATCCCGCCCGGGAGGACGCCGAGGGCCTGGGCCGTCTGCTCTACGCCGCGTTGACCGGCCACTGGCCCGGTGATGAGGAGGACGGCCTCCCCCCGGCTCCTCTCGACGACGGCAGGCTGTGCACGCCCCGGCAGGTCACCGCGGGTGTGCCGGGCTATCTCGACGTCATCACGTGCCGCACTCTCCTGCAGGAGGCCCGGCGCGGCCAGCCCCCGCTGTCGACTCCCGCGGACGTGGCGGAGGCGCTGTCCGGTGTGCCCCGGCCCTCCCCGGTGCCGATGTCTGCCACGCCGCCCGCGCTGAACCTGCAGTCCGAGGCACCGGACGCGACCGACGCGCGGCCCCAGCCGCTGACAATGGCGACGGCGATCTCCGCACCGCCCCGGCGCTCGCCGGGAGCGCTCAGCCGGATCCTGGTCACGCTCATGGTGCTGCTGGTCATGGCCGCCGTCGGCATCGGCGCCTGGACCGTGGGCCGCAGTCTCGGCGACAAGCCCGACCCGCCACAGTCGTCGACGTCGGCCGCACCCTCGAAGACGCCCAAGCCGGTGACGGTCAAACCGGTGAGCGTCACGGGGTTCGACCCCAAGGGCGATGATCTGTCGGAGCATCCGGAGCTGGCGCCGCTGGCCATCGACAGCAAGTCCTCGACCGACTGGCACACCACCAACTACAACAGCGCCGACTTCGGGCGGCTCAAGGACGGCGTCGGCCTGATCCTCGACATGGGCAAGCCGATCCAGGTCTCCGACGTCGTCCTTTCCCTGGGCGGCAAGCAGGGCTCCTCAGTGCAACTGAGGGTGGGTGACTCCGCCGATCTCAGCGCGCTGAAGACGGTCGGCGAGGACACCGGCGCGTCCGGAACGGTGACCATCAAGCCGGACAAGCCGGCCACAGGTCAGTTCGTTTTGATCTGGTTCACCCGTCTTGCCCTCAACGAGGGCAAGTATCGTGGCACCATCTACGACGTAATGGTGCATTCTCCCGGATCGGCATAGCAGGCCTTGTGAACTCCCCACCAGAGAATCCTCCAACGGCTGAGCACGCCGCCCGGTCGGCGTTGTCGGACGCCGACCTCCTGGCGCGCCATACAGGCGGCGATCCACACGCGTTCAGCGAGATCGTGAAGCGTCACCGGGACCGCATGTGGGCGGTCGCCCTGCGGACTCTGGGTGACCCGGACGAGGCCGCGGACGCCGTGCAGGACGCCTTCGTCTCCGCCTACCGCAAGGCGGAGAGCTTTCGTGGCGAAGCCGCCGTCACCACGTGGCTGCACCGGATCGTGGTGAACGCCTGCCTCGACCGGATGCGCCGCAAGTCCGTGCGTCCCATCGCCGACGACGAGCTGATCGAGGCCGCCGAGCGCGACACGCCGATGCCCGACCACACCAGTGAGCGCGAGATCTCGATGGAGGTCACGGCCGCGCTGAAGCTCCTGCCCGCGGACCAGCGGGCGGCGTTGGTGCTGGTCGACATGATGGGCTACTCGGTGGACGACGCCGCCACGGTGCTCGAGGTCCCCGCGGGGACCGTGAAGAGCCGATGCGCGCGAGGACGCGCGAAACTTGCCCCGATTCTTTCGCATCTGCGGAACCGATCCAACCTAACTCGCGTCTCATCCGCGAAGGGAGCAGAACTTCGTGACGCGTGATACGCACTACGACCTGGAGATCCTTGCCGAGCTGGCAGAAGGTCTCCTCGACGACGCCACGGCACGGCAGGTCCGCGAGCATCTCGCGATCTGCGATCCCTGCGGGGAGAGCCTCGCCGACCTGGCAGCGGTACGCGAGGTGCTCGCGGCGGTGCCGGTGGCCGCGATGCCCCTGGGCGTGGCCATGCGCATCGACCGCGCGCTGGAGGCCGAGGCGTCGACGCTCGACTGGGACCGCATCATGCGGGACGCCCCATGGGAGTCCCCACCCGAGCCCGAACCCGCCGCGGCTCCGCTCAGCCTGACCCCGGCCGAGGTTCCGGTCGACCTGGTCTCGGCCGAGGTTTCACTCGGCGTGGTCTCGGCCGACGGGACGATCGTGCCGGCGCGGCGCGGGAAGCCGGTCAGGCGGCGCCGCTGGGCGGCGCCGGTCGCCGCGGTCGCCGCCGCCGCGGCCGTGGTGGCAGGCGGGGTATCGCTGGCGGGGAACGTGCTGACCAGCGCCGCCGGGCCGACCCCGACGAGTATCGCGATAGGCCCGGGAGACGCTCCCGCCAGCCCGTCCAAGAACCTGACGAAGGCCACCGCCGGATACACCGTTTACGCGAGCGGCCACAACTACACCAACCGCGAGCTGAACGGCCCCCTGCTGGGCTACTTCGGCGTCGCGCCCGGTTCCGGCACGAACGACGACCAGGACCTCGACAAGTGCGTCAGGCGGTTCTCCAACCAGCTTGACCGCAAGCCCATCGGCGTCGACAAGGCCAACTACAACGGCAACGAGGCCACGATCATGGCCTTCTGGGAGGACCAGAGCATCAACGCCGTCCGGGTGGTCGTCGTGGACGACGACTGCAAGCGCCTTCGTCCCGAGAGCCTCGCCACCTGGAACTGATCGGGCGGCCTGGCCGTACGAACCTCTGATGAAGCCCTCCGCCGTGATCGCGGGGGGCTTCGTCTGTCGGCGCGGCGCGACGTACCTCACAGTGGAATCACATTGGAGTCACGGTGGAGTCACGGTGGAGAAGGTGGCGGGAATCCCCGGCGCCTAGGATCTGTTGACGCCACTGGCAATCAGCATCGAAAGGCGGAACCGTTGAGCGACGTCCGTAACGTGATCATTATCGGGTCGGGGCCCGCCGGCTACACGGCGGCCGTCTACGCGGCGCGGGCCGATCTGCAGCCGCTGGTGTTCGAGGGATCGGTCACCGCGGGTGGCGCCCTCATGAACACCACGGACGTCGAGAACTTCCCCGGCTTCCCCGACGGCATCATGGGTCCCGATCTCATGGACAACATGCGCAAGCAGGCCGAGCGGTTCGGGGCCGAGTTGGTCGCCGACGACGTCGTCGAGGTCGACCTGGCGGCGGACCCCAAGGTCGTCAAGACGTACACCGACACCTTCTACGCCAAGACCGTCATCCTGGCGACCGGATCGCGCTACCGCGAGCTCGGCCTGCCGAACGAGAAGCGCCTGTCCGGCCGGGGAGTCTCCTGGTGCGCCACCTGTGACGGCTTCTTCTTCCGCGACCAGGACATCGTGGTCGTCGGCGGCGGCGACACGGCGATGGAAGAGGCGATCTTCCTCACCCGGTTCGCCAAGTCGGTCACCGTCGTGCACCGCAGGCACGAGCTGCGCGCCAGCAAGATCATGCAGGACCGCGCATTCGCCAACGAGAAGATCCGCTTCGTGTGGGACAGCGAGGTCATCGACGTCCTCGGCGAGAGCAAGGTGAGCGGGGTGCGCGTCCGCAACCGCAAGACCGGCGAGGAGTCCGAGCTCACCGTCACCGGGCTGTTCGTGGCGATCGGCCACGAGCCCCGCACCGAGCTCGTCAAGGGTCAGGTGGACCTGGACGACGAGGGCTACATCCTGGTCGACTCCCCCTCCACGCGGACCAACCTGAACGGCGTGTTCGCGGCCGGCGACGTCGTCGACCACACCTACCGGCAGGCGGCCACGGCCGCCGGCACCGGCTGCGCCGCGTCCCTCGACGCCGAGCGGTGGCTGGCGCACAACCACAGCTGATCAAGGGGAATGCGGGGCCGTCCCCCGCGGTTACAACGACCACACAGATCAAGGGGAGAAATACCTTGGGCGCCATCAAGAGCGTGACCGACGCCGACTTCGAAGCCGAGGTCCTCAAGAGCGACCTGCCCGTGCTCGTCGACTTCTGGGCCGAGTGGTGCGGCCCCTGCCGCCAGGTCGCTCCGATCCTCGAGGAGATCGCGGCCGAGCACTCCAAGACGCTGACCATCGTCAAACTGAACATCGACGAGAATCCGTCGACTCCGCGGGACTACGGCGTGCTCCAGATCCCGACGCTGAACGTCTACAAGGGTGGAGAGGTCGTGAAGCAGATCATCGGCGCCAAGCCGAAGGCGATGCTGCTTCGTGAGCTCGAGGGCATCATCTGATCGGCATGCCCCCTGCGGCGCGAGCCGTACGTCCGCCTTCCAGGTGGCACCCCACCCGAATGGAAGCCCCCTTCGCCACGGCGCGGGGGGCTTTCTCATTGCCTGTGCTTGCCTGTGCTTGCCTGTGCGCCCACCGAGACTTCTGAGCCGTTCGGCGGAGTGGCGCGCACGCGCTGCCGTACCCGTGTGCGGGGAGCGTGGAAGGCCGCAGACCACCGCCGCCCGCGAGCACGTACCGCATGCCGGGCCGTGAACGGCGCTCAGATCGCCTCAGACGGGCCGCAGCGCCCTCTCTGGACTCATCGAACCCAGGAGCCGCTCCAAGGCCACCTCGACGTCCTCACGCCAGGAGACGGCCGTCTTGAGCTCCAGCCGCAGGCGCGGGTAGCGCAGATGCGGGCGGACCGTCTTGAACCCGACTGACAGCAGGTATTCGGCCGGCATGACGCAGCCGGGCTGCTCCCACTTCAGATCGCCGAACGCCTCGATCGCGCGGACCCCGCGGCGGGTGAGGTCCTTGGCGACACCCTGCACCAGCATCCGGCCGAGGCCTCCCCCCGAGAACTCGGGGATGATGTGCGCCGTCATCAGCAGCACGGCGTCGGAGCTGACCGGTGACGTCGGGAAGGCGACCGAGCGCGGCACGTAGAGCGGCGGCGCGTAGAGCACGAAGCCGGCCGCAACGCCGTCCACATAGGCGATCTTGCCGCAGCTGCCCCACTCCAGCAGGGTGCCGGAGATCCACGCCTCCTTCTCCAGGCCGGGATCACCGACCTGCACGGCACGCTCACCGCTGACAGGATCAAGCTCCCAGAAGACGCAGCGCCTGCACCGGCGTGGCAGGTCGTCCAGATTGTCAAGAGTGACATTGGCCAGCCGACGCGACACGTGATGCCCCAATCCCGCGAGGAGTCCTGCCGGAGAGCGCGCCGAAAACGGCGTCTACAGCTCGCATCGTAGCTCGGGTTGGGCCTCCAGCGTTCGTTCCCGCTCTTTCCTGGGCGCGTTGAGCCCCGGGTTGGCACCGATTGCGGAGCGTTTGCGCGGCTCCCGGCCATGGAGACGCCAAGACCCGGATGTGAACGGGCGTGGCGCGCTGCCGTAGTCTGGTTGCTCGGCTATGTGATCGGAGGTGGACCGTGACGCAAGAGCTCGATCACGGTCGGACAGCCGCGCCCCACGGGTCGCGCATTGACGCTTACGTCGATCGGTACGCTGCACGAGCTGCCGGGATGGTCGCCTCCGAGATCCGAGCTCTCTTCGCCGTCGCCTCGAGGCCCGAAGTGGTCTCGCTGGCCGGCGGCATGCCGTACGTCACGGCTCTGCCCCTCGACGTGGTCGGCGAACTCGTCTCCGACCTGGTGGCCAAGCGCGGCCCCGTCGCCCTCCAGTACGGCTCCGGCCAGGGCGACCCCGCCCTGCGCGAGCAGATCTGCGAGGTCATGCGGCTGGAGGGGATCGAGGCCGGGGCGGACGACGTCGTCGTCACCGTCGGCTCCCAGCAGGCTCTGGACCTGATCACCCGCATCTTCATCGACCCGGGCGACGTGGTTCTCGCCGAGGGGCCGTCCTACGTGGGGGCGCTCGGCACGTTCTCCGCCTACCAGGCCAAGGTCGTGCACATCGCGATGGACGACCAGGGGTTGATCCCCGAGTCCCTCGCGCAGACCATCTACGCGCTGCAGACCGCGGGAAACCGGATCAAGTTCCTCTACACGATCCCCACGTTCCAGAACCCGGCAGGTGTGACGCTCAACGAGGTCCGCCGGCGCCAGGTGCTGGAGATCTGCCAGCGGGCCGGGGTGCTGGTCGTCGAGGACAACCCGTACGGACTGCTCGGCTTCGACGGGGAGCCGCTGCGGGCGCTGCGCGCCGACGACCCGGACGGTGTGGTCTATCTCGGGTCGTTCTCCAAGACGCTCGCGCCCGGCTTCCGGGTCGGGTGGGCGCTGGCCCCCCACGCGGTGCGGGACAAGCTGGTTCTCGCGATGGAGTCGGCGGTGCTGTCGCACTCGTCCTTCACCCAGCTCGCCGTGGGCCAGTACCTCGCCACCCAGCCGTGGCGGGAGCAGATCAAGACGTTCAGGGAGCTCTACCGCGACCGGCGGAACGCGCTGCTCGGCGCGCTCGAGGTGCTCATGCCCGCCGGCTGCACGTGGACCCGCCCCGCAGGCGGGTTCTTCGTCTGGATGACCCTTCCCGAAGGGCTGAACTCCAAGGCGATACTGCCCCGAGCGGTCGCGGAGCGGGTCGCGTTCGTGCCCGGGACCGGCTTCTACTCGGACGGCGGCGGGTCCCAGCACATGCGACTGTCCTACTGTTATCCCGAGCCCGAGCGGATCCGTGAAGGCGTCCGTCGCCTGGCCGGGGTGATCGAGCAGGAGCTGCAGTTGCGCGACACCTTCGGCACGGGCTCGGCACCCGGACACATCGGCCTCGACACGCCCGGTCCGGACCTCGCCTGAGACCCTTTACGGCTAGCCTGTTCGGGCTGGACGTACAGGACTTCGTGACGTGAAAGGCCCTCTCCGTGAGCGAGCGAACCAGTAAGCAGAGGACGTTCGCGAGCGCGTCTCCCGCGCCGCCCAGGGAGGGGGACGCGTGAACGAGCGAAGCGAGCGAACCAATGAGCAAAGGGTGTTCGCGGGGTGCCTCATTGCGCGCCTCCGGCACGACCCGAACTCCGAGCCGCTGGGCGAGGGGGACGTATGAGTGATCTCAGGCATGTGCTGATCCTCGCCGGGGGGCTTTCCTACGAACGGGAGGTCTCCATCCGCTCGGGGCGCCGGGTCTCCGAGGTGCTCAGAGCGGCGGGGGTGGACGTCGAGACGCGGGACACGGACGCGTCCCTCGTCCCGTCGGTGCTGTCCGACCCGCCGGACGCGGTCTTTGTGACCCTGCACGGCGGTGCGGGCGAAGACGGCGCCATCCGCTCGGTGCTGGAGTTGCTCGGTGTGCCCTACGTCGGTGCCACCCCTGACGCCTGCCGGGTCGCCTTCGACAAGCCGACCGCGAAGGCGGTCGTCCGTTCCTGGGGGCTGAACACCCCGGATTCGGTGGCGCTGCCGAAGGAGACCTTCCACGATCTCGGCGCGACCGCCGTTCTCGCCCGGATCGTGGATCGCCTCGGGCTGCCGCTCTTCGTGAAGCCCTCGCGAGGCGGATCGGCGCTCGGCGCCTCGATCGTCCGTTCCGCCGACGAACTGCCCGCCGCGATGGTCGGCTGCTTCGCGTACGGTGACACCGCGCTGATCGAGAAGTATGTCGACGGCGTGGAGGTGGCGGTGTCCGTCGTCGATCTCGGTGACGGACCGGTCGCGCTGCCACCCGTGGAGATCGTGGCCGATGCCGGCGTGTACGACTACGCGGCCCGCTACACCGCCGGGCGCACCGAGTTCTTCGCCCCGGCCCGGCTCTCGGACGAGGCCACGGAGGCCTGTGCCGCGATGGCGGTGGCCGCCCACACCGCACTGGGTCTGAGAGACCTCTCGCGTACCGACCTCATCGTGGACGCCAACGGCCGGCCGTACTTCCTTGAAGTGAACGTCGCCCCCGGCATGACGGAGACGTCGCTGCTGCCGATGGCCTCCGAAGCGGCGGGGCGGGATCTCGGCACCCTCTGCAAGGGACTCCTGGAAGTCGCCGCCCGACGCGGCTGAACCCGGCCCGGCTATGCCCACGCCGGGTTGAGCCGACCGCGATCGAGTCGGCTGCCGGGCCAATGCTGCTCAGCCGACCACGGCTGAGCACAACCGCGGCGGTCACGAGATGAGACGGCTGTGCCGACTGGCCCCCTGGTGCGCGCATCCCAACGCGCGATCGGCGCGACCGAGCGGATCCCAGAGCGCGGGGCGGAAGGCGCGACGGTTTTGTTTCACGTGAAACGGCTACGACGGTCGCCTCGATCCACACGAAACGGCCACCAGATCGAACAGCCCCGGCTCGCGTTGTTTCACGTGAAACGGCGCATGGCATCCGCCTGTTTCACGTGCAAAGGCATCCGAGCAGGCTCCCCTCGGCTCGCGCCGTTTCACGTGAAACAGAAACGCCCCGGCTCGTTAGTTGCGAACCGGGGGCGTTTCACGTGAAACAGGGGCTATTCCTCGAACCCACTCATGCTGTTGGTCGCCTCGGGAGCCATCGTGCCAATGATCCGCTCCAGGTCGTCGATGGTGGAGAACTCAACGACGATCCGGCCCTTCCGGCGGCCCAGGTCCACCTTCACCCTCGTCTCGAAATGATCCGAGAGTCGGTCGGCCAGGTGCCGGAGCGCGGGCGCCGTCGGCTGCTTGGCCCGGGGTCTGCGGGGGGCAGGACCGGCAGTGGCCTCTCCGAGCGCCACGATCTCCTCGACTGTCCGGACGGAAAGGCCTTCAGCGACGATCCGGCTCGCGAGCCGCTCCTGGGCGGCCGCGTCGTCCAGCGAAAGCAGCGCCCTCGCGTGGCCGGCGCTGATCGTGCCCGCCGCCAGCCGCAGTTGAACGTTGGAAGGCAGGTTCAGCAGGCGGAGCGTATTGCTGATGTGTGAGCGTGATCGGCCGACCTTCTTGGCTAGCACTTCGTGCGTGGCCCCGAAGTCGTCGAGCAACTGCTGGTACGCGGCCGCCTCCTCCAGCGAGTTGAGTTGCTCGCGCTGGAGGTTCTCGATGAGCGCCTCACGCAGCATCTCGTCGTCCTGGGTGCTGCGCACGATGGCCGGGATCTTCTCCAACCCGGCGAACTTCGAGGCGCGCCACCGCCGCTCCCCCATGATGAGCTCGAAGCGGCCACCACCGACGGAGCGTACGACCACCGGCTGGAGCAGGCCGACCTCGGTGATCGACGCCGCCAGCTCTTCGAGCCGGTCCTCATCGAACACCTCGCGCGGCTGCCTCGGGTTGGGCGTGATCGCCGTCACCGGGATTTCCTGGAAGTAGGCCCCCTCGACCGGACGCAGGCCTGAATCGCCTTGTTCCCCAGCCAGAGGACTCGCGACGACCGCTGGATCGACGATCGGTCCGGTGGGAATCAGAGCCCCAAGGCCCTTGCCCAGTCCCCGACGCTGCTGAGTCACCGCTGCTCCTTAGGCCCACAGAGAAGACGATGCCCAGCGACCCGAGCCGCTGGGCACTCCAAGCACACCACGAGAGGTTACCGCCGCGGGGATACATCCATCGCCTGAAGCCGCGCGGCGACGCCGATCAGGCTTGTTCGAGCTCCGCACTGCGGAACGCCATTTCGCGTGCCGCCTCCATGTAGGCAGTGGCTCCGCTCGATCCGGGATCGTAGGTGATGACGGACTGGCTGTAGCTCGGCGCCTCGGACACGCGGACACTCCGTGGAATGACCGCGTTGAGGACGATCTCCCCGAAATGCGACCGCACCTCTTCCGCCACCTGCGAGGCCAGCCGGGTCCGTCCGTCGTACATCGTGAGAAGAATCGTGGACACATTCAACGTCTGGTTGAGATGAGCCCGCACCAGCTCGACGTTCCGCAGCAGCGCGGTAACCCCCTCCAGGGCGTAGTACTCACACTGGATGGGGACCAGCACCTCCTGGGCCGCCGTCATGGCGTTCAGCGTGAGCAGGCCGAGCGAAGGCGGGCAGTCGATGAAGATGTAGTCGAACTCCATCGAGTCGAAGGAGCTGAGTGCGCGCTTCAGTCGGGTCTCACGCCCCACCATTGGGAACAACTCCGGCTCGGCACCCGCGAGGTCCAGCGTGGCCGGGGCACAGAAGAGGCCAGGCATCTCGGGAACCGGGGTCACAACAGATGACAACGGCAGATCATTCACCAGCACCTCATAGATGGAGGGAATCCCTGACCGATGATCTGTCGCCAGGGCGGTGGAGGCATTGCCCTGGGGATCGAGGTCGATCACCAGCACGCGCTGGCCGTGCATCGACAGCGCGGCGGCAAGATTAACCGCACTGGTCGTCTTCCCAACGCCGCCCTTCTGGTTGGCCACTGTCATCACCCGGCATTTCGGAGGCCTCGGCCACTCCCCCTCGTTGCGTGCCGAGTAACCAACCGAGGATGCGACCGCCGGAGCGGGCGCGGCTGTTTCACGTGAAACCACAGAGCTCAGTGCCTCTCGTACCAGCGGCGAATCGCCGGAGCTAAGGGGGGTCTGGGACACGGTCATCGTGCTTTCCATCTGCGAAGCAGAGAAAAGAGGCCAGCCAACCCCTGATGGCCGACCTGCCGACGTGGTCTTCCAGGCTACGGCGAGGTAGATCTCCGGCCAACCCAGGCCTGGTGCCGCACCTGGCATGACGCTCACCTCTTTCGTCGGCGCCGCCCACCGCGCCCGCTCTGGTCGGGGGACCTTCCGGCGACCACGCGAACGAGAGTGGTGGGCGGATCGACCTTACCGCGCCCGACCATAACAAGCTCGGCCGTACGCGCCCCGCAAGCCCGTAGTTCCGCGGCGGCCGCCTCCAACTCCTCTCCCGCTCTTTCGCCCTTCATCGCCAAGAGCTCTCCGCCCTCGCCAAGCAACGGCATCGACCAGGCAAGGAGCCGATCAAGCGGCGCCACCGCCCGAGCGGTGACCACGTCGAAGACCCGCTTGTGCGCGAGCTCCTCGGCACGCCCGCGCACGACCTCGACGTTGTCGAGCTTGAGCGCCTCGGCGCACTCGGACAGAAAGACGGTCCGCCGCAGGAGCGGCTCCAGCAGGGTGACCATGAGATCGGGACGGACGATCGCCAGGACCAGCCCGGGCAGTCCCGCACCGGATCCGATGTCGACCACCCGCGACTCCTGAGGAACCGCCTCGGCCACGACCGCGCAGTTCAGCAGATGCCTGTCCCAGATCCGCGGAACCTCCCGCGGCCCCAGCAGCCCCCGGACCACTCCAGGTCCCGCGAGCAACTCGGCGAACGCCTCGGCTCGGCCCAGCGCGTCGCCGGTGAACACCTCGTGCGCCACCGCGGGTGCCACGGGTAGCTCGTTGCTTTCCGTCATCTCTCACTCATCTAGAAATGTCTCCGGGCCTAGGCTAGTCGCCACTTCTCCGGATCAGTGGCAAGGCCGTACATGAACAAGAAAGCCGCCGACCCTACGCGGATCGGCGGCTTGCCTTGATGACTACTAAGCCGGGAGGACGACGACGAAACGCCGAGGCTCCTCGCCCTCGGACTCGCTGCGGAGGCCGGCGGCGGCCACGGCGTCGTGCACGATCTTGCGCTCGAACGGTGTCATCGGTTGCAGGGCCTTCGGCTCGCCACTGCGCTTCACGTCATTGGCCGCGCTCGCGCCGATCTTCGTCAGCTCGACCCGGCGGCGCTCCCGATAGCCGGCGACGTCGAGCATGAGCCGCGACCGCTCTCCCGTCTGGCGGTGCACCGCGAGGCGGGTGAGCTCCTGGAGCGCCTCCAGCACCTCACCGCCGGGACCCACGAGATCGCCGCCCTTGATGCCGACCACCGACACCACGGCTCTGTCCCCCTCGACATCCATGTCGATGTCACCGTCGAGGTCGGCGATGTCCAGCAGGCCTTCGAGATAGTCGGCTGCGATCTCGCCCTCCTGTTCCAGAGCGGCGACGTCGGGAGCAGGCTTGACGGTCTCCTCAGTTTCGGTCACGTCCGATTCTCTCCTTCCCCTACGACTTCTTGCTGCCGGTGCGCTTGCTTCGCGGCTGCCGCGTCGGCTGCTGACGGACGATCTTAGGCTGCTCCGCCGGGGGCGCCTCCTCCGGCTCGGCGGCCTTGGGCTTGGGCAGCAGCTTGCTGAAGATGCCGTGCGACGGGGGCGGCGTGGTCACATTGCCCTTCTCGTCGATCACCGGCATGGGATGGCGGCTGTAGAACCAGTGCTGCTGGCTGAGCGTCCACACGTTGGTGGTGACCCAGTAGAGGATCAGGCCAAGGGGGAAGTTCAGGCTGAAGACGGCGAACAGCGGCGAGATGTACATCAGGATCTTCTGCTGCTGTGCCATCGGGTTGTCGGGCATCTGCGCCATGGACCGCGTGACGCTCTGCCGTACGGTCAGGAAGGTAGTCAGCGAGCTAACGGCGACGAAGACGACCAGAACGATCTTCGCCACGACCGGATCGGCGTTGTACGTCAGGATTTCGGCCGAGCTTGTGAAGAACGTGGCGGGCAGCGGTGCGCCGAGGATGTGCGCCGCTCTGGCGCTGTCCACCAGTTGCTGGGTCATCCCGTACTTCGTCTCACCATTCGCCATCGCCTGAAGCACGGTGAACATGGAGATGAAGATCGGGAACTGGGCGACGACAGGAAGGCAGCCACCGAGCGGGTTGGCGCCCGCCTCCTGGTAGACGCGCATGACCTCCTGGTTCATGCGCTGCTTGTCGTTCTTGTACCGCTTGCGCAGCTCCTGCACCTTGGGCGCGAGCTCCTGCATCTTCTTCGACGAGCGCATCTGCTTGAGGAAGAGCGGGAAGATCAGCAGGCGCATCAGCACGGTCAACGTGACGATGGTCAGCGCCCAGTTCAGCCCGTTATCCGGGGGAATGATAGTGCTGTAGCCCTTGTGGATCTGGGTGATGACCCAGGCCACTGCCGTATACAGCCAAATGAGGAATGGCAGCTCCACCGAGCTAGCTCCCTTGCGTTTCGTCGTGATGCCGGACCCGGGACGGGGGCACCGGGTCGAAACCTCCCGGATGGAACGGGTGACAACGCCCGATACGTCTGATGGTCAGCCACAGCCCGCGGAGTGCCCCGTGACGGGCGATCGCCTCCAGGCCATATGCGCTGCAGGAAGGTTCGAACCTGCAGTGCGGGCCGAGCAGCGGACCGATGAAGGCCCGATAGAACCTGATGGGAAGCAGCAGGACGCGGGCGGCCTGGCTGACCGGAGTGGGCAGCTCAGTGCCCACGCCCGCGATTCCTCGCTCCAGTATCGGCTGCTCCGCTGTCATGACCGTCCATCCGTCGGGGCCTGCGGGTCGGGCCCTCGCCGCCGGATCAAACGATTAAGCGCGGCGTCGAGTTCGGCGGCCAGGTGCTCGCTGCGCGCAGACGCGGCCGGTGGATTGGCGCGTACCACCAGCAGGCTACCTCGCGGCAACTGGTGGAGACGGTCGCGCATGAGGTGTCTCAGCATGCGCTTGACCCGGTTCCTGGTCACAGCGCCGCCGACGGCCTTGCTGACGACGAAGCCGACCAGTGGGGGCTCGTCGGCATCACGCGCGTTGAAATGAGCGACCAGGGTGGGCCGACCGGCGCGGCGTCCGCGGCGGATCGCGTCGGCGAACTCGTCACCCCGTCGCATGCGGGACGCGGACGGCAGCACGGGCCTTCCTCAACTACGGCTGTCGCCCGCCGGCTTGTGGACGACGGGCGACGGCGGCTTCGCGACCTCAGACGGTCAGCTCGGCGCGACCCTTGCGGCGACGGGCGGCCAGGATGGCGCGGCCGGCCCGCGTGCGCATGCGCAGCCGGAAGCCGTGGGTCTTCGCGCGACGACGGTTGTTCGGCTGGTAAGTACGCTTGCTCACGAGTGGGCTCCAGGCTTCAGATGCGCCCGCAGTCAGTCTGCGGGCACGGCGCATTCCAAGGTTACGGCTCGTCGAATGCGTGGGCATGCAGAATAGCCGTCGCACGATAAGCCGACCGGCACACGTTACGGGGCGACCGTGCTCCAGGTCAAACCGGAACATCCCCAACGGCCCCAGACTGGCCGTTCTACCGCCGGTCAGGTCGCCAACGCCCTCGCCCCAACATGCGGAGACACAGGGAAGACCAAGCCCGGTCGCCGCGACGATCAAGCTGGTCCCCCAACGGCGCCCAGACAACCATCGGGCATGGCCCGACGTGCGGAGACGCGGGAAAGACCAAGCGAGTACGGCGAGCAACCACGGCCCACTAGGCTGTGGACAACGTCTTGAGGCGGCTCGCGCACACCGCTACTGTCGGGCATCCGGACTTTCCTCCGTCACCTGGATGCGGCCGGACAGCGTGTGCGCGCGAGGTTTTGCACACATTGTGGATCTCATGTGGATCACGTAACGGGGGCTGGTACCGCCCGGGAAGCCCCCGGCCGGGCCGCTGTGGAAACGGATCGCGGCGAGCTAGCGGGGGCCGCGCAAGGGAGGAGGACCGAGCCATGGAAGGCGTCGACCTCAACGCGATATGGGCTCGGGCCTTGGGGACCCTTCTCGACGAGGGCGTCTCGGGCCAGCAGCGCGCCTTTCTCCAGATGACGCAGCCGTCGGGCCTCGTGAACGACACGATCCTGCTCGCCACCCCCAACGACTTCGCCAAAGAGGTGCTGGAAGTACGGCTGCGCCCGCTGATCGCGCATGCCCTCTCGCAGGAGTTCGGGCGGCCGGTGCGAATCGCGGTGATGGTCGATCCCACCTCGACGTCGAACGAGAACAGGCAGCACGACGGATATCCCCAGGCACAGAATCCCGGTTATCCACAGCCGCAGAACCCTGGTTATCCCCATGGTGGACAACCACAAGCCGGGTACGGCCAGCAACATCGCTCCGGTCCGATCAACTCGTCCACCGAATATCCACAGACTTCTCCACAAGCCTCTCCACAAGGTTCTCCACAGGGCCAGGGGTTTCCCTTCATCCAGGAATCTCAGCAGGCCGAGCCGTACAGGGCGCAGCCTTACCCGCCGCAAAGCGGTGGATACTCCCCCGAACCGCCTGAGCCGTCGAAGCCGGAATCTGTGCAGAACCGGTGGGAGAGCCGCGGCAGCCGTACAAGCAGCGAGCCGGCCCGGCTGAACGCGAAGTACACCTTCGAGACGTTCGTCATCGGAGCCAGCAACCGGTTCGCCCACGCCGCGGCGGTCGCGGTCGCCGAGGCCCCGGCGAAGGCGTACAACCCGCTGTTCATCTACGGTGACTCGGGGCTGGGCAAGACCCACCTGCTGCACGCCATCGGGCACTACGCGCAGAGCCTGTACGACGGGGCCCGGGTCAGGTACGTGAGCTCAGAGGAGTTCACCAACGACTTCATCAACTCGATCCGTGACGGCCGGGCCGAGGGCTTCCGCCGGCGCTACCGCGACGTCGACATCCTGCTCGTGGACGACATCCAGTTCCTGGAGGGCAAGGAGCAGACGCAGGAGGAGTTCTTCCACACCTTCAACACCCTCCACAACGCCAGCAAGCAGATCGTCATCTCCAGCGACCGGGCGCCCAAACAACTGGTCACCCTGGAGGACCGGCTCCGCAACCGCTTCGAGTGGGGCCTCATCACCGACGTCCAGCCTCCGGAGCTGGAGACCCGGATCGCGATCCTGCGGAAGAAGGCGATCCAGGAAGGCCTGGCCGCTCCCCCGGACGTGCTGGAATACATCGCCAGCCGGATCGCGACCAACATCCGGGAGCTCGAAGGCGCGCTGATCCGGGTGACCGCCTTCGCCAGCCTGAACCGGCAGTCTGTGGACATCGGGCTGGCCGAGATCGTCCTCAAAGACCTGATAAGCGAGGACGCCAGCACCGAGATCACCATCTCGCTCATCATGTCCACAACCGCCGAATACTTCGGGGTCTCTCTCGACGATCTCTGCGGCGGCTCGCGGTCGCGGGCTCTGGTCACGGCCCGCCAGATCGCGATGTACCTGGCCCGTGAGCTCACCGACCTCTCCTTGCCCAAGATCGGCCAGCAGTTCGGCGGGCGTGACCACACCACGGTCATGCATGCCGAGCGCAAGATCCGGTCACTGATGGCGGAGCGTCGCTCCATGTACAACCAGGTCAACGAGCTGACCACGCGGATCAAGCAGCGCGCACGCAACGCTTGATTCACAGCCTGTGGATAACTCTGTGGATCAATGAAGCGGCATGCCCATCGGCCACAGCGCCGTGATCACTGAGCGATCGGCTGAGAAAATCGTCAACAGGGCTGGGGATAACTATGTGGACAACCTGTGGATCACCTGGGGACTACCTGGGGATGAGCTGTGGACGCCCTGTGTACAGCCGATTCGCGGACCCCGAACGGGGTTCGTTACCCCGTGGATAACCGGTGGAAACATGGTGGATATCTCGTGGACAGACACCCGTCGTTCTGGGGACGAGCTGTGGAGACAGCTTCTTTCTCCACAGCAACAGCGTTCCCATCCACCGTTCATCCACACCGGCGGTGGATGAAATATGGTTCCTGAGCTGCGGAGACAGTAGGTTTCCACAGTATCCACACCCCCTATGAAGATGACTTCTATCTCTCTCCCTAAGGAACTCAAGAACCATAGAAGGGTTCTCGAGGTGCCCAGGTGCGGGAGAGTGAAGACTTGTGATGAACGGCGAGCACCAAGGACGAGGCGTTCACCACAGGCTCGCGACACAGCGAGCCGATCGGACACAGCAGAAGCAGCGATACCCAGGAGGCTGATCCACGTGATGTTCCGGATCGACCGAGACATACTCGCCGAGGCCGTCGCGTGGACGGCACGCAGTCTTCCGGCTCGGCCGTCCGTGCCGGTGCTGGCGGGCATGCGCCTTGAGGTCACCGAGCAGCAGCAGTTGAAGCTCTCCGGCTTCGACTACGAGGTTTCCGCGGAGGTGACACTCGATCCACAGACCGGCGAGCCCGGCGTGGTGCTGGTCTCGGGCAAGCTCCTCGCCGAAATCACTCGTGCACTCCCCGCCCAGCCGGTCGACTTCGTCGTCGACGGCGCGAAGGCGGTCGTCACGTGTGGCAGCGCGCGTTTCACACTGCTGACCATGCCTGTGGAGGATTACCCCTCGCTCCCGGTCATGCCGCCGGCGGCGGGCCGGGCCGGCAGCGACGTGTTCGCCTCCGCCGTCGCGCAGGTGGCCGTCGCCGCGGGCAAGGACGACACGCTGCCCATGCTCACCGGTGTGCGCATGGAGATCGAGGCCGACACCGTGACCCTCGCGGCGACGGACCGCTACCGCCTGGCCGTACGGGAGCTGAAGTGGCAGCCCGAGCAGCCGGACTTCCAGGCGATCGCGATGGTGCCCGGCCGTACGCTGGCCGACACCGCCAAGGCGCTGGGCACCACCGGGGCGGAAGTGGAGATCGCGCTCAGCTCGGTCGGCGGCACCGGCGAAGGCATGATCGGGTTTTCCAGCTCCGGGAGGCGGACCACGACCCGGCTGCTCGACCCCGAGTTCCCCAAGTACCGCTCGCTGCTGCCCACGGAGTTCTCCGCGCGGGCGGATCTGTCCACAGCCTCGTTCGTCGAGGCGGTCAAGCGCGTCGCCCTCGTCGCCGAACGCAACACGCCGGTACGGCTGGCCTTCCGCGGCGCCGAGGTGATCCTTGAGGCGGGCAGCGGCGACGAGGCACAGGCTGTGGAGGTCCTGCCCGTCGAGTTCGAGGGCGACGAGATCAACATCGCCTTCAACCACCAGTTCCTGCTGGAGGGGCTGGGCGCCATCGACTCCGACGTGGCCCGCCTGCAGTTCACCACGTCGACCAAGCCGGCCATCCTCACCGGCGGCAAGCCTGTGCAGGACGGGGCGACTCCGGACTATCGCTACCTGATCATGCCCATCCGTCTTTCGAGCTGACCACGGGCGTACGATCATCCACGGGCGTGAAGGCCGTCTGTCCGGGTACGGCGGCCCTCGTGGATGACGGAAACCCTGAGGAGGTGGCTCCATGCCAAGTGGGACGGCCGACCACGGCAAGCCTGAGGAGACGGGGAAAGGGGATGTCCCCGCCATGCAGATCGGCATGATCGGGCTTGGCAAGATGGGTGGGAACATGGCCGAGCGGCTGCGCCGCGGCGGCCACGAGGTCATCGGTTATGACCGTGATCCGGCGATCAGCGACGTCGCAAGCCTCAAGGAGCTCGTCGACCGCCTCGACCCGCCGCGCGCCGTCTGGGTGATGGTTCCGGCGGGTGAGCCCACGCGCATGACGATCGAGCAGCTCGGCCAGGTGCTGTCGCCCGGCGACATTGTGATCGACGGCGGTAACTCCCACTATGTGGACGATCAGAAGCACGGCGCCGACCTCGCGACGAAGGGGATCGACTTCGTTGATGTGGGCGTGAGCGGCGGCGTCTGGGGGCTGGAGAACGGCTACGCCCTCATGGTCGGCGGCGGGCCCGAGGACGTCCAGCGGTTGATGCCGATCTTCGAGGCGCTCAAGCCGGAAGGTGAGGACGGCTTCGTCCACGCCGGCCCGATCGGCGCCGGCCACTTCGCGAAGATGGTCCACAACGGTATCGAGTACGGCATGATGCAGGCCTTCGCCGAGGGCTGGGAGCTGCTCGAAGCCTCAGGGCTCGTCACGGACGTCGCCGGCGCGTTCAAGAGCTGGCGGCACGGCACGGTCATCCGGTCCTGGCTGCTCGATCTCCTGGTCCGGGCCTTGGAGCAGGACCCCGACCTGTCCGACCTCAAGGGATACGCGCAGGACTCCGGCGAGGGCCGGTGGACGGTACAGGCGGCCGTGGAGCACGCCGTGCCGCTCCCGGCCATCACGGCCGCTCTCTACGCGCGTTTCGCGTCCCGCCAGCCCGACCCGCCGGCGATGAAGATGATCGCCGCGTTGCGCAACCAGTTCGGCGGGCACGCGGTCACGGCCGAGGAGGGTCAGACGGGCAAGGGCGCCGACGCTCCCGGGGCCGACGTGGTGCCGCCCGTCGAAATCCAGCGCTGAGGCCGGCAGGCCTGCCGTACGGGCATGAGCCGCCGAACGCCGCGCCGTACGGACCGGCGAGTCCGAAGGGCAGCGGGCCGTGTGGACCGATGAGCCCATACGGACGGGAAAGCCCGACGGACGGGAGCGGTGGGCCGTACGGCCCGGGCGGGCCTGACGGCCGCTGGGCCACAGGTGCGCGGCCCTCTGTGCGACGGAGGAGCCTGTGGAGAGCCATGTGGTCCCCGCCCCGCTCGGCCGTCTGCCGGGGGCCTCTCCAGCGCGCGGAGGATCGAGAAGGTACTAACGTAACGGCGTGTACGTCGCCCACCTGTCCCTGACCGACTTCCGGTCGTATCCCGCGGTCGAGATCGTTCTCGAACCCGGCGTGACGGCTTTCGTCGGCCCGAACGGGCACGGCAAGACCAACCTGGTCGAGGCCCTCGGCTATGTGGCGACGCACTCGAGTCACCGCGTCGCCACCGACGCCCCCCTGGTACGGCACGGCGCGACGCGGGCGGTGATCCGCACGATGATCGTCCGGGATGACCGCAGGGCGCTGATCGAGCTGGAGATCAACCCGGGCCGCGCCAATCGAGCCAGGGTGAACCGCTCCCCCGTTTCCCGGGCCCGTGACGCTCTGGGCCTGCTGCGGACCGTGTTGTTCGCGCCCGAGGATCTCGCGCTCGTCAAGGGCGACCCGTCGGAGCGGCGCCGGTTCCTCGACGACCTCCTCGTGGCCCGCGCTCCACGTTTCGCCGGGGTGCGCGCCGACTACGACCGGGTGCTCAAACAGCGCAACGCCCTGTTGCGTACGGCTTCGGCGGCCCGGCAGGGACGGCGGCGCGGCGCCCGCAGGCAGGAGAACGACACGGCGTTCGCGTCCGCCGGTGCCGGTGACGTGCTGAGCACGCTGGAGGTCTGGGACGCCCATCTCGTCGCACACGGCGCCGAGCTCCTGGCCGCCCGCCTCGAGCTGGTCGACGCGCTGACGCCGCTGGTCGCCAAGGCGTACGCGACCCTCGCCCCGTCCTCAGGCCTGGTGGATCTGGAGTATCGGAGTTCGGCGGACGGGGACACGCCCGGGACGGACAATGGCGGCGTGTTGTCCACAGGCGCCGGCGAGTCGGGGACGCTCCGGGAGGTGCTCGCCGAACGGCTGAGCGCCGGTCTCGCCGAGGCGCGCCAGGCGGAGCTGGAGCGCGGCGTGACCCTGGTCGGGCCGCACCGCGACGATCTGCTCCTGCGGCTGGGAGAGCTGCCCGCGCGTGGATACGCCAGCCACGGCGAGTCCTGGTCCTTCGCGCTGGCGCTGCGGCTGGCCGCCTACGACCTGCTCCGGGCCGACGGCGGTGACCCCGTGCTGGTCCTCGACGACGTCTTCGCCGAGCTCGACAGCCAGCGGCGTGGGCGGCTCGCCGAGATCGTGGCCCCGGCGGAGCAGGTGCTGATCACCGCCGCCGTGCCGGACGACGTGCCCGCCGGGCTGACCGGCGCACGGTTCGACGTGGCCGAGGGGAGCGTGACCCGTGTCCGTTGACGAGACCTCGTCCCCAGTCGGCGGGCCGTCCCCAGGCGGGTCGTCCACAGGCGGTGGACAGTCTCCGCAGGGTGCGGTGGTGCGGGGAGCCGCGCTCGCGCGGGAGAAGCTCGCCCAGGCGAAGGCCGACGCCGCCAAGCGCGGGCAGCTCCCCCGCAGCGAGCCACGCCGGCGGCCGGGCGGGCCGAAGCGCGACTCGGGCGACCCGGAGCCGTTCGGCCGCGCCATCCGCGACCTGCTCGCCGACCGGGGGTGGGAGCGGTCGGTCGCCGTCGGCGGGGTCTTCGGCCGCTGGCCCGAGATCGTCGGGGTCGACCTGGCCGCTCACACCAGGCCGGAGGCCTTCGAGGACGGCGAAGTGATCGTCGCCGCCGACTCGACGGCGTGGGCGACACAGGTGCGCCTGCTGGCGTCCACCCTGGTCAGGCGGCTGAACGAGGAGCTCGGCGACGGCACCGTCAAGCGCGTGAAGGTCCGCGGCCCCAATGCGGGCCACCGCCCGGCGGGTGGTCTCCGGGTTCACGGAAGCCAAGGCCCCCGGGACACGTATGGTTAGTCGGAGTGGCGTGTTCGCCCGCAGCTGAGCCGTACAAGATCGAAAAAGCCCGCACCGGCCCAAAATCGCGCCTGAGACGATGACCCCCCTCCTGAGTGGGGGAGGTTCAAAACCATGATCATCGCGCGACGGGGCATCACAGCCCCCGTCAATGCCACCTAAGGCCCGCGAGAACGGTAGAATGAAACCGGACTCAAGGACACGTCCGCTTGCGCGTCACCCCCGGCTTGGCGAGTCGATTCCCCTGGGTGATCGCATCGGGGCACTCACAACGGTGACGGGCACGGCAGGGGCAGCCAATCAAGGTTGTGCCCCGTCGCGTGTCCGCGGCAGGAGGATTTGGCACTTGTCCTACGACGCAAGCTCTATCACCGTTCTCGAAGGCCTGGAGGCGGTTCGCAAGCGCCCAGGCATGTACATCGGCTCGACCGGAGAGCGTGGTCTTCACCACCTCGTCTACGAGGTCGTGGACAACTCGGTGGACGAGGCCCTGGCCGGCCATTGCGACACCATCGAGGTCACGCTGCTCGCCGACAACGGCGTGCGGGTCGTCGACAACGGCCGAGGCATCCCGGTCGGCGAGCACCCTGTGGAGAAGCGGCCCGCGGTCGAGGTCGTCCTCACCGTGCTGCACGCCGGTGGAAAGTTCGACGGCAAGTCGTACGCCGTCTCCGGCGGTCTCCACGGCGTCGGCGTGTCGGTCGTCAACGCGCTGTCCAGCAGGCTGAACGTCGAGATCCGCCGCGACGGCTACTTCTGGCGCCAGTCGTACGACGGATCGAAGCCGACCGGTCCCCTGGTCAAGGGCGAGCCGACCGACAGCACCGGCACCACGATCACCTTCTGGGCCGACGACACGATCTTCGAGACGACCACCTGGAACTTCGAGACGCTCTCGCGCCGGTTCCAGGAGATGGCCTTCCTCAACAAGGGTCTGACGATCATCATCCGCGATGAGCGGCCCGACCACATCAACGGCGAGCCGACCGTCGTGAAATATCACTACGAAGGCGGCATCTCCGACTTCGTCTCGCATCTCAACTCGAAGAAGGAGCCCATCCACGGCTCCGTCATCGACTTCGAGGAGCACGGAGAGGGCATCTCGGTCGAGATCGCCATGCAGTGGAACGCCTCCTACAGCGAGTCGGTCTACACCTTCGCCAACACGATCAACACG
>JBIOWF010000305.1:0-23861 GCA_044868295.1 Microtetraspora sp. | reverse complement strand
CACTTTACTTGGGCATCACCCTGAGTGAGATCCCCGCAGTAAGATCGGCATGCCTCACCGGACGCCCGTGATCCCTTCGGCGTGACCTATTCGGCCTGCTGGACCGGCACCGACCAGCGCTCTTCGACGCGGCCGAGCTTCCAGTAGGCGATGGCGCCGATCCAGGCGACCACGAACAGGCCGGTGATGGCGAAGCCCGCGACGTTGAGGTCGAGTTCTGCGATCCAGCCCCAGAAGCCGGTGGTCAGGCCGAGCTGGTCGGCCACGACAGCGAGAAGTTCGGCCCCGCCGATGGCGAAGGCGAACACGACCGAGAGGCCCGTCAGCACGATGTTGTAGAAGATCTTCCGTACCGGCTTGGAGAAGGCCCAGCCGTACGCGAAGTTCATGAAGGTGCCGTCGATGGTGTCGAGGAGCGACATGCCGGCGGCGAAGATGATCGGCAGGCAGAGGATCGCGTACCACGGCAGCGTGGCCACGGCGGCGCCTCCGGCGATGACCAGCAGGCTGACCTCGGTGGCGGTGTCGAAGCCCAGCCCGAACAGGAACCCGAGGGGGTACATCTTCCACGGCTTGTCGATGGCCCTGGCGAAGCGGCCGAGGATCCGGTTCATGTACCCGCGCTGGTTGAGCTGCTCCTCCAGCGCCGCCTCGTCGTAGACGCCCTGGCGCATCTGGCGGAAGATCTTGAGGATCCCGATGAGGGTGATCAGGTTCAGCGTGGCGATGACCGCGAGGAACAGCCCCGAGACGGTCGGGCCGATCAGGCCGGTGATCTGGTGCAACGTCGACGCGTCGTCCTCGACCTGGCCGAACAGCGACTTCACCCCGAGCGAGACCAGCAGGCACATGGCGAAGACCACCGACGAGTGGCCGAGGGAGAACCAGAAGCCGACGGAAAGCGGTCGCCGGCCCTCCGACATCAGCTTGCGGGTGGTGTTGTCGATGGCCGCGAGGTGGTCGGCGTCGAAGGCGTGCCGCATGCCGAGGGTGTAGACCAGCAGCGCGATGCCGATGCCGAGAACCCGCCCGTCGCCGAGCTTGTAGCTCTCGGGCGCGACGAGCAGGAGGAACACCCCCCAGCCCACGATGTGCAGCAGAGCGATGAACCCGACCATGCCGAACAGCCGGGCACGCTCCGCGCGGGCGAGCCCGGCCTTCGACGTCGTGGGGGTACTCATGTGCGGGGGCTCCTATCCAGGTATGGCACCCAACATGCTATTGCGAGTTATTTGCAACTAGCAATATGCCTCAGGTGATACGTCTGTGTGGAGCCGATGGATGATGATCAGCGGAATCTGCGCAGATGCCTCCGCAGAATCGTCAGCGGCGTGTCGGTCCGCACCGACACGCTGAGGCGGCGGTTCACCGCCGTGGCGTACGGCCGCGCGGTCCACCGGACCGGGCCGCGCCACCGGCTCAGGGCCTTCCCCAGCGTCTCCGGCCCGCCCGCCTTGACCGGGAATCGGGCCGGCGGGCCGCCCACGTCGAGCTCCAGGTAGGCGTCCCAGACCCCGGGGCCGAAGGATGCCGTCTCCGCGACGAACGTGCCCGGCCCGGTCGCCGCGACCGCCTCGCGCCGCTCCCGCCCCGAGCGCCGCTCACGCCAGATCAGGTGCCGTACGGCTGCCGCCCCCGGCCCGTTCCCCACGGCGACCTGGCCGGCCACCCGCAACCGGCCACCGGACCAGTCGGCCCGCGTCAGCCGTACGGAACCCGGCACCCGCACCACGTGGCCGCCGACGTCGACGCTGAGATTCCCATGCGTTCGAGTGAGGTACGGCAGGGCCACGATGCCGGAGGTGAACCGCGGATCGGGCAACCGCACGCCGGGATCCCGCTCACTTCCGAGCCGCGCCAGCCTCCGGACGCCCTCGCACTCCACGGCCGCGTAGACATCCCACACGCCCGCGGGCAGGGTGGTCACGTCGATCGCCGCGCTGAACATGTCCGCCACGCGTGTCACCGGCGCCCGCCGTTCCTTTGCCGACGTACGCTCCCGCAGCAGCAGACCGGCGGAGCCCTCGAAACCGGCCAATGACACCCGGCCGGAGACGACCAGGCGGTCGCGATCCCACTCCAGCCCGGCCAGCCGGTGCCGAACCGGTGCCGTGTCGACGCCGGCCAGCCGTACGAGCCGGTCGAGATCGCGCAGCGAAGCGGCGCGCAGCCGGTCGACGGCGCGCAAGCGGTCGCGAACGCCCTCGGTCAGCCATTCCGCGCAGACGTCGGCGACCTCGACCACGATCTTCTCGCGGGCGGCCTCGTCGGCGGCGAGCAAAGGGCCGCCGAGCTGGCTGAACACGTCGAACCTGAAGTGCCTCAGCAACAGATGGTCGCGCAGCGGACCCGAGGGAACATGCCGCGCAATCAGCTCGATGGGCACACGGACCATCCGCAGCCAGCTGAGCGGGTCACGGCTGCCCGCCTCCTGCATGACACTGGTCCCGTCCGGGCGCGCGACGAGGTGATAGCAGTCGTCGGCGACGACCGAGATCACGTCCGCGTGACAGTACGCGTGGGCGGTGAAGGCCATGTCCTCCCCCACCCGCAGCGTCTCGTCGAACCGGATGCGGTGCCGGTCCAGCATGGCGCGGCGGAACAGCTTGAAGCAGGCGAGGCTGTTGTAGACCGTGCTGTCGGCGAGCGTCACACGATCGGCGCTCTCGCGGAACATGGACGCGGGCGCCTTCCGGTCATGCCCGACGATCTTGCCGAGCACGATGTCCGAGCCGTTGCGGTCGGCCATGGCGAGCATCCGCTGCAACGCGTCGGGCTCCAGATGGTCGTCGGCGTCACAGAAGAAGACGTATCGCCCCTGGGCGAGGTCCAGCGCGCGGTTGCGCGGTCCGCCCGCCGCGCCTGAATGCTCCCGGTAGACCACCTTGATGCGGTGATGTGCCCGGTACAGGTCCAGCAACGTCGTGGTGTCGTCGGAGGAGCCGTCGTCCACGACGATGATCTCCTTGCTGACCCGCTGGATCAGCAAGGAGACGAGACACCTGTCGAGGTACGCGCGGCAGTTGTACGTCGGCACCAGGACGCTGACGTCAGGGCCGTCACCTTCCGTCTCCATGATGATTCATTATGTGACCCTGACCACTCCCGACGTGGACCGTTCCGCCATGCCGCGACCGGGATGCGGTTTCGCCCCAGCGGGGGCCGACCATGCGTTTGCGAGCGAACGACGTCAGACGGACAGCGGCACGGGATGAATCTCGTCGGCCGGGTGCCCCGCCCGCTCATGGATACGCCTGACGGCCTCCGCGTCGGGCGCGTCCGACAGGCAGTAGACGACGCCCTCGTTCGGGTCGGCCCACGCGTGCTCGAAGGTCACTCCCTCTTCGGACTGGATCGCCAGATCGGCATCGTGCGCCTCATGAAGCTGCTGGTCGGTGATGCCCATCATGCCGTGATGGACGTCCATGAACTTCGCCATGGCTTCCTCCTTGGACAAACGGGTGACGCCAATCAGCCTAGATCCGACATATACACCCAAACACCCAAGCACGCTTCAAATAGCCCCACCGCGTGGGACACGTCTGCGCACTCGGCGACCTGATCATCATGTACGCCCCGCGCGGTTGGCCTTTTACTGCGGAGCGGCATGCCAAGGTGACTCCGAACAGCGCGGGGAGAGGCCGTCCAGAGCCACCATGCGTTTCCGTCGGCTGAGTGGCACATCATCTGGGCACTTCGCGTGCCAGGTCTGCGCCTGCAGCCCGAAGGGCCGGGTCTTTACGACCCGGGAACCTCCCGCAGCAGGCGTGATCCCCACGGGCACCAGTGGCCACCTGGGAGGAACGCGCCGCCTACCTCGTCAAGGTGGTCTTCGACGTACGTCGGGGTCGCGTCACACACTTCGATGGCCATGCTGAAGAACCGGATCGAGTATGGGTCGAGGTGGTAACTCCACGCGGGGTTGTACGGGACGGGGCGCTTGATGATCCTCCCCATGACATGGGTCTCTTCTGTCTGCGTGCCGTTGAGAATGTCCCTGGCCTGCCGAATCAAGGCCGGGTCGGTGAGCTTGAAAATGACCTTTCCCGGGTCCGGCGGATAGTCGAACTCGAAGTAGGCCACCGTTGCCGACGCGGCGCGCTCAGCAGTGCCGCTGGCCTGCTTCGCTTCGGCGGGGTGGGCAGCTGTGAGGGCGAGCATCGCGATCGCCGCGAGGACGGTGCCGATCTTGGTGGTGATACGTCGCATTGCGGGGCGCCTCCGGTGCCTGACGGGCCGTCTCCACGGCCGTTCATCACGTATCGTAGTCAAGAAATTACAAAGAGTCACTATCGTTGTCGGCACGAACTCGGCCCGCCTCCGTACCTCACTCCACGTGCCCCAATGACGGGATCCGGTTTCGCCCAGGTGGGGGAATTGCCGCCGTGCGTTTGTGGCGGATACTGAGGGAGAGGGGGCTCGCTCCTGGAAGGTGAGGGCGTGGTGGCACTCGTGTTCTACGGGCCGGAGATCGCCCGCCCGGATCTCCCCATTCCGCTGGCGCCGCTCGGCCGGATCGGCACCACGTTCAGGAGCGCGATCATCGGGCTGCGCGAGCCGGTGTTCGCGCGGGCGCACCGGATCACGCTCCTCTGGGTGGTGGCCTCCCTCGCCTTGGTCGTCTCGGTGCGGTTTCTCCTCGCCCCTGGACTGCGCGTGCCCGCGACCGCGGTCGGCGCCACGATGGCTCTCTACATCGTGGTCAGGATGGCGGCCTTGCGCGTTTTCGAGCGATGGCAGCGCGGTTTCGAACCGGTCTGGCTCGACGCGCAGACTCGGGTGCTGCGGAAACACCCGTTCGAGGTGCTACGGCTCACCGTCCGCGGCTCGGGCGGCGACCGGGCGACGTCCTACGACCTGACCCGCCCCGGCGACGTCGAACGGCTGCTGCGCCGCCAGGAGAGCGAGCGCGCGAACGGGACGGTGTCCAGCGCGCTCGTGGAGTTCGGTTACCGGCCGGGCCCGGGTGAGGGCGTGGTGGTGGACCGCGTTAGGCGAGACCTGAAGGATCTGCGGTTCATGGAGGTGCGCAGGGAGGTCACGCGGCCCCGGGTCAGATTCCCCGAGGCGACGTACGGCGGGAGGCCGCCCATGACCCGCCGCGAGCAGGGATGCCCGAGCCGGACGACCTATTGGGCGTTGTCCGGCCCGGTCTGGGTCACGGTCGGCGCACCGGCGTCATCCGTCGGTGGTGGCGAGCCCTCCACCGGTTCCGGCGTCTCCTCGCGAAGCAGGTGCTCGTAGAGCAGCTCATGCCTGAACTGGTAGAACGGTCCCGCCCTGCGCAGGATCCCGCGCTTGTAGGCCTCTCTGAGAAAGGTCATGAACCGTAGCGGGGTGTGGCCGCGTAGCCACAGCCAGAGCCGGGTGGTGGTGAAGCGCCCCAGCGCGCTGGAGGCCTGCGCGGTCATGCCGAGCCCGGCCATCCCGAGCAGGCAGCCCACGCCCGCCCCCAGCAGGACGTGCTGCCACGTTTCGAGCGTGAGGATCCACGCGTTCCTGCTTTCGAGGTCCTTGCGAATCCCGCCGGCCAGCGCGGTCCCGACGGCCGAGCCGAGGAAGCCGCCGACCAGGAGGCCGGCCACCGCGCCGAGCCCCCATCCGTAGAGGACGGCGGTCCGGTCGTTTCGCAGGGCGCCGTCCGGTGTTCCCGCCTCCTTGGGCACCGCGGGCAGGTTGAGCAGCCGGGCGATGCCGAAGATGAAACCGAACACGAGCCCACTGAACAGGACGTAGCCGATGCCGTCGTACAGGATCGCAACGATCAGCCCGGCCGTGACGGCGCCGATCGCGCCGAAGCCGACGCTCCGCAACAGTGACGACGCCGAGAGCTTCTGGTTGAACAGGCTCGGCATGGCCTGCCGAGGTGGTTCCTGTTTCGCCGACGACACCAAGTTGGCCCCGCCGACCCCTGTGGCCAGCCCGAACAGCAGGCCGAACCAGGGCCTGCCGAACAGTCCGAACATGATCGTGCCGAGAAGGGTGCAGGCCAGCCCGCCCAGCACGGTCGCGGTGACCCGCGACACCCGGCGGTCGATCGCACGGTGGAGCTCCCACCAGGCGAATTCCGTCGTATGGAGGCGACGCAGATGCGCCGCCACGAAGGCCAGCCACTTCTCCGCCCTGGCGGGATCCCAGGGCCCCTTGCGGGCGGACAGGCCCGGCCCGAACACCGTGGGAATGAAGGCACTGATCAGATGCGACTCGATCTCCTGGCGGTTCCCCGCACCGATCAGTTCGGCGGGCAGGGGGCTGCCGTGCGCGTACTGAGTGCGGGCCAGGAACAGCATGAACGGCGTGCTGAGCGCGGCCGCGGGCGCTCCCTGCGGGTCGTCCGCCAGGCTGGAGAGCAGCGGGGTCAGATCCGGGCTGTCCTCACGGTCGGCCAGGTAGCGAGCGGCCGTGGCGGCGTCGACGGGCAACAGACGGACGACCAGGGGCCTGTTGAGGAGGCGGGCGTCCGCCCGCGTGAACTCCTTGGTGCGGCAGGTGAGGACGAACGAGCGGCTCCACACGTCGGCGTTGATGGCCGCGAGCACCTCGACGTGCCGGTTCTCGGTCAACTCGTCCAGGCCGTCGAAGACCGGCAGGATGAGATCGCGGTCGAACAGCGCGGCGACCGCGACGGCGACCCCGGACTCCTGCTGCCCCGCAGGCCCCAGGAAGGGGTATTCCTCGACCAGACGATGGCTGATCCAGCCCCGCAGGGTCATGCCGGGCTCCCAGGACGACATGGGAAGAAGCACCGGCACCGGCCGAGACGACACCGGCTCGGTGAGGGCCAGCGCCAGCAGCAGGCTCAGGCTGCTCTTGCCCGAGCCGGCGTCGCCGATCACCACCATCCGCCGGCGCTGGCCGCACCGGACGAACCCGTCGATGAGCCGGATCAGATCGCCCTCCGACGGGAGCGCGCCGGCCAGCGGGTCACCGGCGGCCGGCATGCTCTCGACCCGCCAGCTGACCGGATCCGGCTGATCCTCCTGCAGGCCGCGGATGATCACCTCGCTCGCCGTCAGGCTCTTCACCTCGGCGACCAGCTTGGCCGCGTATGCCTCCACCTCCTCCCGCGTGGCGGGTTCGCCTATCGGGGACGGCTGGCGCATGGAGATCAGGAGCGCGACGCCACCCACCACGAAGGAGGCGAGCGCCAGCACCGGCTCGGTCTTGGAGTCGCCGCTGACGATGGCGCTGACCCCCCAGATCACGCACCCGAGGAGGAGGACGGAGAGCAGGAGAACGACGGCCGTCTTGCCTGTTTTCACAGGGTGTCCAGCGGGCGCGGATCGCAGGTCTCGGACGCGCGTGGAGCCGGGCCGGAGCCTGCGATGGTCGCCGGTTCTCCGTCACCGACCAGGAACCGTACGGCGGCTCGGGGATCTCCCGACGGGCCGGGCCTCGCGCGCCTGCGGGCCGGGCTGCGGTGGCGCTTGACGTAGACGGCCACCATCATGAGATAGAGCGTGGTAACGAAGGGTCGAGCGGCCGGGGCGCCGTAGAAGGCGAACAGGCGCCCGCGCAGCGCGCGTAATCGCGCGCCCACGTCCGCCAGGGTCGCCTCTCTCTTAGTGATCAATGTGACGATCCCGTCGCGCCGGTCGTCGTCCTGGTCCAGATAGTCGTCGAGGAGCTGGAAGGCCTCACCGAGCTCCATGATCAGCTCCCGCTCCGGGACGCTCATCTCCGGCTGCATCAGGGCGAGCAGCGTGACGTTGGCCAGCCCGCCCTTGCCACGGGTGATCTTCGCAAGCGACTCGCCGCTGATCGCCGGGTTCTTCTGCTCGTGGGACAGGGTCTGGCACTCGTGCAGCGCCATCAGCATGTCATGGATGGGAGCGTCCTTCGGCCGGCCGAGCCTGCGGTCGATCGCCTGGTGCAACCGTTGCAGCAGGCGTTCGGGCGCCGTCGCGGGCGCGAAACGCCTGCCACTGAAGAGGCGGGCCAGCCGGAGGTCGAGATCCGGGTCGTCGGAGTTGTCCATCATGTCGTCGTACAGCCTCGCGAAGGCGCCCGCGAGCACCGACAACTCGCCGTTGAACGGCAGGCCCGCCATCTTCGCATAATTAAGGACGACGAAATTAACGGTCATACTGGTCACGCAAAGAGCAGCGCAGACGCGGGCCCGAGCGTCGGAATCCTCGTATATCTCCTCGACTATCGGAATGATGACCCGGTCGAAATCTTCCGCTGCCCGTACGCTGCCGGAATAGGCGGACGTCATCGCCTTGGGCAGGGACACGGCCAACCGGCTGCAGCGTACGACGGTAATCAGGTCAGCGATTCCCTCGCGCATCATCACACTCCACGGCACAGTCCATGAAGCTTTACATATAGATCACCACCGGTAAAGGCATTAACCCGGGTGGAGCGCCATGGCAAATGTCGCCTCAGGCGGCGACCCGGCAGAGGCCGGTGGCGCGTCCAAGAGATCGAAGGTCCTTTACGGCAGCGCGCAGCCGGGTGACCTTGTTCCTTCATCGAAGGCGGAAACCTTCAGGCTCCCTTGTAGACGGAGAAGTCGTCGAACTCCACTTTGATCACGCCGTTTCCGCTCTCCGGAGTGCGTACGACCAGTCCCACCTGACTTGCCCTACTACCTTCGAATCCTTCCGCGTCGGTGGTCTCGATCACCTTCTCGCCATTGATCCACATGGTCAGTCGTGTTCCGCCGCAGGCCGCCTGGACCTTCACGGACTCGCCCAGTCGCGGCGCGTCGAACGGCACAGGCTGACCCAGTGTCCGGTAAGTGCCCCGGGCATTTTTGATCAACCTGGCCCTGCCGTCGGTGCCCAGAACGAACAGGTAGCCGTTGGGGATGTCCTCGTCGTATCGGCACAGGAGGCCGAACTCTCCCTGTCCGTTTGCCCCTTCCCGCACCACGGCGGTGACACCGATCACCGCATCCCGGACCGGCGCCGCGGCTGCCTTCGCCGGTACCGGAGACATGCTCATATTCGACGGATAGTCCCGGCTGGCCTGCATGGTGTACACGCCTCGGGTGATCTCATATCCATGTTGGCTACCCCCAGCGGGGTTGAAGTCCCAGCCGTCCCATCCTTGGCGTTCTACGAAGTCATCGTTGAACAGCGGAGTACCGCTCACCGACGTAGCGTCGGGCCCTTCGGATCCGGGACGGAAGACGAGAATGATCGTCACGGACACCACGAGAGCGGCCAAGGCGATGCCCACTGGGATAAGACGCTTGCGTTGCAAGATCCCGCGCTTGACCGGTGGGCCTGTGGGTGGCTCGGCCAACCGCCCAATGGGCTGCGCAGTGGAGGGCTCGTCTACTTGCTTGATCAGTTCCTTGTCAGGCGACGAGGAGAGATGGGTGTCCTGCAGGGACGTCTGTCGCCAGCCTGTGGTCACGTTCTGGGCGGCGTGTTCGAGAGGCGTCTCCTCCCCGCCTATGAGCTGACCGAGGAGCTGACGTGCCGACGGCCGGATCGCGGGATCTTTGGCCAGTGTCCTGGCGACCAGCTTACGGAGCGTCGGATCCAGATCGTCCAGCTGAGGCTCCTCCTGCATGATCTGATAGATGACGCCAGGTGTCGTCTTCGCGTCGAACGGCGTGCAGCCAGTGCCGGCGAAGGTCACCAGGCAGCCCCATGAGAACACGTCACAGGCGGGAGTCACCGCCTCTCCACGCAAAACCTCCGGGGCGATGTACTGCGGCGACCCGACGACCTCCCCAGATCTGGTGACGCCATCCACGGCGTCCAACGCACGAGCGATCCCGAAGTCGATGACGCGGGGACCGATCGGTGACAGCAACACGTTCGAGGGCTTGAGGTCGCGATGAACGATCCCGGCATCGTGAATCGCGGTGAGCGCAGTGGCGACACCTACCGCGAGGGCGTCCAAGCTGGAACCGGAGAGTGGTCCTCCGCTGCGGATGGCCTCGTACAGTGTGGGGCCGTCGACATATTCGGTGACCGTGAACAGCCGGTCACCGTCGAGCGCGGTTTCGATGACGGGAGCCGTACAGAACCTCCGCACGCGCCCAGCCGCCTCCGCCTCACGACAGAACCGCTGCCGGAACTTCTCCTCCTGCGCCAGGACGGAGTTGATGACCTTGACTGCGACCTTTTGGCCGGAATCGTCTTCGCCAAGGTAAACGGTGCCCATCCCGCCCTGCCCGAGCCGCCCGAGCAGGCGATAACGGCCGATCCGCCGTGGCTCTTCCGCGCTCAGGCCGTGCATCGCTGACACCCGTTCACCATTACCGCCGATCGGCCGCCGACCCATTCGCAGCCACAGCATACGAACGTTGCCGCCCGGAAGTGGATCAAATGCGTCACCGGCGACGCGCAAGGCTCTCGACCAAGTGAGCCAGAGTTTCAACGGTGAATGCGAGCAGTAAACCGTACTGAGTCACGCTGCTCCATGTAGAACGACCGCCCCTCGCTACCATCGCGAAGGGCGGTCGCGTTGCCCCCGGTGGGGGAAGTGCTAGGAGGACTTGTTCTCGACTAGTTCCCGGTTGCCGACCACCAGCCCGGGACCATCCCTGACGAGACGATCACAAGCCGAGGTGGGCCCGTGCGGGGTCAGGGGCTTTTCGTTTCAGAGCCGCCTTGGGGAATCGAACCCCAGACCTTCTGTTTACAAGACAGATGCTCTGCCGATTGAGCTAAGGCGGCGTGTCTCGTACGGAGACGTGGTGCCGTACGAGTCTAGTAGGCCGGAGGCCGTACCGTCACCGAAGTATCAGCGACGGCGGCGGTGGCGGGCGACCTCGTAGAGGGCGATGCCGGCGGCGACGCCCGCGTTGAGGGACTCGGCCGCGGCGTTCATGGGGATGCGGACGACCTGGTCGCACGCCTCCCGTACCAGGCGGGACAGGCCCTTGCCCTCGGAGCCGACGACCACGACGAGGGGCTCCGTCGCCAACTCGACGTCGCCGATGTCCACCGAGGCCGTGCCGTCGAGGCCGATCACGAACAGGCCTGCCTCACGGTAGGCCTGCAGGGTCTGGGTCAGGTTGGCGGCGCGGGCGACGCGAAGGTGCGCCAGCGCGCCGGCCGACGTCTTCCAGGCGCCGGCGGTGACGCCCGCCGACCGGCGCGACGGGACCAGCAGGCCGTGCGCGCCGAAAGCGGTCGCCGAACGGGCGATGGCGCCGAGGTTGCGGGGGTCGGTGACGCTGTCCAGAGCGATGATCAGCGGCACCTCGGCGGCGTCCTGCGCCAGCTCCACGAGCTGTGCCGGGTGGGCGTACTCGTAGGCGGGGATCTGCAGGCCGAGGCCCTGGTGCACGCCGCCCTCGGTCAGGCGGTCCAGCTTGTCGCGGGAGACCTCAAGCAGCGCGATCCCCCGGTCCGCGGCGATCTTGATGGCCTCGCGGACCCGGTCGTCGTTCTCGATGCGCTGGGCCACGTACAGCGCGTTCGCCGGCACGCCGGCGCGGAGCGCCTCGACGACGGGGTTGCGGCCGCCGATGACCTCTGGCCCGTCCTCGCGGCGAGCTCGGGACTGGGTCTGGGCGCGAGCGGGCCGACCGGCGGCCTCACGCTCGAGCCGCTCGGTCCGCGCCTTGTCCTTGTACCAGTGCCGCATGTGCGCCGGCGGGGTCGCGCCCTTGCCTTCAAGGGAACGCCGAACCTTGCCGCCAGTGCCCCTGCTCGGGCCCTGCTTCTTTGAGGGCTTTCCTGAAGCCTTTCCCGCCATGGTCTCTAGGGTACGGCCACGCCTACCGTGCCAGCTCCCAGCGAGGGCCCTGGGGAGTGTCCTCGACCACCACGCCGGCCGCGGCGAGCTGCTCGCGGATCGCGTCGGCCGCCGCGTAATCCTTGCGGGCGCGGGCGGCCTGCCGCTGCTCCAGGGCGACGGCGACCAGACCGTCCACGACCTCGCGGAGGCCGGAGGACCCGGTGCCGCGCCACTGGTCGGAGCGCGGGTCGAGGCCGAGCACGTCGAGCATGTTCTGGGTCTCGGCCAGCAGCCGAGCGACCTGCTCCTTGTTGCCTTGAGCCAGGGCGACGTTGCCCTCGCGGACCACCTCGTGGATCACGGCGAGCGCCTGGGAGACGTTGAGGTCGTCGTTCATGACGTCGGTGAACGCCTGCGGCAACGGAGCCACCGCGTCCACGTCGTGGATCACCTCGACGGCGCGCGTGATGAAGCCCTCGATCCGCCGGTATCCGGCCGCCGCCTCCTGGAGTGCTTCCTCGGAGTAGTCGATCGGCGACCGGTAGTGGGCCGCCACCAGGTAGTAACGCAGCTCGACGGCCCGCACCTTGCGCAGCATGTCCGGGATGAGAAGCGAGTTGCCGAGCGACTTGCTCATCTTCTCGCCGCCCAGCTTGAGCATGCCGTTGTGCAGCCAGTAGCGGGCGAATCCGTCCCCCGCGGCCTGCGACTGCGCGATCTCGTTCTCGTGATGCGGGAAGATCAGGTCGACGCCGCCGCCGTGGATGTCGAACGTCCCGCCGAGGTATTTGCCCGCCATCGCCGAGCACTCCAAGTGCCAGCCGGGACGGCCGCGTCCCCAGGGGGTCGGCCATGTGGGCTCCCCCGGCTTGGCGCCCTTCCAGAGGGCGAAGTCACGCGGATCACGCTTGAGCGAGTCGGTGTCGGTGTCACCGGCCGCCCGCATGTTCTCCAGCTTCTGGTTGGAGAGCTTGCCGTACCGGTCGGCGTAGGAGACGACGTCGAAGTAGACGTCGCCACCGGCCGCGTAGGCGTGTCCCTTGTCGATGAGCCGACGCATCAGCTCGACCATCTCGGGGACGTGACCCATCGCCCGCGGTTCGACGGTGGGCGGGAGGCAGCCCAGCTGGTCGTACGCCCAGGAGAAGGCGCGCTGGTTCCGCTCCGCGACGACGAACCACGGGACGCCCTCGTCGGCCGCCACACGGATGATCTTGTCGTCGAGGTCGGTGACGTTGCGGCAGAACGTGACGTCGAACCCCTGCCGGGTCAGCCACCGCCGGAGCACGTCGAAGTTGAGGCCGGAACGGATGTGACCGATGTGCGGCGGGGCCTGAACGGTCGCACCACACAGGTACATCGAAACCCGGCCGGGTTCGACCGGAACGAATTCACGGAGTGTACGCGTACTGGTGTCGTATAGCTTCAGGCTCACGAAGGCAAGGCTAACGCCTTATTCAACGGCACAGGCCGACTTGCGCCACCGTGAACATGCCCTTTATCAACGTACGACTCTCGCCTCCCAGGCATAAGCGGAGAAACCGCTCAGCGGGCGTATACCTTTCGCGGGTGGATTCTGACGATCACTCGCTCGTTGTCCGGGTGCGGCTCCTGGAAGGGCTTCCCCTCGTACTTGTACGAGAGCTCCTGGATCAGCGCCCCCGGCGGGTCGTCCGTCAGCGTCACACTGCCGCGCACCTCGACGTATCGGTAGGGATTCGCGGGATCGACCACCACGATCGAGACGCGAGGGTCCCGCTCGAAGTTCTTGTGCTTGCGGCGGCCTTTCACCGTCGAGAACAGGATGTCGTCTCCGTCGGTCTTGACCCAGACCACGGAGGCCTGCGGCGCGCCGTCCGGGTTGATGCTCGCGACCGTGGCGAAGTTGGTCCCGTCGAAGAACTCGCGAACCCCGTCAGACAACATCATTTCCCCCTGCTATGGCGGCACAACAGTCACATCATGCCATCCGGCCCCATGGTGGTAGTTGCGGGGTCCCGTCGGCTCAGATACTCGGCGGCCAGTGTCTCGCACCCGCTCCGACTTCGCTACGGCGATCAATTCGTCGGGCCAATTCTGTACGCTCGGAAGGTCATGGACGCGACTCCCCCCGCGGCGGCAGGCTCGACCTCCCGCCCGTCTCCAAGCTCCGGAATTCCGCTCGCGCTGCGCCGCCTGGCCATCGGCCTCGCCGGTCTCGCCGTGGCGGTGCTCGCCGGGGCCGCCTGCGCGCTCTCTTTCGACGACCTGCGCGCTCTCGCGATCGCGGGGCGGGCGGAGCCGGGTCTGGCCTACCTTTACCCCGCCGGTTTCGACGCGCTGCTGGTCGTCGCCCTGATCAGCGTGCCGCTGCTGCGCGGCGCGCGGCTCCTTGTGCGCCTGCAGGCCGGCCTCGTCCTGCTCCTGCTCCTCACCGCCGCGGCCACCGCGGCGGTGACGACCGCCTCCGGAGTCGCCTTCGACGTACGGCGAGCCGCGATCGTGGTGGCACTGCTGCCGTGGGTGATGCTGGTCATAGCGTTCTGGCTGCTGTTGGTCCTGGTCAAACACGCCCAAGCCCGGCGAGCGGACCTCGACGGAGTCAGCGACGCCGGCGAGATCGTCCCCTTCGACGGCGACGACAGCGACGACAGCGACGACGACAGGCCACAATCCGGACCCCCCGTCGCGACCTCCCGTTCCAGCACGGACACCCCCATCGCGTCCGCTCGGCCCAGTGCGAGCACCCCTGTCGCAACCTCCCGTTCCAATGCGGGCACCCACATCCCGACCTCGCGGCCCAGTTCGGGCACCCCTATCGCCTCCGCTCGGCCCAGTACGGCCGACGCCCCGGATACGGCCTCCCGGTTCGGTACGGCCGCCGGTCCCGCCGCGTCCTACCGTTCCAGTACGGACGACGGCCCTGGCGTACCCACGGATCCCTATCCGGTTCTGAAAGAGGCCGCCGAGCCCGTACGGCATGCCCCCTCGCCGACTCTGGCACCGGAGGCCACAGAGGCACCCGAGACACCACCGGTGACAGAGCTTCCTGCGGGCGCTGAGTCTGCGTCAGAGGCCGTGGCCCCGACCGAGCCAGAGCACCCGACCGATTCGGCCACGGAGACTGAGACCGTCCCGCGGCCGGTGACCGATGCGCCCGCAACGATCGGCTCCAAACCCCAACCTGTAGCCGAGTCGCCTGCCCCAACTGGTTCCAAGCCCCAACCGGTGGCCGAGCAGGCGCCTCCGGGGCGTAAGCGCCCGCAACGACCGATCCGCTGGGGCGACCTCGTCCGGCCGTACGCCGGAGACGTGCTCGTCCACCCCCGCCCCAAGAAGACGCCCACCGGCACAACGCCGCCCGCCGAGATCGGCAGTGAGCACAAGGCCACGCCGGCCGAACCCGCCACTGAGCGCAGCACCGCGCCGACCGAGCCCGCCCATGAACACGGCGCTATGACGGCCGAGGCCGCCGACGAGCACGGCGGTTCGCCGACCAAGCCCGCCGCTGAACGCAGTTCTACGTCAGCAGAGCCCAGCGCCGAGCACGGCGGTTCGGCGACCGAGCCCGCCGTTGAGGTGGTCGTGGAGGACATCGCGGACGAGGACATGTGGAACGACGAGGACACTGTGTCGGTCGTCGACGTCACGGCGACGGAGTTCGCTGAGCCTCTCGAATCCGCCGAACTCGCGCGGCCTCTTGACCTGGATCCGCCGCAACCCTCGGACACAGAACCCGCCCAACCCTCGAAGGCGGCAGGCTCGGAACCCGCCGAACCCGCGGAGGTCTTGGAGCCAGAACGCTCCGAACCCGCTGAACACAGGCGCACGGAGCCCGACGCCGAACGCTCACACGCAGAGCCCGACGCCGAACGCTCCGAACCTGCAGAAGACGACGCCGAAGCCTTGGGGTTGAGAGGGACCGTGTCGCTCGTGGCGGCCTCGGACGAGGCCTCTGCGGAGCTCTCAAGACGGTACGGCGAAGCCGCCGAGGAGATCGCCGAGCGGTTCGCCCGGCCGCGCCGCGACGAGTCGGGGGTCGACACCCGGCCGTTGCGCCAACTCCGCGACGCGCCGGACCCGGCCCACGCCTCCGAGGCGGCCGATCCGGAGGAGCAGCCCACGACAGGGCTGGAGCCGCGAAGTGCGGAACCAGAGGGCGGTTCGGTACCGCTGGCACCGCCGTCGGGCCGGATGCGCAGTACACCCCGCCCGCCGAGCTGATAGGTCGTGCGGCGAGGTCACGGAGACCTTGTACGCCGACTCGGCTTCACACGTGTGTTCGGCCACGGAGGCCGGCGACCAGGCCGACACCGATGACGGCCAGCACCACCTGCATGACGAGCTCGATCCAGTCGATCCCCCGCGTGGTCGCCACTCCGAGGACCTGGGCGAGAGCCGTTCCGATGAGCGCCGCGACGATGCCGACGACGACGGTGAGAATCCAGCCGATCGGCTGGTTGCCCGGCAGGAACAGCCGCCCCAGCGCGCCGATGACCGCACCGATGATGATGGCGCCGAGAATGGACTCGATGGTCATTTCGACCTCCTGTTGAAAGTGACACTTTCACTCTCAACCTGAGCCTTACCCCGTGGGGGCTGGATAATCGCCGGTGAAGGGGGCGGCGGCCCGTTTCCGCGCCTGGTTCCGGGTCGCCGCCCATGGGTGTGGGAGTAGCTTCACGGCAGCGCCAATCCCGTAATTGAGACGCGTCTCAGCTCGTCCTGGTTGGCATGTCCGGTTGGAACGGGCCAATCAGTGGAAAATGATCGCAGTGGCGATCGCGGCGACGCCCTCTCCGCGGCCGGTCAGGCCGAGGCCGTCGGTCGTGGTGGCGCTGACGCTCACAGGGGCGCCTACGGCGGCGCCGAGAGCCTTCTCCGCCTCCGTACGGCGAGGCGCGAGCTTGGGCCGGTTCCCGATGATCTGAACCGCGAGGTTGCCGATCTGGAAGCCCGCGTCCCGCACCTGGCGTGCCGTCTCCTCGAGCAGGGTCGCGCCTGAGGCTCCCGACCAGCGTGGATCCGCCGTACCGAAGAGCGCGCCGAGATCTCCGAGGCCGGCGGCGGAGAGCAGGGCGTCACAGCACGCGTGGGCCGCGGCGTCGCCGTCCGAGTGACCTGCGAGCCCGGTCTCCCCGGGCCAGTGCAGGCCCGCGAGATGCAGTTCCCTACCTGACGCGAAAGGGTGGACATCGACTCCGATGCCCACCCTTGGCGATGTCATGTTCAGGAGTTCAGCACCTCGTCGAGCAGGGCCTCGGCCTTGTCCTCGTTGGTCTTCTCCGCGAGCGCGAGCTCGCTCACCAGTATCTGCCGTGCCTTCGCGAGCATCCGCTTCTCACCGGCGGACAGCCCGCGCTCCTTGTCGCGTCGCCACAGGTCACGAACGACCTCGGCCACCTTGTTGACGTCGCCGGACGCCAGCTTCTCGAGGTTGGCCTTGTAGCGGCGGGACCAGTTGGTGGGCTCCTCCGTGTGCGGCATGCGCAGCACGTCGAAGACGCGCTCCAGGCCTTCCTGGCCGACTACGTCGCGCACACCGACGAGCTCGGCGTTGTCGGCTGGCACCTGGACGGTAAGGTCGCCCTTGTCGACCTTCAGCACCAAGTAGGTTCTTTCCTCGCCCTTGATGGTGCGGGTCGTGATGGCCTCGATCCGAGCAGCCCCGTGGTGGGGGTAGACGACAGTGTCGCCGACCTGGAAAGTCATGTGACAAGTACCCCTTCCGCTGTACTCCAGAGTACCACGCGCTCACAGTCTCCCGGAACAGTGAAATCAACATAACTGCAGGTCAAAGCCTCGTTTTAGCCCTTGACAAGCAGTCTACGCTGTGAATCGCAATCTCGGGCATACCGGATGACCTGCAAAACCATGCAGATCTGGGGCGCCTCCAGGACCGATCCTTGACACGGATATGGTGAATCCTGCCCATACGCATGCCCCATCAAGGAGACCCCGAACCGTGAGCAGCACCAGCCGTCGCAGGGTGATCGCCGTTGCCGCGCTTCTCGCCGCCGCCCCTGCGCTGGCCGCGTGTGGCGCCGGTTTCGACGCCAACACGAACAAGCCGTACGCGCCGACCGAGGCGAGCGTCCTCATCGACGGTGACGGCTCGCAGGCGGCCTATGGAAAGAACGGCGTCACGATCAGTCAGGCGTTCATTCTGGGACCGGACTCAGGCGGGCAGATCCCCTCGGGCGGCTCGGCACCCCTCTACCTGACCATCCTGAACACCACGAACACGCCCGACACCCTGTCCGCCATCGTGCCGAACGGGCAGCAGGCGACGTCGGTGAAGACCCCCAGCCCGATCCAGCTGACGCCCAACACGCCGGCCAAGACGCCTCAGGTCACGGTCGAGGGACTCAAGCAGTCGCTGCGCGGCGGCGAGAGCGTGCGGCTGACGCTGAACTTCCAGAACGCCGGCAGCATCACCCTGGCGGTCCCCGTCGTCACCCGGAGCCGGGAGTTCTCCGCTCTGCCCCCCGCCGTGGGCGCGCAGCCGGCTCCCAGCCCCGCCGCCTCTCCCACGGCCGCCACCACCACCGGCCACCACTGACACCCGGGGCCACTGACACGACGAAAACCCTTGCCTGGTACGGCACCGCCGTACCAGGCAAGGGTTTTCCGCTGTTCGGGGACGATGAGACGACAGCGAGTCGGCCGGCGAGGCCGGTTCGGCGAACATCCTCGCGAAACACCCGGCGAGGCCAGATCGGCCGGTGTCGCGGAACGCTCGGAGAAACCCGATGGAACGTGCCTACTCTTCCGCGGGATCGAACTTGTAGCCCAGGCCGCGGACGGTGAGGATGCAGCGGGGGTTGGACGGGTCCGACTCGACCTTCGCGCGCAGCCGCTTCACGTGAACGTCGAGGGTCTTCGTGTCGCCGACGTAGTCGGCGCCCCAGACCCGGTCGATGAGCTGGCCCCGGGTGAGCACCCGGCCGGCGTTGCGCAGCAGCACCTCAAGCAGCTCGAACTCCTTCAGCGGGAGCTGCACGTGGTCGCCGCGGACGGCCACGATGTGCCGGTCGACGTCCATGCGGACCGGTCCGGCCGCCAGGATCGCGGTCTCCATCTCCTCGATGTCGCCCTGGCGCCGCAGGACCGCGCGAATGCGGGCGACCAGCTCCCTGGAGGAGAACGGCTTCGTCACGTAGTCGTCGGCGCCCAGTTCGAGACCCACGACCTTGTCGATCTCGCTGTCCTTCGCGGTCAGCATGATCACCGGGACTTTGGATCGCTGCCGGAGCGAGCGGCACACTTCAGTGCCGGGCAGGCCGGGGAGCATCAGGTCGAGCAGGACGAGGTCGGCGCCGTTGCGGTCAAAGGTGTCCAACGCCTCGGGTCCGGTGGCCGCGACCGCGACCTCGAACCCTTCCTTGCGGAGCATGTACGACAAGGCGTCGGAAAACGACTCCTCGTCCTCTACGACGAGTACCCGAGTCACTTCGCGGCCTCCTGGGGGATCGTTGTGCGTGGTGCTGCCACCGCCGTCCCGCCGAAGGCGGGGAGGCGGAGCGTGAAGGTCGATCCGGAGCCTTCCTTGCTCCAGACGGTGACCTCGCCGCCATGGGCGACGGCGACGTGCTTGACGATGGCGAGGCCGAGCCCGGTCCCGCCGGTGGCCCGCGAGCGGGCCGCGTCCACCCGGAAGAACCGCTCGAAGATGCGCTCCTGAGCGCTCTCGGGGATGCCGATCCCCTGGTCGCTGACGCTGACCTCGACGGATCCGCCCGCGGGCCGGGCGCTGACGACGACGCGAGTGTGTTCCGGGCTGTAGGCGACGGCATTGTCGATCAGGTTCCGCAGGGCCGTGACCAGGAGTTCCTCGTCACCCCAGATGTTCAGGCCCTCCGCGCCGCCGGCCACCAGCGTGATGTCCTTGGAGGACGCCTTGGTGTTGCAGCGGTCGATGGCCTCGTGGACCGCCTCGTCGATGGGGACCCGGCCGGGTGTCGGGATGGGCTCGCCGCCCTGGATCCGGGAGAGCGTGATCAGATCCTGCACGAGGTAGGTGAGCCGCGCCGCCTCGTGCTGCATCCGGCCGGCGAAGCGGGTGACCGCCTCCGGGTCGTCGGCCGCGTCCTGGATCGTCTCCGCCAGCAGGCTCAGCGCGCCGACCGGGGTCTTGAGCTCGTGACTGACGTTGGCCACGAAGTCTCTGCGGACGGCCTCGACGCGGTGGCGCTCCGTCTGGTCCTCCGCGAGGACGAGCACCTGGCCGTGGGAGCCCAGCGGGGCCACCCGGACGGCGAAGGTCGTCGACTCCTGGCCGAACTTGCGGCCGGCCGTCTCGATCTCGCTCTCGCGGATCTCGCCGTCCCGGCGCACCTTCCTGGCCAGCGCGAGCAGCTCAGCGGCCATGAGGGAGTCACCGCGCACGAGCCCGAACGCGCGGGCCGCAGAGCTCGCCCGCAGCACCCGGTCCTCGCGGTCCATGACCACGGCCGAGGACGGCAGCACGGCGAGGACCGACGCGACCCCCGGCGACAATGTGTCGTCGACGGGGTCCGGCTCGGGCTCCGACTGCGCCTGTCGGCGGATCGCCAGCATGACGACGGCGCCGACGACGAACCCACCCATGGCGGCGAGGCTTGCCAGCAACTCGTTCACGGATCAAATGCTAGGCGGAATTTCCGGTTCACCAGAGTGCCGGATAGGGCATGACCACGGCCTTTCCAAAAAAGTTCATTTGGTGGTAGGAGTTCGTTCACGAAATCGCGCGTAGCGTAACGGCATGCGCGACGCCTACCACGAAGATCTGGAAGCCCTCACTGACCGCCTGGTGGAGATGACCCGCCTCGTGCGGTCCGCCATGTCGAGGAGCACCACCGCACTACTGGACGCCGACTTGCAGCTCGCGGAGAGCGTGATCTCCCAGGATGCGGAGGTCAACCGGATCTACGCGGAGATCGAGACCTCCATCTACGAGGTGATGGCGACCCAGCAGCCCGTCGCCGTCGATCTGCGAACCGTCATCACCGCCCTCCGGATGGCGGCCGACCTGGAGCGTATGGGCGACCTGGCCGAGCACATCGCCAAGATCGCCCGGATGCGGCACCCCGAGTCGGCGATCCCGGCCGAGCTGCGCGACACCATCGTGGAAATGGGCGCGATCGCCGAGCGGCTGATCACCAAGACCGGGAGCTGCATCGCGTCCCGGGACGTGGAGATGGCCAAGGAGCTGGAGGAGGACGACGACGCCATGGACCGGCTGCACCGGCGGCTGTTCCGCGTCCTGCTGTCCAAGAAGTGGTCCCACGGCGTCGAGGCGGCCATCGACATCACGCTGGCGGGGCGCTATTACGAGCGGTACGCCGACCACGCCGTCCGCGTCGCGCGCGACGTCGTCTACCTGGTCACCGGCTCCCGGCCGGAGGACACCTCCGCCGGCTGAGAGCCTTCCACGATCGAAAGCCCCGGCCCTCGGGGGGCCGGGGCTTTCGTGTGCCTAAGTGTTTACTTGCCCTGGTTGGCGACGGCCTCGATGGCGGCCTTGGCGGCCTCCGGGTCGAGGTATTCGCCCTTGCCGATGGCGCGGAAGTCGTCATCGAGCTCGTAGCGGAGCGGGATGCCGGTCGGGATGTTCAGCCCCGCGATCTCTTCATCACTGATCTTGTCGAGGTGCTTGACCAGCGCACGCAGTGAGTTGCCGTGCGCCACGACCAGGACCGTCTTGCCCTCCGCCAGCCCGGGCACGATCTGGTCGTACCAGTAGGGCAGCATCCGCTCGACGACGTCCTTCAGGCACTCCGTCCTCGGCAGGAGCTCGGACGGCAGCAGCGCGTACCGGGAGTCGCCGGACTGGGAGAACTCGTCGTCGTCCGCGATCGGGGGCGGCGGGGTGTCGTAGGAACGGCGCCACAGCATGAACTGCTCGTCGCCGAACTGCGCGCGGGTCTGCGACTTGTCCTTACCCTGCAACGCGCCGTAGTGACGCTCGTTCAGCCGCCATGAGCGCCGCACCGGCAGCCAGAGCAGGTCGGCCGCCTCCAGTGCGAGGTTGGCCGTTCTGATCGCCCGGGTCAGCAGTGAGGTGTGCACCACGTCGGGACGCACACCGGCCTCGACCAGCAGCTGCCCGCCGCGCCGCGCCTCCTCCTCGCCCGCGGACGAGAGATTGACGTCGACCCACCCGGTGAACAGCCCCTTGACGTTCCACTCGCTCTCGCCATGCCGCAGCAGCACCAAAGTCGCCATGGCCAGAGAGCTTAGTCCGTACGGCTCCCGCCCGGCCAATTCAAGATCATTCCCTAAATCTGGGGCGATCTAGGACATTCCGGGCGCGTCGATTTCGGCGATGCGCCGTCCGATGCCGCCGGCACTTGGGCCCGACCGCTATCTCGACGGGTCGGCGAATCGGGCGAACGCCTCCAGGTTGGCGAGCGACTCGCCTCTCTTGACCCGCCACTCCCATTCGCGGCGGATGGACGATGCGAAGCCGAGCTCCAGGGCCCGGTCGAACGACTCGTCCGAGTACGTGAGGACGCAGCCGAGGATGCGGTCGATCTCCTCCTCGGTGACCGCGTTCAGCGGCACGCGGCCGACGAGATGGACGTCACCGGCGGTGTCGAGGGCGAAGTGCACGCCGTACATCGAGCCGTTCTTCGAAAGCAGCCACCGATAGAACTCGGTGTGGTTCTCGTCGGGCTGCCGGCAGAAGAACGCCTCCACGTTGAGCGCCTGGTCGCCCACGACGAGCCAGGTCATGGTGGCCAGCTTGTGCTGACCGGGCAGTTTGACCAAAAACGCGCCCGGCCTGGGCTGCTCGTAGGACAGCTCGGCGGCCTTCAGCGCCGACTCCACCACACCTGCCGCGCCGCTTTCGCCCATGCGGCCAGCCTACGAGTTGACGGCGATCGGCACACTGCGCAGGTGGGACAGCACGCCCGTGTACACCTCGACCAGCCGCCCAGCCGTGGCGGACCAGCCGAATCCGGTGGCGTGCCCGACCGCGTTGGACGACAGGAAGTCCCGCCAGGCGGGGCGTTCGACGAGCCGGCGCAGCGACACCGCCCATTCGTGGGGGTCGTGCCCGTCGATGAGCAGGCCGGACACACCGTCCTTGACAGCCGTGCGCAGGCCTCCCACCGACGCCGCCACGACCGGAGTGCCACAGGCCTGGGATTCGAGGGCGACCAGGCCGAACGACTCGTTGTACGAGGGAACCACGGTCACGTCGGCGGCCCGGTACCAGTCGGCCAGCTCATCCTGCGGCGCGGGGGGCGCGAGCCGTACGACATCGGAGATGCCCAGCTCGGCGGCGAGATCGGTGAGCAGCTCGGGTTGCGCCAGGCCGTTGCCGCTGGGGCCGCCGACGCACGCCACGACGAGCTTGGAGCGCAGCGACGGGTCCTCGACGAGCATCCGCGCGGCGGCCTTCAGCAGGATGTCGGGAGCCTTCAGCGGCTGGATGCGGCCGACGAACAGGAGCACGTTCGCGTCCTGGGGTAAGCCGAGGCGGCGGCGCGCGGCGCCCTTGGACGCGGGCTGGAAGACGGTCAGGTTCACGCCGGGATTGACGACGGACACCCGCTCGGGCGGGGCGCCGTACAGCGAGATCAGCTCCTCGGCCTCCGCCGTGGTGTTGGCCACCAGGCGGTCGGCGACGTCGACGACCTGTTCCTCGCCGTGTACGCGGAGAGAGGGCTCGGGCTTGTCGCCGTCGGCCAGCAGCAGGTTCTTGACCTTGGCCATGGTGTGCATGGTGTGCACCAGCGGCACGCCCCAACGCTCCTTGGCGAGCCAGCCGACCTGGCCGGAGAGCCAGTAGTGCGAGTGGATGACGTCGTAGCGGCCCGGTTCGTACATCGCCTCGGTGCGCAGCACCCCGGACAGAAAGCCACAGAGCTGGCCGGGCAGATCGCCACGGTCCAGTTCCTCGTACGGCCCGGCCGTGACGTGCCGCACCGAGACGCCCGGAGTGATTTCCGCCACAGGGGGCAGGTCTCTGGCGGTCTGCCTGGTGAAGATCTCCACCTCGATCCCCAGGGCCGCCAGCCTCTTCGCCACCTCGACGATGTAGACGTTCATGCCCCCCGCGTCACCGGTTCCCGGCTGATCCAAGGGGGATGTGTGCACGCTGATCGTCGCGACCCGGTTGATACGACGCCGTCTGAGCGCCACCCGAACCACCTCCAGGGGGGTTACAACCATGGAAATCACCACAAGATTCCCAAGGCAGTGCGAACGCCGACCATGCGGGAGTCCTGCAAAGATTACGCGGG
>JBIOWF010000304.1:0-5232 GCA_044868295.1 Microtetraspora sp. | reverse complement strand
CGACGCCCAGGGGCTCCGGAACCTGTTCAAGATCTCTTCGCTGGCCTCCCTTGAGGGCCACATGAAGAAATACCCGCGCATGGACGACGAGCTGTTCGCGGAGTACCACGAAGGGATCGTCGCCACCACCGGCTGCCCGTCCGGCGCGGTCCAGACCCGGCTCCGGCTCGGGCAGTACGACAAGGCGCTGGAACACGCCGCCAAATATCAGGACATCTTCGGCCGGGACAACTACTTCCTGGAGATCATGGATCACGGCGGGATCCCGATCGAGACGGGGGTCCGCAGTGACCTGCTGCGGATCGGTGAGACGCTCGGCATCCCGCCGTTGGTCACCAACGACTCCCACTACGTCACCGAAGACCAGTCCACCGCGCACGACGCGCTGCTGTGCGTCGGCACCAACTCCCAGATCAGCGACCCGAGCCGGTTCCGGTTCTCCGGCAACGGCTACTACGTCCGCTCCGCCGAGGAAATGTGGGCACTCGACCCGAACTCGGAGATCTGGGCGCAGGGCTGCAAGAACACCCTGCTGATCGCCGAACGCGTCGAGCCGTACGACGAGGTCTTCGCCCACCGCGACCTCGCCGCCAAGTTCCCGGTCCCCGAGGGGGAGACCGAGATGAGCTGGCTGCGCAAGGAGGCCCAGCGCGGCGCGGTCCGCCGCTACGGCGACCCCGTTCCGGCCCACGTCCTGGAGCGGATCGAGTACGAGCTCGGCGTGATCGAGGACATGGGGTTCCCCGGCTACTTCCTCGTCGTCGCCGACATCTGCCAGTACGCCCGCGACAGCGGCATCTGGGTCGGCCCGGGCCGAGGGTCGGCGACCGGTTCGATGGTCGCCTACGTCACGGGCATCACCGAGCTCGACCCCATTGAGCATTCCCTGCTGTTCGAGCGGTTCCTGAACCCCGAACGCATCTCCATGCCCGACGTCGACCTCGACTTCGACGAGCGCCGCCGCGGTGACATGATCCGCTACGTCACCGAGCGGTACGGCGAGGACAACGTCTCGCTGATCATCACGTACATGACGATCAAGTCGAAGGCCGCCGTCAAGGACGCGGCCCGCGTCCTGGGCTACCCCTTCCTCGTGGGCGAGAAGATCACCAAGGCGTTCCCGCCCGCCGTCATGGGCAAGGAGATCCCGCTCACCGGCATCTTCGACGACAAGCACTCCCGGTACGCCGAGGCGACCGAACTTCGCAAGTTGTACGAAGAGGACCAGGACGTCAAGCAGGTCATCGACACCGCGCTCGGCCTTGAGGGGCTGACCCGGGGCACCGGCGTGCACGCCGCGGGTGTCATCCTGTCCTCCCAGCCCTTGATCGACGTGATGCCGATCTTCATGCGGCCCGACGACGGCGCCCGCATCACCGGCTTCGACGGGCCCAGCAGCGAGAACATGGGCGCGCTGAAGATGGACTTCCTCGGCCTGCGGAACCTGACCGTCATCGGCGACGCCGTACAGAACGTGAAGGACAACCGCGGCGTCGACCTGGACATGCTGTCGCTGTCGCTGGACGACAAGAAGGCGTACGAACTGCTGGCGCGCGGCGACACGCTCGGGGTGTTCCAGCTCGACAGCTCGATGATGCGCGACCTCACCAAACTGATCGCGCCGGCCCGGTTCGAGGACATCTCGTCGGTCCTGGCGCTGGGCCGTCCCGGTCCGATGGGCGCCAACGCCCACACCAACTACGCGCTGCGCAAGGCCGGGCAACAGGACATCACACCGATCCACCCCTCGCTCAAGGAGGCTCTTGAGCCTATCCTGGGCACGACCTATCACCTGGTGGTCTACCAGGAGCAGGTCATGGCCATCGCCCAGCAGCTGGCCGGGTACACCCTCGGCGGCGCCGACATCCTGCGCCGGGCGATGGGCAAGAAGAAGAAGGAGGAGATGGACAAGCAGTGGGCCACCTTCTCCACCGGCATGGTCGACAAGGGTTACTCCGAGGAGGCGGCCAAAGCGGTCTGGGACGTCCTGGAACCGTTCAGCTCCTACGGGTTCAACAAGTCCCACACCGCCGGCTACGGGCTCGTGTCCTACTGGACCGCCTACCTCAAGGCCAACTATCCGGCCGAGTACATGGCCGCCCTGCTCACCTCGGTGGGGACCAACAAGGACCGGATGGCGATCTATCTCGCCGAATGCCGCCGCATGAAGCTGAAGGTCCTGCTGCCCGACGTCAACGAGTCCGGGCTGCGTTTCAGCGCCGTCGGCGAGGACGTCCGGTTCGGGCTCGGGGCGATTCAGAACGTCGGTGAGAACGCCATCAACGGCATCATCACCGCACGCACCAAGAAGGGCACCTTCAGCGACTTCAATGACTTCCTGACGAAGGTTCCACAGGTCGTCTGCAACAAGCGCACCATCGAATCGCTGATCAAAGCCGGTGCGTTCGACGGGCTCGGCCACCTCCGCCGGGGCCTGGTCCAGATCCACGACCAGGCCGTCGACTCGGTCATCGACGTCAAGCGCAAAGAGGCCCTGGGCCAGGACTCGCTGTTCGGCGCCTTCGACGATGACGAAAGCGGGAACAGCAACGTCTTTCACGTCGTGGTGCCCGACGGCGAGTGGGACAAGAAGACCAAACTGTCGTTCGAGCGGGAGATGCTCGGCCTCTACGTCTCCGACCACCCGCTCAACGGCGCGGAACGGATTCTGGAGCGCAACCGCGACCTGACCATCGCCCAGGTGTTCGACGGCCAGGCCGGGTTCGGCAACGTTCGCATCGCCGGAATCATCTCCGGCGTCGACAAGAAGGTCACCAAGAAGGGCGACGTGTGGGCCATCCTCACGATCGAAGACCACGACGCGTCCATCGAGGTGCCCTGCTTCCCGCAGACCTACCAGTTGTACGGCAGCAACCTCGCACCAGACCTGGTCGTGTCCGTTACCGGCCGGATCCGCTCACGCGGCGACGGTGAGGACGCCACCATCTCGTTCAACGCGACCGACATCGCGTTCCTCGACATCTCCGGGATCCAGGCCGACGGGCGCGAACCGGTGGTCATCGCTCTTCGCGAGGAACGCGTGACCAAGGATCTCGTCAGCGAACTCAAACGAATCCTGACGGTGCACCCTGGCGACACCCCCGTACGGATCCGATTGGAACGCCTCAACCGCAGGATCAGCCTCGTCGAACTGCCCGACTACGCGGTGAACACCGGCAACGGGGCGTTCGCCGGGGACATCAAGGTCCTTCTCGGCGCGAACGCACTGGTCGGGCCGTGATCGGCGGTCAGGCGCAGTCTCCGCGGATGTGATGCTGGGGCCGCGGCCGGGTCCGCCCGGCCGCTGATTCGCGAGCATCGAGGACGGCGGCGACCTGCCGATGCGGCTGCGCTTCGCGCCCTGGTGCATGCCCGGCTCCGACCTCGATCAGCTCGTCGACCTGCAGGCGGCCCGCGGCCGGCGCTGGAGCGTCGCGGGCGTCAAGTTCTTCATCGACGGCACGGTGGAAGGCGGCACCGCCTGGCTGGAGCGGCCGGACTGCCACGGCGGGAGCACCGGCCCGTTCTGGCTCGACCCCGCCGACTCTATGGTCGTGGCGGCTCGGCACGGAGAGAGCCGGCCGGGCCTGGCGCTGCCGGGACCTCACCGACGCCGGAGCGACGCTCGTCCTCGGCTCGGACTGGCCGATCGCGCACTACGACCCGCGCGAGGTGCTCGCCACGACCACGCTGCGCCGCCCCCTCGCCTGCCCGGCGTGGCCGCCGTACGACCCGAGCAGGCGCTCGCGGGCCTGACCGCGCTGGAAAGCATGACCAGCCAGACCGCGCGAGCCTCAGGTGAGGAACCGGTCGCCGGGCGGATCGCGCCGGGCTACCGCGCCGATCTCACGGCATTCGGCGTCGACCCGGTCACCGCGCCGCCCGACGAACTGGCCGACGCGCCGGTCCGGCTGACGATGGTCGGCGGCTCACTCACCCACATCGCCGCCGTCCGCTGACAGACGCCAGGTCACTTGATGGTGGAAGAGGTGACCTGCGGTTTGCCGGCGCCGAGGTAGAAGATGCCGGGGTAGCCCTTCGTCTCGAAGCGGGCGCTGGGGTTGTTGCGGAGCGTCGAGCGGTCGATGAGCAGGGTGCCGGTCCGGTTGTTACTGACGAAGAAGACGGCTCCGCCGCCTTCCTTCGCGGTGTTGTTCTCGATGATCGAGCCGGCGATCCGCAGGGTGAACCGGTTCCCGTCGTTGTAGATGGCGCCACCGCTGCCGCCACCGGGGGTGCCGCCCCGGGCCGGGTTGGCGCCCCGGCCGATCGCCTGGTTGTGGGACAAGATGCTGTTGAGGATCACCCAGGACACGCCGATGCTGCTCAGCGCGCCGCCATTGGAGCAGACTCCGCCCTGGCCCGCGGCTCCGCCGAAGGTGCTCTGCACGACGTAGACCGGCAGGTTGCGGGCCTGGCTCAGGACGCGGATGGCCGCACCGCCCACGTCCGGGCCGACGGCGTCACAGCGATTGCGGACAAATCTGGAGTTGACCACCTTGAACCGGCCGCCTCGGGCGAAGATGGCGCCACCGCCTCCACCATCCACACGCTCGCCGGTGGCGTTGCCGTCGGCGAACGTCAGGTTCTGGACGGTGAGCTGCGGCGAGTCCTGGTTGTCGCAGTGCGACGTGGTCCACACCTGGGCCTGGTCACAGGTGTTCATGTAGAGGATCCGCCGCTTGCCCATGCCGCTTAGCGTGACCTTGCCGCCCCCGTCCAGGACGACCTGTTTGCTGGTGTTGCGGACTTTGGCGGTGGCGGTCAACTTGATCGTCACCGGAGCCGGGCCGCAGGCGAAGGTGATGACGCCGCCCTTGGCCACCGCCGCGACCACCGCCGCGGACGTGCAGCTCGCGGCGGTGCCGTTGCCGATCACCTGGTTCGGCCGGGACGTGTTCACCGCCCGCGCCTCCACCGGAACGGACGCCCCGCCACCCGGATTTCCGGGTGCGGCGGCCGCCTCGGCGGGCGTCACAAACCCAGGCAGTGCGGCGGCGAAAAGAGTTGTTGTGGCAGCGATGATAGCTGTCTTCTTGATCTGCATCGCCGGACGCTATCAGATGGGGTATGTCCCAATTGGGGCTTTGCTGCGATCCGGCTGATTTGAAGCGCTCCCCACGGCTAAAGCCGGGGGATTCCAGCCAGCTCGGACGCCGTCATGGCGGTGGTCCGGGCTGCTGTTGCTTGGCGGTTCGCCTTCCGGCCCACGGTTGCCTGTGGTTTGCGCGC
>JBIOWF010000303.1:0-22649 GCA_044868295.1 Microtetraspora sp. | reverse complement strand
TGAAGGTACCGGTCCCCTGCATGGTGTTGATCTAGTCAATCCAGATCATGCCAGGTCAGATCGGTACCTTCTGCATTATGTGACGCTACGTAGCGGTCTGCCGTCCACTCACGAATTCATGAGGTTGGCGAACAAATGCCAATAGGTCAATTCCCGACCATTTCACGTCCGCGATGCCAAGGCCACACTTCGTTTGAACACCTTGTCCTCGGCGTCGCGCAGCCGATCAGAGCCACAGTCCCGGATGGCGATGCCTCATATGAAGGAGCGCGGTGCTGCGTGGATCACCACTATGGCCTTTCGGCCGTGTACGCCGCATGATCCTCGGCATCGACCGCCTGGGCCACGGGATCTCGGGCCCCACCCCACAGGAGGACACTCGATGACCACGGCGCCCTCGCAGGAGCCGAAGCAGACACTCAGCAAGGACAACTGGCTGGCGGGCATGGCGCTGCGCTTCACCGCCTTCACCGAGAAGTGGCTGCCTGATGCCCTCGGCTTCGTGCTGGTGGGCACGTTCGCGGTCTTCGCGCTCGGCCTCGCGTCCGGCGAGAACCTGTCCGGCGTACCGTCCGATCCGGAGGCGACCACCGGATACGGTCTCATCGACGCATGGGGGAAGGGATTCTGGTCCCTCATCACCTTCACGCTCCAGATGGCAATGATCATTATCGCCGGGTACGCGGTCGCGGTCTCACCGCCGGTCGGCCGGCTGATAGCCAGGATCGCGCGGGTGCCTCGCACTCCACGTGGTGCCATCGCCTTCACCGCGGCCATCGCCATGGTGAGCTCCTACCTGAACTGGGCTTTCAGCCTGATCTTCACGGCGATCCTGGCCAAGGAGATCGCGCGCCGGATCCCGGGCGTGGACTACCGGGCGCTCGGCGCGATGGCCTTCCTCGGCCTCGGCACCGTATGGGCCCAAGGCCTGTCCGGGTCGGCGGCGCTCCAGGTGGCCAGCGCCGCATCCAGTCCGCCCGCCGTACAGAAGGTCATCGCAGAGGGACGTGGCAGCGGCCTCGTCCCTCTCACCGACACCATCTTCCTGTGGCAGGGGATCGTGGCCACAGCGATCGTCTTCGTCATCGCGGTCGGCATGGCCTGGCTGCTGTCCCCCTCCCCGGAGCGCGCGAAGACCGCCGAACAGCTGGGCATCGACCTGGGCCCCGGCATCGGTGCGGAACGCTCGCAGCTGCGCCGCAACCGGCCCGGAGAGTGGATCGAGTACAGTCCCGTCTTCACGATCCTGCTGTTCACACTGGGCGTGTGGTACCTGGCACGGCACTTCGCCGGCGCGGAGGGCAACGCCCTCAATGCGCTCGATCTGAACACCATCAACCTCATCCTCGTCCTGCTGGGGCTCATCCTGCACTGGCGTCCAGCACGCCTGGCGAAGGCGTTCAAGGACGGCACGCCCGCGGCCTCCGGCGTACTGCTCCAGTTCCCGTTGTACGGCGGGATCTTCGGGATGATCGCCTTTACCGGCCTCAGCAAGACCATCGCAGGCTGGCTGGTATCGGTGTCGAACGAGTTCTTCTATCCGGCCTTCATCGCCATCTACAGCTGTGTACTCGGCGTCTTCGTCCCCAGCGGCGGCAGCAAGTGGGTGATCGAAGCACCCTACGTCCTGGACGCGGCCAACCAACTCCACGTGAACCAGGGCTGGGTCGTCGTCGTGTACGACCTCGGTGAGGCCAGTGCCAATCTGCTGCAGCCGTTCTGGATGCTGCCCACGCTGACGATCCTCGGGCTCAAGGCTCGCGACATCATGGGCTACACGTTCGCCATGTTCCTGGTCTGCTTTCCTGTCGTGCTGATCCTGGTCACCCTGCTCGCCCGCACCCTCCCCTTCCCTTGAGCCAAGAGCCCGCGGACTTGAAGTGGGCATGACCGGATATCAGCCGGTTCGACGTCGCGCCAGGGCGTCAACGGCCACTGCGCCGATAACGATGAATCCCTTCACGACAGCTTGCACGTTGCTGTCGATCGCCAGTTGGAGCCGGGGAAGCGGCCCGACCTCTGCATCCTGGCGAGGATGCACGCCGAGCATGCTGTCTGAGCCTCGTCATGCCATGTCTGATCAGAACCACGGGCAGCGGTAAACATTCAGGTGGCCTACGGAACGTGATCGGCTGGTCGACGGATCGTCACAGCTATCGGCATGCAGGCGATTTCATGGCCTAAATCCGATGTCTCCCACAGTCGTCCACGCACGAAACAGTGACTGCTTGCTGTCGTTTGCTCCCTCTTCGTGCACCATGTGAATGTTTACGGGCAGCGGCTGGCCTACTCCTTTACATCGTAGATTTCCACCTGCGTTTGAACCGTGCCCGCAGGGCCTCTCTCCGGACCGGCGAATGCCCTGACACGCTGGACAGATATCTGTCACCGGACGGCAGCCAACGGGAGCCGAGCTTTGATGACACCTGGGTGACACAAGAGAAAAGCCACAGCATCCGATCTTGGATACTGTGGCTCCGACCTGCCGAAACAGTGTCGGGACGACAGGATTTGAACCTGCGACCCCTTGACCCCCAGTCAAGTGCGCTACCAAGCTGCGCTACGTCCCGTTGCCCGGCTGGCCGAGCGACACCAACCTTAGCGCAGATTCAGGGCACGTGCGCACAGCCTGATGCCGTAGGCCTAGGCTATCGATCATGGGACGCAAACCGCGGGTCGATCATGAGGAGCTGGGCGGTCTGGTGGCCGACGGATGGTCCAACGCGGAGCTAGCCGCGCATTTCGGCGTGACCGAGTCCGGGATTCTCCAGGCCAAACGGGCCGCGGGGCTGTCCAAGCCGATGACGGACCACAGCCGGGCCCTGCCCTGGAAGCTGAACCGCGAGCACAACCAGACCGGTCCCGCCACGAATCTGCGGAACCTTTCCGCGGTGGCGCAGGGCCGTACTATCTCGAAGGAGAAGCTCAACACCGCCCTCCGCTGGGCGGGGCGCCTGGTCGACGGGGGCCTCGACATCGCCTACGACCCGTCGGAGGGCTTCCGTGAGGTGCCCGCCACGGAGAACCCGCACATCGCGATCGTCCTCGCCGAGGCGCGGAAGGCGATCCCATCCGAGACCGACACGTGACCCGAAAACAACCCGCTGTCCCACGTAGCCGCCCGTTGTGCCGCGACCTGGGCGGATGTGAATCAGGCAGCCGACCGCGGCTAGATCTTCTCGTCCCGTACGTGGACGTGCATGTGCGGGTCGGTCCCGCGCGGCTCCACGGACGGGTCGACGGTGTACATGATGTCGGGCTCGACCATCTCCACGGTGTCCCCTGCGCGAGAACGTCGCGCGTAAAGGCCGGTCAGCAGAATTCCGGCGACGCCGACGCCCATCAGGATCCAGCCGATCATCTGTAGATCGATTCCTGGAATGTCCCACTGGACGGCGAAAGCGAGAACCGCGCCGACCGCGATGAAGGCGAGACCGGCTCCGAAGCCCATGACAACCTCCTCAGACGGTAATAACTTCGCCTACCCCCGAGGCGAGTGATTACGCAGGCTTGGACGTCGTTTTCCAGGGCAGTGCGAAGGGACGCAACGCACTCACCCTGGAGGCAGATATGACCACCGCAGGATGGGTGGCCGTGATCGTCGTCGTGTTGGTGGCGATCCTCGTGATCGGCTACCTCGTCGCACGTCAGAACCGCCAGCGCCACCACCTACAGGACCAGTTCGGGCCGGAGTACGACCGGACGCTGCAGGAGCGCGACAGCCGCAAGGAGGCCGAGCAGGAGCTGCTCGCCCGCGAGGAACGGCACGACAAGCTCGACATCAAGCCGCTCGATCAAGAGACCAGGCAGAACTACTCGAGCAAGTGGTCGGACGTGCAGGAACATTTCGTCGACGCCCCCGGCTTCGCCGTCACCGAGGCCGACGCGCTCGTCACCTCGGTCATGGCCGACCGTGGCTACCCGACCGAGGAGTTCGAGCAGCAGGTGAACGACCTCTCGGTCGCCCACGCCGCCACTCTGGACCACTACCGGCAGGCGCACGACGTCAGCCGCCGCGCCGCACGGCAGGAGGCGTCCACTGAGGAGCTCCGCCAGGCCATGGTCCATTACCGGGTGCTGTTCCAGGAACTCCTGGAGACCCCTGGTCGCTCGACACCGAGGAGCTGAGGGTGATGAACAAGGATCCCTACGACACCCGATACGACGCGCCTGAGGAGCCGGCGCCGGAGCGGCCCGAGCCCCTTGAGGAGGAGGCGCGCAGGGAGCAGGCCTTCGCCGACGAACGCGGCGATCGTTCTGAGGGGCGGCGAAGCGACTTCGAGGGCCCGGGGCCGGTGTACTCGCCCGAAGCCGGCGGGGGTCCCGCGGAACGGGAGTCCTTCGAGCCGGTGGACCGGCCTGGGGACGTGCTCAACGACGACGTCACCGTGCCGGGGCAGCGCGCCCGTGAGGAGGCTGGGGCGGACCGGCCGATGACGCCGGAGGACGCCGGAGCGGCCCGGAGGGGCGCCGAGGGCATCGACTTCGAGCAGCGGTGGAGTGACATCAAGGCCGGGTTCGTCGAGCACCCGCGCGAGTCGGTCGAGCAGGCCGACGCGCTGGTCGAGGAGGCCCTGACCCAGCTCGGCACGCGCCGCCAGAGCGTGGTGGACCGCTGGAAGAACGCCGACCAGGACGACACCGAGCAGCTACGGCTGGCGCTGCGCGAGTACCGCGCCATATTCGCCCAACTAGTCAGGAAGTGAGGCATCATGCTCGCCATCGCCGCGGCGGTCGTCTTCGGCATCGCGTTCCTTCTCGATCTGCTCAATGCCAGTATCGGCGTCGGCCTCACCGCGCTGATCGCGCTGGGCCTGTGCCTGCTCGCCCTGCATCAGGCAGGCGTCGGTACGTCGACCGCCTGGCGGAGCGGCGGGCGGACGCGAGCCAGGCGGTGACGCGAGCCCGGCGCTGACGCGAGGGCGAACGCCTGAGGGGCCCAAACACCTCAGCGCTGACGCCCGGCCGAACACTCGAGGGCTGCAACGCTTCAGCGCTGACGTCAGGGCGAACACCTGAGGGGCCCAACGCCTCAGCGCTGACGCCGGGCCCGAACATCTGAGGCCGAACGCCTCAGCCGGGGCGGAGGGGTGCCGGTTTCGGAGGCGCCCCTCCGCCGTGCGCTACCGCGGGGCGCCGGGTCCGGGCGCGTGTGCGGGCATGTGCCGGTGCGCCGAAGCCCAGGCGGCCAGTTCGAACTCCTCGCGTGGGCGTTGCAGGGCGCCGAGCGAGACGATCTCCCGGCGGAAGAACAGGGCCAGCGTCCAGTCCATCAGAATGCGCGTCTTCCGGTTGAGCGTCGGCATGCGGGCGAGATGGTAGGTCCGGTGCATGAACCACGCGGGGAACCCGCGGATCTCCCGGCCGTAGATCTGCGCCACCCCTTTGTGCAGCCCCAGGCTGGCCACCGACCCGGCGTTCTTGTGCTTGTACGGCTTGAGCTCCCCGCCCCTCAAGGTGGCGAGAAGGTTGTCGGCCAGGCGGTGCGCCTGCCGTACGGCATGCTGGGCGTTGGGCTGGCAGAGCTCGCCGGGCCGGGTGAGATCGGGGACGGCGGCCGAGTCCCCGGCGGTGAACGCGAAGTCGGTGCCCTCGATGAGCAGGAACTCCGACGCCTTGACCCGGCCTTTGTCATCCAGGGGCAGGTCGCCCGAGTTGGCGAGCGGGTGCGGCATGACCCCGGCCGTCCATACGAGCGTCTCGGCGTCGAACTCGTCTCCGTCGTCGAGCATGATGTGGCCGTTCTCCGCTGACTTGAGCCGGGTCTCCAGCCGCAGGTCGATGCCGCGTTTGCGCAGCTGCTCCGCCGTCCATCTGCCCATGTCGGGCCCGACCTCGGGGAGGATCCGGCCGGTGGCCTCCACGAGCAGCCACCGCATGTCCTCCATGCGAAGGCCGCGGAAGTACCTGCAGGCGTCGCGGACCATGTCCTCGAGCTCGGCCAGCACTTCGACGCCGGCGAATCCGGCGCCCACGAAGACGAAGGTCAGCGCCCGGCGGCGGACGTCCGGGTCCGGAGTGGAGGTGGCGATGTCGAGCCTGCCCAGGATGTGGTTGCGCAGGTGGATGGCCTCCTCGACGGTCTTGAAGCCGATTCCGCGCTCCGCGAGCCCGGGAATCGGGAGGAGCCGGGACACGGACCCGGGCGCGAACACCAGGTAGTCGTAGCCGAGGACGCGGGGCGGCCCCTCGTGCGGCCGGAATTCCGCGTCGCGGCGGGCGAGGCTCACCTGGACGATGCTCCCGCTGAGGATCTCGCAGGCGGTGAGAATCCTTCTGAGGGGGACGACCACGTGCCGGGGCTCGATGTTCCCGGCGGCCGCCTCGGGGAGGAACGGCTGGTAGGTCATGTAGGAGTCGTTGTCCGCGACGATGATCTCCGCTTCGCCGCGGCCGAGCTTGTGCTGGAGGCGGAGTGCGGTGTACATACCGACATATCCGCCGCCGACGATCAGGATGCGGGGTGCGGTCATACGTTGCCCTTACCCCTTTCACACAGCGAAACGCATCCTCACGGTCGTCCCCTGGGGGCCCGTGTCCACGGAGATGTCCTTGCTGAGGAGGCGGGCCACCCACAGGCCCATGCCACTCGTCGCGTTCTCGTCGGGCGGCAGGTGTCCCGGCGGGCCCTCCGGCCGCCACCGCCTGCCCTCGTCGTGCACGTCGACGACCAGATCGTCGCTGTCGTCCCACATGCGCAGCCGCGCCTTGGCCGCGCCGTGTGTCACGGCGTTGGTCGCGACCTCGTTGAGCGCCACGACCAGGTCGCCGACGGCGTCCTCGGCCATGCCCCGGCGGCGTGCCTGGAGGGCGGCGAACTCGCGCACACCGGGGAGATCGGCCAAGGAGAAGGTGAGTTCCTTGTCCGCTCCGTCGGCGGGCGGCGGCCGTACGCCGTCCTCGTTCACCCGATCACGCCTCCCACAGGCCGGCTCGGCGATGACGATACATCGCCGCGGGCGGGTCATCCGGCGACGAGCTCGGCCCGGAGCTGGTCGAGGACCTTGCGGAGGATCCGCGACACGTGCATCTGCGATATGTCGAACTCCGCGGCTATCTCGGCCTGGGTCATGTTGCCGTAGAACCGCAGCAGGAGGATGTTCTTCTCCCGTTCGGGAAGATCGTCGATGAGTGGTTTCACGGCCGCCCTGTCGACGAGGGTGTCCAGGGCGTCGTCCTCCTCCGGGAGCACGTCCCCGAGGGCCGCCGCGTCGCCGGCACCGAGGGGGGCGTCGAGGGACAGCGTGCTGTACGCCGCGGAGGCGTCCAGGGTGAGGATCATCTCCTCTTCTGAGATGCGCATCCTCTTGGCGAGCTCGCGCACGGTGGGGAACCGGCCGAGCTGTTGCGTCATGTCGGCGACGTGCCGGTTGAGCTCCGAGCGCCGCTCCTGGTAGAGGCGCGGCACGCGGACGGCCCACGTGCGGTCGCGGAAGTGCCGCTTCACCTCGCCGGTCATGGTCACCATGGCGTAGCCGCGGAAGCCGTGCCCGAGGCTGAGGTCGAATCCGTTGATCGCCTTCATCAGCCCCACGTACGCCGCCTGGAGCAGGTCCTCCATGGGCTCGCCGCGGTGCAGATACCGCCGGGCGATGTCCCGTGCCATGGGGAGGTGCATTTCGACGATCATCTCTCGGAGCCGGGCCCGCCGCTTCTCGTCCAGGTCGTCCCTGGCCAGCTCGGCGAGCAGCTCCTCGGCGCGGCCCTGCTCGGAGTCGCCCGGTCTCGGGTCGCTGATGGTCGCTACTCGGTCCTCGGCGGTCATCTGCGCGGTCCCCTTCACATTTCTTTGCGGGCGGCGCCGAGCCGGGTCAACCTTGCAGAAGGCGCGCCTCGCTACAGTTCGAGACGAGGCCCTCTGCTGGACCTCTGATCTGACATTCCCCCGATTCGGGGAGTATCACCACCTTGTCGCCACCAGTAATGTTGCCGGGGCCGAGAACCGAAGGAGGCACGAGGTGTACAACCCCGGGACGCTGTCCCTGCGCTCCACGATCGCCGACGGCGTCGTGGTGGTCCACATCGACGGCATCCTCGACGCCACCACACGTGATCAGTTCACGGATTATCTGGAGGCCGCGGCCGAGGACCACGGCCCGGACATGATCCTTGATCTGGGCGGGGTCACGTTCATGGACTCGCGCGCGCTCGGCCTCATCGTGCACCAGTGGCAGCGTTCCACCACGGCGGGCGGGCATTTCGCTCTGGTCCGGGTGAACTATCCGAACTCCAAGGTCATGTGGGTCACGGGCCTTTCCGAGCGGCTGCCGCTCTTCGACACCCCGGAAGAGGCACTCGCCGCGTTCGCGGCCTGAGACCGCGCCCCCAGGCCCGGGAATCCTGCCCGCGCCTCCAGATCACGCCGTCAGGTCAGCCCGGCCGGTCTCCGCCGCGTTTGCGCTGATGTTCGGTGACCAGCAGCTTGGCGAGATCGGCCACCTTCACCTGGTGGTGCTGGGACACCTTCCTGAGCTCCTCGAAGGCGTCCTCGGCCGAGCATCCGCCGGAGGCCATGATGATGCCCTTGGCCTGGTCGATCACCGACCGCCCGGCGAGGGCCTCCTGCAGCTGGGCGGCGCTGGTCGTCACGTCGTCGAACTCCCGGACGTTGGCGAGCGCGACCGCGACCTGCTCGGCCAGCAGGGTCGTGAGAGGACTGTCCGCCGTGAAGGCGCCCGGCCGTACCGCGAAGAGACCGATGATCACCATGGCGTGGTCCACCTTGATCGGGAGCACCATCACCGACCGGATGCCGTGCCGTACCGCCGTCGTGGCGTAGCGAGGCCAGCGCGGATCGCGCATCACGTCCGCTACGACGACCGGCCGCCCGGCGGAAAACGCCTCACGTGACGGGCCTTCCCGCAGGTCACGCTCCTGATCGGTCAAGACGGCGAGCTCGCTGTGGGACGCGGCGAGCAGGACCCTCTCCTCCAGCCGCAGCTCCGCCGTGCTGCCCGCGCATCCGGGCACGCCGCGTGCGACGGCCTCGGTGATGCCGCGCAGCACGCTCTCGAAGGAGGCGCCCTCGCTCATGCGGCCGAGTGTGGCGAGGTCTCGCGCGAGGATGGGTGTTGTCTCCATGATGGAAGGGACCATTCCCCTAAGTTCGAGACTAATCCGGACTGTATCCGAGTCTGCGTCGTCGCAGGAGGGGGCCGCGTGACCGATCCCGCCGGGTTGGAGCGTTCGCTGAGCGATCTGGCCGACCGCATCGCCGCCCTCCGGGAGGATCCGTCTCCCGGAGCGGCGCTCGCCGAGCTGGAGAGCGCGGCGGAGCTGCTCAGGTCGGCGAGCGCCGAGCTGAGCAGGGGCCGCAGGCGTAAGGACGGCGGCGGCCAGCGGGAGCAGAAGCTGCTGCGCCAGGTGTTCCGGACGCTTCCGGTCCCGGTGATCGTCATGGACGCCGGCGGCACCGTCCGGCGGATCAACGACGAGACCACGCGCCTTCTCGGCAGCCCCACGGGCTACCTCGTCGGCCGGGCCTTCCCGCTCCTGATCGACATGTCCGGCCGGGCGGCCTTCCGTTCCCACCTGACCGCCGTGACGCACGGCGAGGAGAGCGTGGTGTTCCAGACCCGGCTCGCCCATCAGGGGCGCGCCCACACGGTGCGACTGGTCCTCAGCAGACTGCGGATGCCGGGCGAGCCGCAGGAGATGATCGCCGCGGTGGCGCTGCCCATGGAGGTGCGACTGCCCGAGGCCGGGGAACACGCCGCCGCTCCCGAGGAGCCGATGATCATGGCGGCGGCGCGGCGGCACGAGTTGCTGTCCCGGCTCACACGACTGCTGCTCGACGAGGAGAGCCTGCGCCGGCCGGTGGCCCTGGTCCGGGCCGCGCGGCTGCTGGCCGGGGAGACCGCCGACTGGGTGGTGGCAGACGTGATCAGGGACGGCGCCCCGCAGCGGGTCACCGTCATCGGCCCGGCGAGCCGGCCGGTCGACCGCCTCCAGCGTGTCGTCGAGGGGATGGACCCTGCCGCCGCGCCCATCGTGGATCATGTCCTGACGACCGGGACCGGGGCCGTCCACGAGATGGTGGCGGACGATTCGCTGCTCGGCCCCGGCGTCCTTCGCGACATGGACGCCGGATCCCTGCTCAGCGTGCCCATCCGGACCGACGACGAGATCCGCGGCGTTCTCACGCTGGTACGGCTGCGCGACCGGCCCCCGTTCGGCCTGGCGGACCTCGGGCTGCTCGAAGAGATCGGCGTCCACCTCGGTCTGGCGATGGAGGCGCAGCACACGTTCCAGCGCAGGTCGCAGGCGGCCGACACGCTGCAGGCCGGGGTGCTCCCCCGCACGCTGCCGGAGATCCCCGGTTTCGAGATCGCGGCGGCGTACCATCCCGGGTCCGGGCTCCGGGCGGTCGGCGGCGAGTTCTACGACGTGTTCCCGGTCAAGGACGGCTGGGGTTTCGTCATCGGCAGCGCGGTCGGGCGGGGCGCGGAGGCGGCGTCCGTGACCACGATGGTCCGTGGCGGGCTGCGGGTGCTCGGCGTCGGCGAGCGCGACCCCGTGGAGGCGCTGCGCAAGGTCAGCGACGCCCTCGTCGCGCAGGGGTCCGGTCTCTTCGTGATGGCCGCGGCGGGCTTCGTGCGCGGTCGCAGAGTACGGCTCGCATCGGCGGGGCATCATCCCGCGGCTCTGATCCAGCCGGACGGCGCGGTCCGTTTCTCCTCCGGCGGCGGCGTCCCGCTGGGCTTGGAGGAGGGCGCGGATCCGGCCGCGGAGGAGCTGACACCGGCCGAGGGCGAGATCCTCGTGCTCTTCTCCGACGGCCTGGTGGGGTCGCGGAGCGCGACCGGCGAGAGCTACGGCGACGGCCGTCTCACGGAGGCGCTCGCGCGGTGCGCCGGCCAGCCGCCGGGCGCCGTGGTGAAGGCCATCGAGGAGGATCATCAGGTGTTCTGCGGGAGCCGGGCGATCGACGAGATCACCGTCCTGGTCCTGCGCCGGGCTCGCTGACACGGGCGTAGGGACGCCGGGCTCGCTGACACGCGAACGGCGCAGGTCGCGGCGCATTAGGGAATGTCCGATTTTCACCGGATTAGGCGTTTAAATCGAGTCAGGGTAAGGTAAACCCTGTTACATGGATCGTGCCTAGGACGCAGGCACACCTTTTCAAAGCGCTGTCGCCTTGAGGTGTGTCATGAATATAGCGATCGTTTCCGCGCACGGACTCAGCCCGGACACTCCCGCCATCGCGCGCGAGCTGGCCCGCGACCACCGCGTGGCCGTCTACACCCGTTCCCACGCCACGGGCACCACCGTCCAGCGCGTGCCGGCGGGACCGGACGTGGAGCTCTCCGAGAGCGACCTGCTGCCCTACCTTCCCGACTTCAGCGCGGGGCTCCGGCGCCGATGGAGCCGCGAGCGTCCCGACATCATCCACGCCCACTCGTGGTCCAGCGGCCTCGCCGCCATCGCGGGCTCGGAGGGGCTCGGCGTGCCGGTCACCCAGACGTTCCACGGCCACGCGCTCGCCGAGACGTCGGCTCCGGTCCGGCGGCTGGAGCGCGCGATCGGCCGCCAGGCCAGGGCGGTCATCGCGGCCTGCGCCGACGAGGAGTCCGAGCTGATCCGGATGGGGGTGCCGCGCCGCAACATCTCGGTCGTCCCCACCTGCGTCGACATCGAGCGATTCCGCAGGCAGGGCCCGTCCATCCCGCGCGACGGCCGGCCGCGCCTGCTCCACGTCGGCCACGCCGGCGCCGGGCTCGCGGTGAAGGCGCTGACCGCCGTTCCCGACGCGCAGCTCGTGATCGCCGGAGGAGACGACCCGAGCATCGAGCGGCTGCGCACGCTGGCCGAGGACCGCGGCGTGGAGGACCGCGTCGATCTGCTCGGCCAGGTGCCGCACAACGCGATGCCGAAACTGATGCGCAGTACGGACGTGGTGCTCTCGCTGCCGCCCACCGCGCCCACGGGCATGGCGGCGCTGGAGGCGATGGCCTGCGGCGTCCCCGTCATCGCGTCCGCCGTCGGCGCGCACCTCGACTCGGTCGTGGACGGGGTCACCGGATTCCTGCTGCCGCCGGAACACCCGGCCGAGCTGGTCGCACGGATCCGCGAGCTGCTGGGGGACGCCACGCTGCGAACGGCGATCGGCTACGCCGCCGCGGATCGCGCGCGCTCGCGCTACTCGCTGGAGCGCATCAGCATGGAGCTGCTGCGGGTCTACGAGAGGACGTGCGCGTGAGGGCGGCCGCCTTCAGCGACAGGTGGAGCAGCAGCCGGCTCTCCCCGTCGGACAGGTCGAGCCCGGTGATCTGCTCGGCCTTGCCCAGCCGGTAGTAGAGCGTCTGGCGGTGCACCCCCAGGAGCGCGGCCGTCTCCTGCGCGTGGCCGCCCCGGTCGAGGTACGTCTCGACCGTCTCCGCCAGGTCCCCGAGGGCGGCGGACTCCGCGGCCAGCTCGGCGAGCTCCACTCGCGAAAGCCTCGCCAGGAGCCGGTAGACGCCCAGCCCGGGCCAGTCCGCGATCGGGGCGTGCCGGTCGACGTGCTCGGCCACCCGCACGGCGAGGACCGCCTCGCGCCAGCTGCGCCACGCCTCCCCCGGGTCGTCGCGCGCTCCCCCGATCCCGACCGCCGTGCCGTACATCGTGTGGACTCTCGCCGCGATCTCGCGCGCCTGGCGCGCGGGGGCGAGCAACGCGGTGAGCGGCTCGCCGTGCCGGTCCGGGCCCGGGTCCGCGAGCACCCCGCGCGGCAGCGTCCACAGCGCGCCGACCCTCTCGGGTGAGGTTCGTACGGCTATCGCGACGACGGGGCCGTCGATGTCGATCGAGGCGGCGGCCCTCGTCCCGGGGTCGTCGGAGAAGAAGTCCCACAGCGGCGCCCGCCGGGTCCGGGCCTCCCGCGCGAGCATGGCCGCCGCCCGGTCCACCAGCGGCGCCGCCGTGGCCAGCCGGTCGTCGGTCAGCTCGCCGGAGTCGAGCAGCCACAGGTAGCCGTAGGTGACGCCGCCGTGCCGCAGCGGCACGCAGATCCGGCCGAGCAGGCCGGGGATGGCGGAGATCCGCACCGGGCCGGTCGCGGTGGCGATGCCGTACGCCTCGAAGTGGGCCCGCACCTCGTCGGTGGCCCGCCTGCGCAGGATCGACTCCTGGCGGACGGTGTCGATGTCCCCGGACTGCGCGCCGTACGCCAGGAGCTGGAAGGAGCGGTCCTCCAGCGTGACGGACGCGTCGAGCAGCCGGGCGATCTCGTCGGCGATCTCCTGCATGGTTCCGGTTCCCGCTCCACTACGCGCTTCCACGCTCCGGCTTTCGCCCGGCTCAGGCCCCGGCTTCCGGGACGGCCGCTCCCGGCTGCTTCAGGGCCGTTTCCGAGGATAGCCACTGTTGTACATCTGTATGAAGAGGCTGTGGCGAATGTTCGTGTAACACCCCTGAACTGCGGATCTAGGATGAATCCATGCTCGGTTCCCTACTTCTGGCCGCGTCCCGCAACCCGCTCGCCCGGCGGGCCGTGTCCGGCTTTCCGCCGACCCGCAAGGTCGTCGATCGGTTCGTCGCGGGTGAGTCCGTTTCCGACGCGGTCAGCGCGGCCCGGCGGCTGACCGACGCCGGCATCTCCGTCACGCTGGACCGCCTCGGCGAGGAGGTCTGCGACGCCGGGACGGCGGCCGACACGGCCAAGGCGTACGTCACTCTGCTGGACGCGCTGCACCCGCTCGAGCTCGGGCGCGACGCCGAGGTCTCGGTGAAGCTGTCGGCCGTCGGCCAGGCGCTCGACGACGCCATGGCGCTGGAGCACGCCCGGCAGATCTGCTCGGCCGCCCACGAGTACGGGACGACCGTCACGCTCGACATGGAGGACCACACCACGGTCGACTCCACCCTGGAGATCCTGCGCGCGCTGCGGGAGGACTTCCCGGACACGGGCGTCGCGATCCAGTCCTGCCTGTTCCGCAGCGAGGCGGACTGCCGTGACCTCGCCGACTCGCGGGTGCGCCTGGTCAAGGGCGCCTACCGGGAACCGGCGTCGGTGGCCCACCAGAGCAAGGGCGCGGTCGACCAGGCGTACGTGCGGTGCCTGCGCATCCTCATGGCGGGCCGTGGCTACCCCATGGTGGCCACCCACGACGACCGGCTGATCGCCGTCACCGAGCTGCTGGCCGACCGGAACGGACGCGGCCGGGACGGCTACGAGTATCAGATGCTCTACGGCATCCGGACCGACAAGCAGAAGGCGCTCGCCGGAGCGGGCGCCGCGGTGCGGGTGTACCTGCCATACGGCGACGAATGGTACGGCTACTTCATGCGCCGCCTCGCCGAGCGCCCCGCCAACGTCGCCTTCTTCCTGCGCGCTCTGAGAGGTAAATGATGGATGCGATCAGCAAGGTCCCGGCCCCGGCGAACGAGCCGGTGTACGGCTACGCCCCCGGAAGCGCCGAGCGGGCCGTCCTGGAGAACCGGATCAAGGAGCTGAACGGCGCGCAGCTCGATCTCACGATGACGATCGACGGCGTGGCGCGCATGGGCGGCGGGGCGTCCATCGACGTCGTCCAGCCGCACAACCACGCCTCCGTTCTCGGCCGTACGGCTGACGCGACCGCCGCGGACGTCCAGGCCGCCGTCGACGCCGCGCTGCGAGCGGCTCCCGCGTGGCGGGCCCTGTCCTTCGACGAGCGGGCCGCGATCTTCCTCAGGGCGGCCGACCTGCTGAGCGGTCCGTGGCGGGCCACGCTCAACGCCGCCACGATCCTCGGCCAGTCCAAGTCCGTCCAGCAGGCGGAGATCGACGCGGCCTGCGAGCTGATCGACTTCCTGCGGTTCAACGTCGCCTTCGCGCGGCAGCTCCTCAGCGAGCAGCCGGTGTCGTCGGCGGGCGTGTGGAACCGGATGGAGTACCGGCCGCTCGAGGGGTTCGTTCTGGCGATCACGCCGTTCAACTTCACCGCCATCGCCGGAAATCTGCCGACGTCAGCGGCCTTGATGGGAAATGTCGTCGTCTGGAAGCCGGCGACGACGCAGCAGTTCGCCGCACACTTCACGATGCGACTGCTGGAGGAGGCCGGGCTCCCGCCAGGAGTCATCAACATGGTGACCGGCAGCGGCGCCGGGGTCTCCGAGGTCGCGCTGGCCCGCCCGGAGCTGGCCGGCATCCACTTCACCGGCTCGACCCCCACGTTCCAGCATCTGTGGCGGACCGTCGGCGAGAACGTCGCCCGCTACCACGGCTATCCGCGGCTGGTCGGCGAGACCGGAGGCAAGGACTTCGTCCTCGCCCACCCGTCGGCCTCACCCGAGGTGCTGACGACCGCGCTGATCAGGGGCGCGTTCGAGTACCAGGGCCAGAAGTGCTCGGCCGCCTCCCGCGCCTACGTCCCGCGCTCGGTCTGGTCGCGGATGAGGGACGACCTCGTCGCCACGGCGGAGTCGCTCACGGTCGGGGACGTGGCGAGCGACCTCTCCACGTTCATGGGCGCCGTGATCGACGACCGGGCGTTCGCCAAGCACAGGCAGGCGATAGACCGGGCCCGCGTGACGGACTCGGTCGACGTGCTCACGGGTTCGTACGACGATTCGACCGGATATTTCGTGAAGCCGACCATCCTGGTGGGCGCCGACCCGACGGATGAGATCTTCGTGAAGGAGTACTTCGGTCCCATCCTCGCCGTCCACGTCTACGACGACTCGTCCTACGACGCGGTCCTCGACCAGATGGAGAGCGTCTCGCCGTACGCGCTGACCGGCTCGATCATCGCCCGGGACAGGTCGGCGATCGCGGACGCCACAGAGCGCCTGCGGTTCGCGGCGGGCAACTTCTACGTCAACGACAAGCCCACGGGCGCGGTCGTCGGCCAGCAGCCCTTCGGGGGCGCCCGCGCCTCCGGTACCAACGACAAGGCCGGCTCGGTCTTCAACCTGATCCGCTGGGTGAACGCCCGCACCATCAAGGAGACCTTCGTACCTCCCACTGATCACCGCTACCCGCATATGGGCTGACCCTCCGCTCCGCGGCCGGGCGCGGCCGATCCTGGATCGCGCCCGCCGCCGAAGACCCGTGCCCATGCGGCCGGACTTCGATCCGCCCGGCCGCCTGCTCATATGCCGGAAGCGCCGGACGTCCCACGTCGGGCTCGACTGACACCTGTGCCGCCGCGCGTAATGCGAATAAGATGGCCGGAACTTTAGCCGATATTCCAGCCATGGAGATATCATCTCCTCATGGAACTCATTCCGATCAGCGAGGCGAAGGACCGGCTGACCGAGTTGGCCGATCGAGCCGCTCGCGAGCATGACCACTTCACCTTGACTCGGAACGGGCGGCCACATGCCGTCATCTTGTCTGTGGCCGAATGGGAGTCCCTCCAGGAGACGCTGGAGATCCTCGCCGACCCGGAGATGCGCGCCGACCTGGTTGAGGCTGCCGCCGCCGAGGCACGGGGTGACGTGACCACCGAGGAGGAGATGGCCGCCATCATGGCCGCTCGCCTCGGCAAGGCGAGCGCATGAACGAGCGAAGCCTGCGGACCAGGAGGCACGGCGGCGTTTCGCGAACGCGGCCGGCGCAGGAGCCGACGTGAGCGACCGGTACACCGTTCTCCTGGACCCGCCTGCCCGGCGTGCCCTCGCGGCGGGCCTGCCCGAGAGTGTGGCGGCAGCGGCCTGGGAGCTCATCACCGGTTCGATCGCCCAGGAGCCGTGGCGCGTGGGCAAGCCACTCCAAGAGCCGTATGAGGGACTGCATGTCGCCCGACGCGGAACCTATCGGGTGGTCTACCGCATCGACGAGGACAAGCACACTGTGACGATCCAGACGATCAAACACCGCAGGGACGCCTACCGGCCGTGACGCCGACGATCCACACGGAGCTCGGCCAGAACGGGACCGGGGCGCGGCCCTGTCAGGCGCTCTCGTGCTGGTCGGACTCGAGCGCTCCCCCGCCGTCGACGGCACGGCGTCACCGCTGGTTCAACTCGAGGACTCGCCGGTCGTGGACGTCCGCTATCTCGACGTCCTCCCGCTGCCCGACGGCGGCTACCGGATCTACTACGAGGCGCGGCTGCCCGACGAGAGCCATGAACTCCGGACCGAACTGATCCCACCCGCCACCTCAGGCCGACATGCGGCGATCAACGCCCCGGGACACGGCGGCGGCACCACCGGACCGGGCTGCGCCGGATCCCGCAGGGTGACGCCGAGTCGCCACGTGGCTCTGCGCGGGTCGGAGCCGCCGCACAACCATAGGAATGGTCAGGAAGGAAACCGTGCCCACACATCTCAGCCATCCGGGCCATCCGAGTCATCCCAGTTCGAGGTGACCGGACAGGTGGCGCTCGTGACCGGTGCCGCTCGGGGCCTGGGCGAGTTCATCGCCCTGACGCTGGCCAACGCGGGCGCGGACATCGCGCTGGGCGTGCGCGAACCACGCTCAGGTGACGACCTCGTCGCCCGCATCCAGGCGATGGGCCGGCGGGCCGTGGCGCTGCCGATGGACATCAGCGACATCGACCAGACGAAGGCCGCCGTCGGCGCCACCGTCGAGCACTACGGCCGACTCGACATCCTCGTCAACAACGCGGGCATCGCGCCCGGCAACCCCGCCGAGGAGGTGACGGCCCACGACTTCGACCGGACACTGGCGGTGAACCTGAAGGGAACGTTCTTCGCGAGCCAGTTCGCCGGCCGGGTGATGATCTCGCAAGGGTACGGGCGGATCATCAATCTCGCCTCCCAGGCCGCCTTCGTGGCCCTGCCCGGGGAGTCGGTCTACTGCATGACGAAGGCGGCGATCGCTCACCTCACCAAGTGCCTCGCCGTGGAGTAGGGTCGGCACGGGATCACGGTCAACGCCGTGGCGCCGACGTTCATCGCCACGCCCGGCACGCAGGCGGCCCTGTCCGACCCGGCCTTCCGCGCCGACGTCCAGCAGCGCATCGCGGCTCTGCACCGCATAGGTGAGCCCGCCGACGTGGCGGGCGCCGTCCTCTTCCTCGCCTCTCCCGCGGCCGCGCTGGTCACCGGGCACTCTCTCCTGGTCGACGGCGGCTGGACGGCGCACTGACCGTTTCGCACGCCCATCGCCCTCCGCGGCACGGGTCGCTACCGGCGAGGGCCAGTGCCAAGCCCCGTCCAGTGCCGTCCAGTGCCGGCCGGCGGCGGCGGACGGCGGGCGGCGGGCGGCAGGCGGCAGGCGGCAGGCGGCAGGCGGCAGGCGGCAGGCGGCAGGCGGCAGGCGGCGGGCGGCAGGCGGCAGGCGGCGGGCGGCGGGCGGCAGGCGGCGGGCGAGGCACGCGCTTTCCGGGCTGATCGACAGGAACCGGCCCGGCCATCGGAAGGATGAAACGAATGGACACTGAGCGGTTCGACCTCGCGGTCGATGGGATGACGTTCCGCTGCCGTGCCGCGGGACCTCGTGACGGCAGCCTGGTCCTGCTGCTCCATGGCTTTCCGCAGACCTCACGGGCATGGGACGCGACGCTGACGGCGCTCGCCGGCGACGGCCTGCGCGCGGTCGCCTTCGACCAGCGTGGCTACTCGCCGGGCGCGTGCCCCGGCTCCGTGGACGCCTACGCGATCGAGCATCTCGCCGGCGACGTCCTGGCCGTCGCGCGCGAACTCGGCGCCAAGAAATTTCACCTGGTCGGTCACGACTGGGGCGGCATCGTCGCCTGGCAGGTCGCCGGACGGCACCCGGATGTGCTGGAAACCCTCACGGTCGCCTCCACCCCGCATCCGACCGCTTTCGGATCGGCGCTGCACGGCGAGCTCGGCGGGGATCAGGCGCAGCGCTCCGCGTACGCGATGCTGCTTCGGCAGCCGGCCGTAGCGGAGGACTTCCTCCTCGCCGACGACGCCGCGGGCCTGCGAGGGGTGTACCGCGAGTTGCCCGCGGAACTGGTGACGGACTACCTCTCGGTGCTCGGCGAGCGGGAGGCGCTGACCGCGGGCCTGAACTACTACCGGGCCACGGCGTTCGACGAGCAGCCCCCGGTGGGCGACATCGAGGTCCCGGCCCTGTACGTCTGGTCGACGGCGGACGAGTTCCTGACCAGGGAGGCCGCCCGGGCGACCACGCGGCACGTCGCCGCGCCACTGAGGTACGTCGAACTCGACGGCGTCTCTCACTGGATCCCCGACGCCGCGGCAGACCAGTTCAACGGCCTGCTTCGGCAGCACATCCGCGACCACCGGCGGGCAAGGGTCCAGTGATCCGGCCGAACAACCGGTGAGCGCGCGGCACGGCAGTCCCGGAGGGTCAGCGCGCTCCTGAGCGGATGGCCACGGCGTGAGCGGCGATGAGGTGGCGGAACCGGCCGATCAGGTCGCTGAGCATCCGCAGGTCCCGTTCGTCATACGACGAGTACAGCTCGCCCGTCGCCTTGTAGAAGGCGTCGAACAGGCTCAACGCCTCGAGAGTCTTTTCGATCGAAGCGTGCAGCAGCACCCGGCGGCGGTCCTTCGGGTCCATCTCGCGACGCGCGTATCCCCCCGCCTCCAGACGGGTGGCCATCGCGCTGATCGCGGCGGTGGTCAGGCCCAGGGCCGAGGCGATCTGGCCGGCGCTCATCGGGCCGTTGCGGACAAGGAGGTTCAGGCAGATGAGGTCGGTCTGGTTGATCCCCAGGCGACTCGCCGCCGCTTGACCGATCAGGTCGATCGCCATCCCCATTTCGAACAGCTCCTCTGTGAGCTGCCGCGACAGGGCGTCGGGCCCATCGGGATCAGATTCGTTCAGCAACTTGATATCCAAATCATTTGACTATTAGATGGTTGCGGTAAATCCTAACACTCGCACGATCCGAAACCGAGTGCCAGGAGGTTCCGCATGTCCGTCTTCGCACATGCTCATGCCCGTCGATATCCCCCCGGTGACAGGCCGCGGCCCCGTCGTAGGACGGATCGGCCAGCCCGATTCGCGGCTCCGGCGACCAAGCGGTCGGCCCGATGAGCGCCACGCGCGGACCCGCGCCCAGCCCGATCGACGGCGCGGGCGGAAGCAGGAGCGGCGCGGCCAGATGGGCGGCGCTCGTGTGCGGTTGCCGGGCGAAGTGGCTCGTCCTCGTCGCCTGGCTGGTAGTGGTCGCGGTCGCCGTGCCACTGGCCGGCTCACTCACCGGAGCCCAGAAGAACGACAGCTCGACCTATCTGCCGGCCCGCGCGGAGTCGACCAAGGTGCTCAAGCTGCAGCGAGATTTCCAGCCGACGAACACGATTCCCGCGATCGTGGTGTACGAGCGACGCTCGGGTATCACGACCGCCGACCAGGAAAGAGCGGCCGCCGACGCGACGGCGTTCGGCAAGGTCCCCGGGGTCGCCGGTTCGATCACGGGGCCGATCACGGCTAAGGATCACGCGGCGCTCCAGGTCATCGTGCCGGTCGCGGACGGGGTCGGCGGCTGGAACGAGATCGCCGCCACGGTCGCCAAGATCAAGAAGATCACGGGCGGCGCTCCCGCCGGGCTCTTGGTGCGCGTCACCGGCCCCGGAGGTGTGGTCGCCGACACCGCTGTCGCCTTCGAGGGGGTCGACGGCACTCTGCTGTACGCCACGCTGGCCATCGTCATCCTGGTCCTGCTGCTGACATATCGGAGCCCGTTGTTGTGGCTGCTGCCGGTCGTCTCGGCCGGCGTGGCGCTGGTGGGCTCGCAGGCCGTCGCCTACCTGCTCGCCCGGTACGCGGGAGTGACGGTCAACGGACAGAGCTCCGGGATCCTCACGGTGCTGGTCTTCGGCGCGGGCACCGACTACGCCCTGCTTCTGGTCGCCCGATACCGGGAGGAACTGCGGCGCCACGTCGACCGGCACGAGGCCATGGCCGCGGCACTGCGCGGCGCGGTTCCGGCCATCGTCGCCAGCGCGTGCACCGTCGCCATCGGCATGCTGGGCTTGACGTTCGCGGAGGCCAACTCCACCAAGGGCATGGGCCCGGTCGCCGCGACCGGAATCGTCGTGGCGTTGCTCGCCATGATCACACTGCTCCCCGCGACATTGGTGATCTTCGAGCGGTGGCTGTTCTGGCCGACCGTTCCGAACTTCGGTACGACCGAACCGAGTGGCGCGGGCCTGTGGGCTCGGGTCGGGCGCGCCATAGCCGCCCGGCCCCGCCTGGTGTGGATGACCACGGTGGCGCTCCTCGGCGCGCTGGCGTTCGGGCTGACCGGCCTCAAGGCCGACGGCCTGTCCACCGCCGACCAGTTCGTCACCAGGCCCGACTCGGTGCTGGGCGGCGAGGCCCTGGCCGCGCACTTCCCCTCCAGCCAGGGCGACCCCACGGTGGTGATCGGCCGCTCGGCGGAGGCGACCCGGCTGCGCGACGTCGTGGCCGCCACTCCCGGTGTCGCGGACGTGGCGAAGCCGATGGTGGCCCGCGACCGCGTGTACCTGCAAGCCACGCTCGTCGACCCTCCCGACAGCAAGGCCGCGCAGGCCACGATCGTCCGGATCCGCGCGGCGGTGCACCGCGTCGCGGGCGGCCAGGCCGTTGTGGGCGGCTCGACCGCGATCATCGTGGACACCGCCGACGCGGCGCGGCACGACCGAAACCTGGTGATCCCCCTGGTGCTGCTCGTGGTGCTGGTGATCCTCGGGCTGTTGCTGCGGTCGCTCGTGGCGCCGCTCGCGCTGATGGCCACGGTGGTGCTGTCGTTCGCGAGTGCCCTCGGGGTCAGCGCCCTGGTGTTCGAGCACGTTCTCGGGTTCGCCGGGGCGGACACCTCGCTGCCGCTGTTCGCGTTCGTGTTCCTGGTCGCCCTCGGCATCGACTACAACATCTTCCTGATGACCAGGGTGCGGGAGGAATCGCTCCTGGCGGGCACCCGGCGCGGCGTCCTGGCCGGGCTCACGACCACCGGCAGCGTGATCACGTCCGCGGGCGTCGTCCTGGCCGGGACCTTCGCCGCGCTGGCCACCCTCCCGGTGGTGGCGTTCGCCGAGATCGGGTTCACCGTGGCCCTGGGCGTACTCCTCGACACGATCATCGTGCGCGCGGTCCTGGTCACCGCGCTCAATCTCGACATCGGCCGGTGGATCTGGTGGCCGAGCAGGCTCGCGGCCCGTCTCGACGAGCCCCTCGACCGGTCGGACACGCACGACACGCCGGCCGCCGCTCCCGCTACCGACTGGGTCCGACGGTGACGGGAGACGCTGCATGAGTCCCCGCGCCGGTCTGGCTCTGCGCATCGCCGTCTTCTCCAACGCGATGATGCTCTTCGGCTTCCTCTACGAGGAGGTCGTCGACGTGCCGAACCTGATGGGGTCACGCGCCCGGGAAGCCCAGGCGTTGTGGGGGCCGTACCACTGGTTCTCGAACCCGACCTACTATTTCGGCCTCGCGGGGATGGCCGGGCTGTTCTCGCTGCTGTTTCTCTGGCTCAAGCGGCGGGAGCTGTCATCGGCCGACAGGGCACGGCTGCTGGTCGCGATCGCCGGCCATGCCGCGACAGCCGTACTGACCGTGATCGCCGTGACCAACATCAACAACCATCTCTACTTCGGCCCGCCCATCGGCGACCCCGCCCGAGTGCGACTCCTCGCGGTCACGTGGTTCGTGCTCAACGCCGCGCGAATCGCCGCCACGGCGCTGACCACGACCAGACTCATCGGCATCTCCCGGAGTCTCACGCCGGGGCGATGAGGCCGCCCGGCTGATGGTCCTGTTGGTGCGTTCTCCCATCCGTACGGCCGCGCCGTGGTG
>JBIOWF010000302.1:0-17380 GCA_044868295.1 Microtetraspora sp. | reverse complement strand
TCGGCCTCGACCCGAGCCGGATCGGCGCGATCGTCAAGGCCGCGCACGTCATACTCCGCCTGGAAAACGGCCGCCATGTCGCGGCTCCTCACACCGCGTCATGAACCCTTACGCGGAAAGGCTCACTGACGCCGATGAGGAGGGGGTTTGGCTGCGAGTCGCTATGTTGATCGGTACCAAGAAGCCGGGAGAATACGACGCGGCCGTCAAGCTACTCATGGATCTACGCGCGATGAACGAGCGTGCCGGTCGCCTTGCGGAGTTCCAAAGGCGTTTCACAGGCCTTCGTGCCGAGCATTTACGCAAGGCCAGCCTGATCGGGCGTTTCGACCGTGCTGGGACTCGCTGGCCATTGAGCGCAATGACGCCCACCACAGCGCCAGTCGTCTGACGAGTCCGACCAGTCAAGGAGACGGGCTAACCGGCATGGGGCACAATGACACGGTGATCGAGCATACGCCCGCGCACCACTCCCATCCGCAGGCCGATCCTCAGCCGTTCGCTCATCTTGGCACACAGAACGAGGCGCTCTATCGGGCGGTGCTGCGGTCGTTCGCACGGGCCAAGGACCGATTCATCGTGCACCTACGGCCGGAGGACGTCGCGGCGGAGCTCAGAAGGGAGAACGACGAGCAGCTCGGCCAGGCACTGGACAGCCTGGTCAGGTGGGGCAACCTGCGCACCGACGCCGACACCGGGCGGGTGACCTCGGTCGAGGATTTCCACCGCAAGCGGTTTCTCTACCAGCTCACCGCCGAGGGACATGCCGCGGAGCAGGCGATCGCCTTCTATGAGGGGGCCATCGGGCGGCGCGGCGCGCTGCAGTCGGTGGCCCTCAGCGACATCGCCGAGCAGCTCCACTCCCTGACCGTCATGGCCGGGCAGCCCCATCCTGACCCCACCAAGGTCCACCTCCTACTCCTCTCGCTGGCGGAGCGCTTCTCCTCCCTGGCCGACAACGCGCAGGCGTTCATGGCGTCTCTGCGGCGGGCGATCGACTTCTCGGGCGGGAACGTCGACGCCTTCATCGCGTACAAGGAACGGCTGATCGACTACATCAACCGGTTCATCGCGGACCTTGCCAATTCCGGGTCCCGGATCGCCGCCCTGCTCACCCAGCTCGAGCAGGCCGACCACGAGCGGCTGCTGCGGCTGGCCGCCCGCCGGGAGGCGTCAGACGCAGTGCCGGACGGACCAGACACGGCCGCCGGATTCGCCCAGGCGGAAGCGGCGGCCGTCACCGCCTGGCAGAACCGGTGGCGCGGCCTGCGCGACTGGTTCGTCTCGCGGGACGCCGGACATCCGTCCCAGGCACGGCTGCTCCGACAGGCGGCCGTCACCGCGATCAAACAGCTCATCGACGCGGTCGGGCTGCTCAACGACCGCCGTTCCGGCCGTTCGGACCGCTCGGCGGACTTTCGTACGCTCGCCCGCTGGTTCGCCGAGGCGCCCGACGAGCCGGCGGCGCACCGGCTGTGGCGGGCCGCCTTCGGCCTTACCGCCGCCCGCCATCTCACGGTCACCTCTGAGACCGTGACCGCGTGGCGTGAGGACGACATCACCCCCGCGACGCCGTGGCTGGAGGCCCCACCGATCCGGATTTCGCCGCAGCTGCGCAGGACGGGGTCGTATGAACGGCGCGGCCAGCCGCATCGGGTGCGCGACCGGTCGCAGGCACGCAGGTTCCTCCTGGAGCAGGCCGAGCGGGAGGCCGCAGAGACGGCCGCCGCCCGGGCGCGTCTCAGCACGGACGGCCCGATCCTGCTGTCCGAGCTGGGTGCCCTTGATCCTCGGGCGTTCCGGTTGTTCCTCTCCCTGCTCGGGGACGCCCTCGCCGCTCGGGTGCCCGGCGAGACCGAGGTGAAGGCCCTTACGGGGGACGGTTCCATGGAGGTACGGCTGTCGCTGGTGGACGGCGGAGCGCACCAGGTGGAGATCCCTACGGAGGATGGGGTGCTGCGCGGGCCGGAGCACCTGATCGAGATCACAGATCTCACGATAGCCTCGTGATCCGGGACGAGGAGGTGGCGCAGCAGCGGGCCGCGCTGCGCGCCCTGCTGGTCAAGCCGCTGCTGACGGCGGACGGGGACGCGGATCTGCTGCTGCTGGTGCGCCGCCACCTTGCCGCGCTGCGGGACTGGCTGAACCGCGAGACGGGGTGGCGGCTGGTCGCCGACGCGGAGAGCGCTCGGCTCTTCAAGACGGCGCCGACCAATGACGACGCCACTCGTCCGGCACGCGGCCGGGCCAAGGAGCCATTCGGGCGACGCCGCTATGTGGTGCTCTGTCTGGCGCTGGCCGTCCTCGAACGGGCGGACGCGCAGACGACCCTGAACTGGCTCGCGACAGAGTTGATTAACGGGGCTGCCGAGCCGGAGCTGGCCGCGGCCGGTGTCGTCTTCACGCTGGAGGATCGGGCCGAGCGCGCGGACCTGGTCGCGGTGGTGCGAATGCTCCTGGACTGGGGCGTGCTGCGCAAGGTGGCCGGTGACGAGGAGGCGTATCTGTCCGCGACCGGCGACGTCCTCTACGACGTGCGCAGGCACGTGCTCGCGGCGCTGCTCACCGGCGTGCGCGGACCGTCGATGGTCAAGGCCGCATCGTTCGAGGAACGGCTGGCCGAGCTCACTGCGGAACCGGTCGCCGACAGCGACGATCTACGCAACCAGGCGCTGCGACGGCGGCTCACCCGCCGACTGCTCGACGACCCGGTCGTCTACTACGACGAGTTGGACGACGACGAGCGCGCCTATCTCGTCTCCCAGCGGCACGCGATCACCCGGCGAATCGAGGAGGCGACCGGCCTGCTGCCGGAGATCCGCGTCGAGGGCATCGCGATGGTCGACCCCGACGACGAGCTGACCGACGTGCGGATGCCCGAGCAGCGCACCGACGGGCACGTCACGCTGCTGGTCGCCGAGCATCTGGCCGTACGCGGCGAAGCGGCGTTCGACGACCTCCACCGTTTCGTCCGCGAGGCGGCCCGTCGCCATGTCTCCTATTGGCGCAAGGGGGTCACGGACCCGGGCGCCGAAGAAGGTCTCCTCGACATCGCGCTTGGCAAGCTGCTGGCGCTGCGACTCGTCGAGATCACGTCCGACCGGCCACCCCAGGTGCGCGGCCGTCCGGCGCTCGCCCGGTACGCGCTCGACGAACCCACCATCCGCGACGCTGGAAAGGCCGACCGTGACACTCCCGACTCCCTCGTCTGACCGGTGGAAGCCGCTGCGGGCCGGGCTCGTGGACATGTTCTACTACGACGTCGAGGAGTTCCACTTCCACGACGGCCGGCTGCTGCTGCGCGGCAACAACGGCACCGGCAAGTCAAAGGTCCTCGCGCTGACGCTGCCGTTCCTGCTCGACGGGGAGCTTGCGCCACACCGCGTCGAACCCGACGGGGACCGGCAGAAGAAGATGGAGTGGAACCTGCTGCTCGGCGGCAGGCATCCGCACCCAGAACGGCTCGGCTACACCTGGCTGGAGTTCGGCCGCCGCGCCGCGGACGGCACAGCCGAGTTCCGGACGATCGGCTGCGGGCTCAAGGCGGTCAAGGATCGCGGCATCGCCCAGCACTGGTTTTTCGTCACGTCGCAGAGGATCGGCGCCGGTTTGTCGCTCCTGTCGCCCACTCGGACGGCCCTCACCCGGGAGAAGCTGCGCGAGGCGCTCGACGGCCAAGGCATGCTCTACCAGCGGACGTCGGACTATCGCCGTGCCGTGGACGAGGCGCTCTTCGGCCTCGGCGAGCACCGGTATGAAGCCCTCGTCAACCTGCTGATCCAGCTCCGCCAGCCGCAGCTGTCCAAGAAGCCGGACGAGAAGCTGCTGTCCCGGGCGCTCACCGAGGCACTGCCCCCGCTGGACCCGCCGCTGATCACGACCGTGGCGGAGGCGTTCCGCGGCCTGGACGAGGAGCGCGACGCGCTGCGTGCGTACGAGGAGTCACGGCAGGCCGCCGCCGACTTTCTCGGCCACTACCGCCGGTACGCCCGGATCGCCGCCAAGCGCAAGGCGACACCGCCGCGTACGACGCAGAGCCGGTACGAGCAGCTCGGCCGGGACTTCGCCGACGCGGAGAACCGTTACGCCGCCGCCCAGGCGGCGCTCGCCACGGCGCAACGGCTGCTCGCCGAACTGGCGGAGCAGAAGACGCGACTGGAGGCGCGCCGCGACGCGCTCCAGCAGAGTCCCGAGATGCGTACCGCCGCAGAGATCAAGCGCCTGGGCGAGAATGCGAACCGTCTGGCCGATTATTCGCACAACCTGGACAAAGCCAGGGATGATCTCGCCAAGGAGGCAGGGCACCAGCAGCAGCGCGCGGAGCGCCTCCGGGCCAGAGCAGACGAGACCGCGAACGCCCTGCGTGCGGCGCGGGACCAGGCGGCGTCGGACGCCGGGAGCGCCCGCTGCCGCGAAGCGCACATCGCGATCGTGGACCGACGGGAGGCCGATCTCCTGCAGGCCCGCCGGGACACGGCCGAGCTCGCCGACCGCCGGTCCAAAGCCGTGGCCGAACTCGACCGTCGCCTGACGATTCTCGAGGACAGGCGGCGGCGGCTCGACGCGGCCCGCCGGGAGATCGACCGGCTGACCGGCGAGTTGCAGCGCGCCGCCGAACGGATTGCTGCGGTGGAGCAGCAGGCGGGCGTCCGAGCGGCCGACCTGGTGGGTGCCTACTTCACCTACCTCGCCGACGTGACCGAGCTTCCCATCGCCGACCCGGACGCCATACTCGCCGCCTTGGAGGCGTGGGTTGACACCGCCGACGGCCGCAACCCCGCGGCGGTGGCGGTCGACGAGGCCATGCGGACCGCCGTCGCCGAGCTCAGCCGGATCGAGGCCGGGCTGGACGCTGAGGCCGATGCCCAGCGGCGCAGGAGCGCGGACCTCACCGAGCAGATCCGCCGCCTGGAGGCCGGCGGCCACGACGGCCCGCCCGTGCCGTACACGCGGGCGGCCGACGCGCGCACGGACCGGCCCGGCGCGCCATTCTGGAAGGTCGTCGACTTCGCCGACGAGGTCCCCGCCGAGCACCGGGCCGGGCTGGAGGCCGCCCTGGAAGCCGCCGGCATCCTGGACGCCTGGGTGACGCCGCAGGGGACCCTTGTCGGGCCCCTCGACACCACCATCCTCACGCGGGCGGCCATCGACGGGCCCGCCTGCTCCGCCGTGCTCCGCCCGGCGATCGACCGGGCGGACCGGCATGCGGCCGCGCTGACGGACGGCGTCGTCGACGGGATCCTCGCGTCGATCGGGCTCGGTCCCGGAGCCGCGACCTGGATCGCGACGGACGGACGATGGGCCAACGGTGTCCTAGGCGGAGCGTGGCGGAAGCCGAGCGCCGACCACATCGGCGAGGGGGCGCGGGAGGCGGCCCTGCGAGCCCGCCTCCAACTGCTTCGGGGCGAGCTCGACACGGTACGCCGACGCCTCGAGGAACTGGGCTCGGCCAAGGAGTCGCTCGCCATACGACGGGAGACCCTCGCCGCGGAGCACCGGGCGCTGCCGTCCGACACCTCCCTGCGAGAGGCGCACGTCAAGCTCGCCGCGGCGCACGAGCGGCACCGCGAGGTGACCGTTGAACACGGCGATGCCGTCGACGTGGCGGCCGAGCGGCAGGCTGAGGTCGCGGCCGCACAGGCAGAGGCCACCGAGTTCGCCGACGACGTCGACCTGCCCACCGACGCAGAGGAGCTCGCCACCGTACGGCGCGGCGTGTCGGACTACAGACTCGCCCTCGCCGCGCTCTGGCCGGCGGTGCAAGCTCTGGTCGCCGCCCGCGATGCGGTCCGGGACGCGGTGGACGAGCTCGCCCGGGTGCGTGAGCGACTGGAGACCGCAGCCGCCGAAGCCTCCGAGGCGCGGGATGCGGCGGCTTCGGCGGCGGAAACCTACCGCACGCTGGTGGAGACGGCGGGAGCCGCCGTTGAGGAGCTCTTCCGCAAGATCGACGAGGTGCGCGAGGCTCTGGGAAGACGTAACGACGCGGAACGGGTCGCACGCACGGAGGAGCAGGCCGCGTTCACCGAGCGAGGCAAGGCGGAGGGCAGAATCGAAACCCTGCGCGACGAGATCGACCAGGCCGGTGCCGCCCGCGACGCCGCCGTCGCCGAATTCCGAGCGTTCGCCGCGACCGGACTCCTCGGCGTGGCGATGCCCGACCTGGACACTCCGGATCCGAGCATCCCGTGGGCCCCGACACCGGCCGTCGTCCTCGCCCGAACGGTCAACGCGGAGCTGGACGGGGTCGACGACGGCGACGCTCCGTGGGAGCGGGTGCAGAAACGGGTCGCCGAGGAGCAGAAGCAGCTGTCCGATGCCATGGCCAGGCACGGCCACTCGGCCGGGCTGACGATCCAGGGCGGCGTCATGGTGGTGGACGTGGTCTTCCAGGGCCGGGCTCGAGACATCCCCGGCCTCGCCCACGACCTGGAAACCGAGATCGGGCACCGGGCGCAACTGCTGTCCGCCCAGGAACGCGAGATCCTCGAAAACCACCTGCTCAACGAGGTGGCGGGCACGCTGCACGAGCTCATCGCAGCCGCTGAACAGGAGGTGCGGGAGATGAACACCGAACTGGAGTCCCGCCCCACCTCCACCGGCATGCGCCTTCGCCTTGTCTGGAAGACGCTGCGGAACGCGCCTCCAGGGCTCGACCGGGTGCGGGAGAAGCTGCGGCAGACCGTGGACGCCTGGTCAGAGGACGACCGCGCCGCCGTCGGAGCCTTCCTCCAGGAGCAGATCGCCCGAGAACACACCGACAATCCCGCCTCCGGCTGGACCGAGCAACTGACCAGGGCGCTCGACTACCGCACCTGGCATGAATTCGGGATCCAGCGCCTTCAGGACGGCCAATGGAGGCCCGCCACGGGTCCCGCCTCCGGCGGCGAACGTGTCCTCGCAGCCTCCGTCCCGCTGTTCGCCGCCGCGTCCGCGCACTACAAGTCCGCCGGAAACCCGTATGCTCCGCGCTTGGTCGCCCTCGACGAGGCCTTCGCCGGCGTCGACGACGACTCCCGGGCCAAGTGCCTGGGGCTGCTCGCCACCTTCGACATGGACGTGGTGATGACCAGCGAACGCGAATGGGGCTGCTATCCCCAGGTGCCCGGCCTGGCCATCGCGCAACTCTCCCGGCGTGACGGCATCGACGCCGTTCTGGTCACGCCTTGGCGCTGGGACGGCAGCGAACGCCGGCGGGTGGCCCGCCCAGTCGCCCATCAGGGGTCGGTTGCCGAACCCGGCGACGGCACCGACCCCGGTCGTGACTCTCCCGGTGTGACATCACCCGAGCCGGTCCTCGGAGAGCCTGCCATGTCAACGGTCCCCCGCGCGCAGCCGGGCCTGTTCGATTGAGCGACTGGATGAGCGAGAAGCGCAGCCAGGAGGCATACAACATGTACGACCGGTACGGGAAGGCCGACCGGCACGAGCCGGGGGACCGGCCTGGGCGAGCCGACAGGGGTGAGCCGCAGGCCGATCGGACGTCCGCCCCCGGGCCGGACGAGGTCGGCAGGGATGATGCCGGGCAAACCGACGAGCCGATCGGGGTCGCGATGGAACGGCTGCGACGGCTGCTCGGCGGCCCGGAGACCGAGTGGCTGGTCCAGCGCGTACGCCGCCGACTGGAACTGGGCAAGGACCTGACCGGTTCGGCGACCCTCGCCACCGCCTCGCAGAGCCAGCGACGTGCCATCGAGGTGCTCCTCGGCCGTCGGGCGGGTGCCGGTAACTCGCTGTCGGTGTCCCTCACTGAGCTCGACCGGGTCCTGCGGGCGAGCGGCGCGTCGCCGGACGGTCTGGCAGCAGCCGTTGAGCTGCTCGGCGGGCCGGTTCTTAACCTTGTTGAGGAGAACGCCGCCCGTGCGTCCGCCTGGCGCAGGGCTTACGCCGAGCTTGACGAGGTCGTCGCCGAGCGGCGTGAACTGTCCGAGTGGCGTGCCTGGCTGGAAGCGACCGGCCTGGTCCGCAGGTCCGCCTCCGACCACGACGAGGCCAGGGACCTCCTCCGTACCCTGGCCAGGTTGCTGCGACGCCTGCCCTCGGCAGGAATACCCATCGGTCGATTGGCGGCGGAGACCTGCGGCGACGCACACGCCCTCGACGACGGCCGACCACTCTCCACACTGGCCCTATCCGCTGCTCGCGCCCTGAACGGGCGGCGCTACTCCGGGGACGGCACCGCCGACGCCCGCCGCAAGGCATGGGCCGCCGTCGGCGTGCATCTCGACGACCTCTCCTCGACAGTGCTCTGCGTCGGCCTTCCCGGAGACGACCGCACTCCCACGGGACGCATGCTCGCCACCGCACGCGAGGCCGGAGAACCATGCGTGCTCACCCTCCGCCAGCTGCGCCGCCACGAGTCCGCCCTCTCGGCCGGCCGTGTGAATGGTGGTCTCGTACGGGCCTGCGAGAACCCGGTCGTGGTCTCCGCGGCGGCGGATGAACTCGGTCCGGACTGCCCACCGCTCGTTTGCGTCAACGGCAGACCCTCGGCTGCGGTATGGCGGCTGTTCGACCTGCTCATCGCAAGTGGCGCGGCGTTCGCCTACCACGGCGACTTCGACTGGGGCGGCGTCGCCATCGCGAGCGCCGTCTACGAACGCATCAGCTGGCGGCCCTGGCGCTACGATGCCGCCGCGTACAACACCGCCGTCTCCCGGACAACCGATCCGGCCGGCGCCGCGCCCTGCCCTACCCGCTCAGCCACGGGTTTCTCCGGCACCATCGTCTCCAGAGCGGCTCCCGGCTCCGACGCCTCGCACTCCCCCACAGTGCCTGGAGCGGTCGTACCCGGACCTGCCCTCACAATTGTGTCCCGTACCGGGCCTCCCCTCCGTGGACGGCCACTCGAGACCCCGTGGGATCCGGATCTGGCCGTAGCGATGACACGAGCGTCTGTACGGATCGAGGAGGAACTCGTCCTCGGCGACCTGCTCGCCGATCTCGCCGGGAACGCGTAGGGCGCACCCGCCACGCCTGAACCGTAACCCCGTGTGGATGGTCGGCGCCCACACGTAAACGAAGAGGCTCGGCAGTACCGCGGTCAGGACGGCAGCGCCACATCCTGTCCGTGCCGAATACTCTGTCAGTGGCTCTGATCTGCGGCTTTGTCTGACCTTCGCTCGTGATTCGGCTGCGAGACGTATGCCCCTCTGGCACGGTAAGTGTTCGTGACTTTACGTCTGGTCTACCTGATTCTGCTTCGCGTGCTCGGCTGGCTTGCCCTGCTCACCCGTTCCGACGTGGCCAAGAACGCCGAAATCTTGGTGCTTCGCCATCAGGTCGCCGTCCTGCGACGCCAGGTGAAGTCGCCGCGGCTGTTCTGGGCTGATCGGGCGTTGTTATCCGGGCTGGCCCGGCTGCTGCCCGCCGCTCATCGCCAGCGGCTGCGTCTGATCGTCTCGCCCCGGACACTGCTGCGCTGGCACGCGCAACTGGTCAAATGGCATTGGACCTTCCCACATCGGCGTCCCGGGCGACCGCGCACCGCCGCCACGATCCGATCTCTTGTGCTGCAGATGGCACGCGAGAATCCGTTGTGGGGCTATCGCCGCATCGCGGGGGAGTTGGTCGGGCTCGGTCACCGGGTAGCGCCGTCGACGGTGTGGGCGATCCTCAAGGCCGCGGGCATCGTTCCCGCACCGAGGAGGGCGGGGCCGAGCTGGGCGCAGTTCCTAAACGCCCAGGCCAAGACGATTGTGGCGATCGATTTCTTCCACGTGGACACCGCGTTCCTGTGCCGGCTGTACGTACTGTTTCTGATCGAGCACGGCACCCGGCGGGTCCACCTGGTGGGCGTCACCGCCCATCCCACCGGCGCCTGGGTGGTGCAGCAGGCCCGCAACCTGCTCATGGACCTGCAGGAACGGACCAGTGCAGACGCGTGGAAATTCCTGATCCGTGATCGCGACGCCAAATACACGTCGGCGTTCGATGCGGTGTTAACGCGATCGGCGTGCGCCCGATCTTCACCCCGCCGCGGGCACCGCGGGCGAATGCGATCGCCGAAAGATGGATCTTGAGCGTCCGCCGTGAGTGTCTGGACCGGATGTTGATCGTCGGGCGGCGGCACCTGCGGCATGTCCTCACCGAATATCTCGACCATTACAACCGACATAGACCGCACCGGACGCTGAATCAAACACCGCCCGATGGGCGAGCCGATCGCCCGCCCGCAATGGACTCGACGTGCCCCACGCGGGTGATACGCCGCGACCGCCTCGGTGGACTGATCCATGAGTATTCCCAGGTCGCATGATGTGACACAGTTTTCGGCACCAACAGGCGTTGCGATAAGCAGGGAAACGTACCGGTAGCGTGGCAATGTGACCACGCGCGCGACGGCTCGCACGCTCGCCCCTTCTCTGGGCGGGCTGCTCCTGCTTGCCGCCGTAATGTGTGGGCTGCTCGCCATGCACGGCCTGCAGCCGTCATCAGGGCCCGCTGCCGTTCCCAGCGTCTACGCGCTACATCTCGGTCACAGTGACAGCTCAGGGATGCCGATGTCGCTGGACCCGCGTCATCACAGCGGGCAGCCTTCCTCCCCGCATGACGGCCATGGAGGCGGCCAGGTCTGTCTCGCCTTCCTGCTTGCGGGAGCGTTGTTGCTCCTGCTGGTCGTAATCGCGGGCGACTGTTGGAATCAGCTGTCGATCCGGGCCGGCCGGCAGGCGCTGCCCCGCAGGCCCACCGCCCGTCCACGAGGCCCTACCCTCGCGCAACTCTCCGTGCTTCGGCTGTGACGGACGCACGGCGGCCGACTTCGGCCGCCGGGCGAACCGACAACAGACAACAAGCACGGAGGTCGTTCTTCCATGAAGCGTCAAATCATTCCTTCGGCCGTGCTCGCGGCGGCCGGGCTGCTGATCAGTGCCTGCGGCTCCACGGATGCCGCCACCCATTACATGTCGTCCATGTCACCGGCGCCGGCGACGTCATCGGCTCCGGCCGCCAGCGCCGCGACCGACCACAATGACCAGGACGTCATGTTCGCCCAGATGATGATCCCGCATCACCGTCAGGCACTGGACATGGCCAAGCTGGCGGAAACCCGGGCCTCAAGCGCTGAGGTCAAGAAGCTCGCCAAGCAGATCGAGGCGGCCCAGGACCCGGAGATCCAGACCATGAGCGGCTGGCTGACGAGCTGGAGCGTGCAAGTGCCCGGTGAGGATGACATGCACATGGATCACGGCATGCCCGGCATGATGTCGGGAGAGGACATGAAGAAGCTCGAAGGTCTCTCCGGCGCGGCCTTCGACAAGGCGTTCCTGAAGATGATGATTCAGCATCACGAGGGCGCCATCACCATGGCCGAGGCCCAAGAGAGCAACGGCGCCTATGAACCGGCCAAGCAGCTGGCGGCTTCCATCATCGCCGGCCAGTCCGCAGAGATCACGACGATGAAGAAGCTCCTACAGTAAACCACTCGGACAGGTGGGCGGCGGACCTCGTGGCCGCCGCCCATCTCGGCGCATGGCCTATAGGAGATTCAAAACGGTGGAGGAGTCATCGTGATCGTCGCAGGCGTCTCTCTACTCGCTGGATGCGTGTTCGTGCTCGGGCATCTCGTCGGCCCGATACTTCTGCGCCGACGATGGATCGCCGACTGCCTTCCGCAAGACGGCCACCGGGTCACAGTGACGACAGCGATCGCGATGGTGCTTCTGCTGTCGGCCGGGGCGACGGCTCTCCGGCTCGCCGTTCCCAGGATCGTGCGCACCGTACGAGAGCGACGTAGGCACCGGGAGATGCTCGACGTGGTCGCCGGCGACCTCGCCGGCGTCCCCGATGTCCGCGTGCTGGAGCACCCCACGGCCCTGGTCTACTGCCTGCCCGCACGTGAGCGGCCCATCGTCGTGACCACCGGCGCGCTCGACCGGCTCGATGCCGGCGAGATCGCGGCCGTGCTCGCACACGAGCGCGCTCACCTCCGGCAGCGCCACCACCTCGTGCTCATGCTGGTCGACGCGTTACACGCCGCGATTCCCTGGCTGGGAACGCTGCGGCTCGCCCACACAACGCTGCCGGGTCTCCTGGAGCTGGCCGCCGATGACAGTGCGGTCCGACGACACGGTACGGCTCCGCTGGTCGGCGCCCTGCAGAAGCTCGCCGTCACCTCATGCTCGGCCGGCGCCCTGGCCGGCAACCCGGCCAGCTCGCAGATCGCCGAGCTGAGGGTCGCCCGGCTGCGGTTCCCTCATGCGTTCCCGCGGCCCCGGTACGCCCGGCCGCTGTCATGGATGGCCGTTACCGTGGCTCTCGGGGTCCCCGCCTCCACTGTGATCGCCGGCATCGCCATGCTCCCGCTGCCCTGCTGAGACAGCCTCCGGTCTGTCACGTTGAGGAATGCGCGGCGTAGATGCTGGGGCGTCGTTGATGACCAGGTCAACGAAAGGCGAGGACGTCCCTCTGTCGGCCAGGCGGCGTGCGGTACAGCATCCGGCTGCTGTCGTCACGGGCGTGGAGAGCGCGGCCTTTCCCCGCGAATCTTGGACTACTGAGCCTGGTCGGGCATGCGGAGCCGCTTGAGCATGAGCGCGTTTACCGCGACTATCACGCTGGACCCGGACATCGACAGGGCGGCGATCTCGGGCCGGAGCACGAGGCCGAACGCCGGCTCGAAGACTCCGGCGGCGATGGGCAGGGCGATGGCGTTGTAGCCGATCGCCCAGCCCAGGTTCTGCCGCATCTTCCGCAGGGTGCCCCGGCCGATGTGCAGGGCAGCGGGAACGTCCATCGGATCCGAACGCATCAGCACGATGTCGGCCGTCTCGATCGCGACGTCGGTTCCCGCGCCGATCGCGATGCCGAGATCGGCCTGCGCCAGCGCTGGGGCGTCGTTCACACCGTCGCCCACCATGGCCACCTTCCGGCCGCTCCGCTGCAGCTCTATGATCGTGCCGGCCTTGTCGGTCGGGAGCACCTCGGCGATGACGGTGTCGATCGCCAGTTCCTTGGCGATGCGCTGAGCGGTCTGCTCGTTGTCACCGGTGAGCATGACGACCTCGACGCCGAGATCGTGGAGGGCGGCGACCGCGGCGGCCGACGTCTCGCGGGGTGCGTCCGCGATGCCGATCAGCCCGGCCACCCTGCCGTCGACGGCCGCGACCACGACAGTGCGCCCGCCAGCCGCCAACTCGTCACGGCGGGACGCCAGCGGGCCCAACTCCGCGCCCTCCCGCTCCATGATCCGCCGGTTTCCAACGACAATCCGATGGCCGTCCACGACGGCGATCGCCCCATGTCCAGGAACGCTCTCGAAATCGCGCGCTTTGGACGACGGAACGCCCTGGCTCTCCGCGTGACGTACGACCGCGTCAGCGAGCGGGTGCTCGGACTCGCGCTCCACGGCCGCCACGAGACCGAGCAGTTCCTCCTCGTCCATCCCGTCCACGATGAGGTCGGTGACCTCCGGCTCGCCTTTCGTCAGCGTGCCGGTCTTGTCCATGACCACCACCTGGACGCGGGCGGCGGTTTCGATGGCGCCGGCATTCTTGAACAGCACACCCCGTTTGGCGCCCAGGCCCGTGCCGACCATGATCGCTGTAGGGGTGGCCAGGCCGAGCGCGTCGGGGCAGGTCACGACCACAACGGTGATCGCGAACAGCACGGCCGTGCTGACGGGGGCGCCGGAGGCGAGCCAGGCCAGCAGGGTGGCCGCGCCGCCCACCAGCGCCACCAGCACCAGCCAGAACGCCGCACGGTCGGCCAGTCGCTGACCGGGCGCCTTGGAGTTCTGCGCCTGCTGGACGAGCTTGACGATCTGCGCCAGCGCCGTGTCGGACCCGACCTTGGTGGTCCGCACGCGCAGCGTGCCGTTCTTGTTGATCGTGGCGCCGATGACCGGCGAGCCGGGCCGCTTGTGCACCGGCATGCTCTCACCGGTCACCATCGACTCGTCGACCTCGCTTTCGCCGTCCTCGACGATTCCGTCCACGGCGATCTTGGTGCCTGGCCGTACCAGCAGGAGGTCTCCTACCACCACTTCCGAGGTCGGGATCTCTACGGGTTCGCCGTCCCGGATCACCACGGCCTTCGGCGGGGCGAGGTCGAGCAGGGTGCGGATCGCGTCGTTGGCGCCGCCCCTGGCGCGCATCTCGAACCAGTGGCCGAGCAGCACGAACGTGGCGAGCACGGTCGCGGCCTCGTAGAAGGCATCTCCCCCACCCGTCAGAGTGACCACGAGCGAGTAGCCCCAGCCGGCGCCGATGGCGACCGCGACCAGCACCATCATGTCGAGCGTCCGCGCCCGCAGCGCCCGGACGGCCCCGTCGAAGAAGATCCACGACGAGTAGCGGATCACCGGCAGGCTGAGCAGGAGCGCCCAGACGTCCTCACGCAGGCCGAACGGCACCGGCACGTGCAACCCGAGCACCTCACGGCCGATGGGTGACCACACGACGATCGGGACCGAGAACACCAGCGCCACCAGGAACCGGTTGCGCATGTCGGCGACCATGGCCTCCATCGACATGCCCGCGTGCCCGCCGTGGCCCATCGCGTCGTGCGGCGACATCGCTTCCGGTGGCGCCTCGGGTCCGACATGCGCCCCGGGCATCGGGTGGTCGCCTCGCGTGGCATCCATCGCATGGCCGGCACGCCCGGCAGTCATCCGCTCATCATGTACGGCTTCCCCCACCGAGGTCGCGAGTCCGTCGTGCACGGCGGGCGGATCAGGCTCCTCCATCGGATCGCACACGTGGCCGGGAACCGATTGCCCCGCACAGTGATATCCGCACTCCTGCACCCATTGGCGCAGCTCCGCCACGGACGTGCGGGCCGGGTCGAACTCCACCGAGGCCGTCTGGGCCACCGGATTGACCTCGACCTGAAGCACTCCCGGCCTCCGGCCAAGCCGCGCGGAGACAACGTTCTGCTCGCTCGCCCATTGCAGACCGCTCACGTCCAGCACCACGATCTTGCCGCTCTCGGTCATGCCTACTCCTCAGCCGAGCTACGCGCCTACCCGCATTCCCCCGTCTCCACCAGATATGTCCCGCTTGGCTGCGATCGTCACTGTGGTCGGCGACCATCCCCCTCAGGATGTTCTGGCGCTGGTCGAACGGTACTTCGGCGACATCCCGCAGCACGCGGACATATTCGCCCGCTGCCGGACGCGCGTTTTGTCTCCGATCGAGAGTCGGCCACCCCAGCGAAAGCTACCCTGAGTTATTGAGCGAACTCGTTTGGTAAATGCGAGAGGTGCGCCCCAGGGTGGATCTGGATGGAGCCGACGCCACAAAGGCTGGCGGCCGTGGTGGAGATGCCGACCCGTCGGCGCGGGCCACGGGGGTTCCGGAGACAGCCAGCGCGGGCGACACCTTGCGGCGCCTGCGGTTGGCACGCGGGCTGTCCCTCAATGACTTGTCGCGGTTGACTCACTACAGCAAGGGCTACCTCAGCAAGATCGAGACGGACGAGAAATCCCTGACCGACGGGGTGGCGAGCCGCTGCGACAAGGTTCTGGAGACCGGCGGAGAGCTGGCCGAACTGGTGACGCGAGTAGCTGGCGCGTGTCCCTACCGCGGGTTGAGCGTGTACGGGCCGCAGGACTCCCGCTGGTTCTTTGGCCGGGATCGCGCGGTGGGCCTGCTGGTGGGGCGGCTGGCCGAACGCATGGAAGGCAAGGGCCCCTTGGTGGTCGTGGCGCCATCGGGGGCAGGCAAATCATCGCTCCTGCGCGCGGGTCTGCTGCCTGCCATACGCCGTGGCGCGCTGCCGGCGACCGGGTCCCGTACGTGGCCTGCCCTCGTGTTCACACCCGGGGATCAACCCGTCGCGGAGTTGCTGTCCAAACTGGGTGCTATTACTGGCCTCGCTCCTTCGGCTCTGTCCAGTGCGCTCGCGCGGGACCCTCATGTGTTCGCCGATACCGTATGGGCCGGGCTGAACGGCGGAAACGAAGCGGCGGAGCTTACCGGCCGCAACGCCATGGTCGGATTCGGTGGCGTCGAACGCCGTGCGGTGCTGGTGGTGGACCAACTTGAGGAGGTTTTCACCCTCTGCCGTGAGCAGGCGGAGCGGCGTACGTTTCTGGCGGCCATCCACGCCCTGGCCTCGCGCCCCGCATCTGCCGTCCCCGGTCAGGGGGCGGCGGCGCTGGTGGTGCTCGGGGTACGCGCCGACTTCTACGGCCATTGCCTGGGTTACCCCGACCTCGTGGCCAGCCTTCGCGAAGGCCAGCTGCCGTTGGGGCCGATGACCCTGGCGGAGTTGCGGGAGGTCATCACCGGTCCCGCGGCCGCGGCCGGATTGACCCAGGAGCCGGGGCTGGTGGAGCTGTTGCTGCGGGACATGGGCGTACCGGCCGAGCTGAGCCGCGTCGAGTCGGAGGCCGTATGCGAGCCGGGCGCGCTACCTCTGCTGTCTCACGCCTTGCTGACCACATGGCAGCGGCGCCGGGGAGAGACCTTGACAGTGGATGGCTACCAGCAGACCGGCGGCATCGTCGGCGCGGTCGCCACCAGTGCCGAACACATCTATGTCGGCCTGAATTCTGACCAGCGGGAGATCGCCAGGCGGCTCTTGCTGCGCATGGTGTGCATCGGTGAGGACGATACCGAGACGCGGCGCCCGGTGGACATCGGGCAACTGGCGGAGGCGCGCGTTCCGGCTGCGGCCACGTTCGAGGTGATCGAGTCATTCGCGCAGGCACGACTCCTCACCCTGGACGCCTGCCATGCTCAGCTCGCCCATGAGGCCCTGCTGCGTGCCTGGCCCCGCCTTCGTGAGTGGATCCACGCCGATCGAGCCGGGCTGCGTACGCAACAGCAGCTCGCGGAGGCGGCCCTCGGCTGGGAGCGCGAGGGCCACGACCCGTTTCTGCTGTATCGCGGCAACCGTCTGAACACCGCACGGGAATGGGCCTCTTCCAACTCCTCGGCGCTGACCGTCGTGGAACGGCGTTTCCTGGATGCCTGCCTTGCGAGGCAGAAAGACGAGCAAGCGACCGTTCAGCGCGGCGCCCGCCGCAGAATGCGCGCGATCACCGCACTCGCCGCGCTCCTCGTCGTGACGCTTGCGGCAGGAGTGTTCGCCGTCGGTTCCGCTCGTACGGCCGACAACCACCGCAGGCTGGCCCAGCAGCAGAAGACGCTGGCCCTGTCCCGCCATCTGGCCCTGCAGAGTGAAGGCCTTCAGCCCACAGATCCGACGACCGCGCAAATGCTGGCGGTCACCGCCTACCGCATCTCTCCGACCCCCGACGCCCGGCGGAGCGTGCTGAGCGCACTGGCTCATCCGGCGCGTGAGGTCTGTAGGACGACATTCAGCTTGAGCACGTAGGGGGCGTACGGCGTCATTGCCGTTGTCCATGATCTTTAGGGCGGCCCTTTGGGTTGCCCTTGTTCATGCCCGGCGACAACATGAGCACGAAGTAGGT
>JBIOWF010000301.1:0-10675 GCA_044868295.1 Microtetraspora sp. | reverse complement strand
GGATTGTGCTGCCAGGGGCCGATGATCACGTGATCTCCTGTGGTTGATGTGGCCCGCGCCGAACGGTGCGGGTGTGTACTCGCGCTTACCCTGCTGCGCTGGGTAGTGTTTGGCCTGGTCAAACGCGGCTTTTCGGGCCGCGTTGTTGATCTTTCGGCCGACTTTAGCGTCCTTTCAAGATCATTAGTGCCGTCTGGAAAAGGTATTTTTGTCCGATTTCCCGAGGCCGATCATGAACGTTTTCGACCGCCGCCCATCGCCCTCTTGAGATTCCGCGCAAATGTTTACTTTGTACAGAGCGCCACACCGCACATCCCACCCCACCAGCACACACGCGCGCCACCGCGCGGGCGGGCGTTTCCTGCCCCGACGCGACAATCCCCGCCCGAGTGTCCGGTATACGGGAAGGGGGAGCATCCCGAGAAGCGGGGTACTCCCCCTTCCGTCACAAGATTCGCCGGGCTCCTGTACTTCGTAGATTTCTTAAGGTTCCCAAAGCGCGCGAGATTCACAGCGGCCTCGCCGAAGCACGCACCGCAGCGAGATGCTCCCGCCACGCCTGCTGCTCCGCACGCCGCCGCTCATCAGCCGCCGCCCGCACCTGCGACGGCAGCGCGGCCACGAGCTGCCCGTCCGCGCCGACCCACGCCGCGACCCGCGCCTCCAAAAGCCCGCGGAGCCGCACGAGCTGACGGCGGCCCCGCCAGCCCTGCCCACGCTCGAGCACCGACGTCGGGTTCGCCCACTGGCCGTGCACCGGATGCGTCTCCAGCGCGTGCCGGGCGTCGACCACCGTCGCGCCGAGCTCGAACAGCGGGCGCAGCAGCCGCGCCACGTCACGCGCCGACAGGTGCCGCAAGGTCATGTTCTCGGCGCGGAGCCGGTCAGCAGCGGCGATCCGGGTCTTCTTCGAGGTCGGGGTCTGGTGCATGGGCCAGGCCGGTGTCGTCGCTGCTTGGTTTTCTCGCGCGTGTGGGAGAGATTCTTCTCTTAGATCAACAACAGCAGGTGCGGGAGTCCGCGTTTCATCCCCAAGCGTGTTGACCTGCGGAAACATCGGCCTCCGCGTGACAGTCTCCACCGGCCACGGCACATCGTCCTCGACGGGCGCGGGGGCGTCGACCAGGCCGAGCTCGGCATCCCAGTCCGGGCCGTACATCTCCTCGAGCGCGGCCACCGGGACGATGAGGGCGTACTCGGCGGCGAGGTTGCCCAGCCCGTCGTCGAGGCGGCCCCACTGGTTGCCCTTGCGGGTGGCGTTCGTCGAGCCGGTGGTGATGACCGCGATCAGGCCGTGCTCACGGCGCCAGCGCAAGCGGTCGGCCAGCGTGGTGCGTGACACTCCGGCGTCGGCCGCGAGCGCTTCCCAGGTGAGGCCGTGCCGGGTCACCATGCCGGTCGTGACGTTCGCGGCGAGGCCTTCGCCGACGCGGTGGTAGTTGCGGAGCCAGTCGCGGCGGTGCCAGGAGCGGCCGGCCATGTAGGCGTCGGCTGCGAGCCACACCGTGAGGGTGGGCGCGAGGATGTGCCCGTCTGGGATGACGGGCTGCGGGGGCGCGTTCTTGCGGCACGCCACACCGGTTTGTGGGCGTGCTTTGCAGAACGCTTGGCGGGCGGATATCGTCTTACTCCAAGCGCTTTTGGGCGCACCAAACTGATCAGCTCGGTGGCTGCGGAACCGTGGAGCTGGTCAGGGAAGGTCGCGCTATTCGGTTAGTGAGGGAAGGCCCCGCCTTGGCGGGGCCTTTTCGTTAGTTCAGGGGCAGCTCCTGGGCGCGTGTGCGCATGCCGACAGCCCGTGACGTGATCGTCACGGGTGGGGGGAAAGTACGGAGAACACGCGGAAATCTCCGCGCGGTTCGTGTGGCACCACGGCGACTTTGGGGTACGCTAAGCGCAGCCCACGTTAGAGCAGACAATCTTTCTTCCGTTCTTCGGTTGTCTGTCCGGGTGGAGGCTTCTGAATGCCTCTCCGGATCTAACTCGGGTTAGCTCGGAACCGCAGTTCGTGGATGTTCCTGCGGGGCCGGTCGCCCAAGGTGGTGGTTCCTCGCCTGCAAGCCGGAGTTTGCCGCTCCGGAGGTGGACGAGCCACCACCACTTTTTTTGCCTGGTGTTGTGGTACTGCGGGAACCATACACGGTTTCCGGACGGGAACACCGATTTTCCAGGGCCTCCGCGTGTCGTTTGGGGCTCCCGCCGGGAACCGATTCAACCACTTTTGCGCGCAAGAAGCGACCCCGCACGCAAACGATCTTAGCGAGATCGTATGCGGCCCCACAGCGCCCACTCGGCCTCGGCCGGGCCCCCGCGTAGCGCCGGAAGCTGTACGCCCAGCAGTCGTCCGCACAGCCCCGCGTAGAGGCCGATTTGCGCGCACCGCACGCACCGCGCAAACGATCACGCGGTCACCTCGATGGGCTTAGGGTCTGCGAACATCCGTGCGGGTCTCACGTACGGCTCACGCGGGAACAGACCAAGCTGCCCAGGAGGATCAGGGATCGGCGTCGGCTCATCCGGGCCAGGGTCGTCCTCGGGCCGGAACATGATGCAGTGGTACTGGTCGCTCCGCGAGTACGGGACGACCGCACCGTCAGGTCCGGTCCGCGTCTGATCCAGCCACTCCACCGGTGTGCGACCGGTCAGTGCGACGAGGACCAGCGGGCAGCCGCTACCGCCCTCCCCCGTCCGCGCTGACTTGTCGCGGATGCAGCGGTCGCACCAGTTGGCCATCCACCCGAGCCCCTCGTCGGAGTTGCTGAACGGCGAACCTTCACGAGCTGCTGCGAACGCTTCGTCATAGGTGGGCATGGTCATTGATGCTCGCCCCTTTCAACACGTCCCTTCGGTTGTGTTGGGCTGATCGTGCCAGAACTCCCGGTAGGAGCTTCAGATACGCCGTCGCGACGCGGCACCCCGCGGCAGTTCAGCGCGTGGTCGTTGGCACTATCGCGCAGGTCCTCATCAGGGGTAGAGCCGACCGCCTGGGTGGGGCAACCGTTGCACCACCACATCCACGGGTCTCGGCGGCGCCGGGGCGGCTGCAGGAAGACGGTCGCGCCGAGGTCGGATTCGAAGAGGTAAGGAGGCGGGTACGGGACGGGCTGCCGGGCCGGCCAGTCCCGCCACAGCCAGGACCAGCCGAACGCCAGGCCGCCGACCAGGAGCACGCCGCCCGTGATCCAGTTCAGCTCCCACCAGCACGCCAGGACGATCCAGGCGGCCCCGGCGAAGAGCGTGAACCAGGGCGGCTCCTGCCCTCGGATCATCCTGGCGGCGATGACGACGATCCCGACCGCGAAGATGGTAGCGGCCGGGCCGACCGACGCCGCCCAAGGCAGCGCGTTGCTAAGGGCAGCGGCGGCGAGGAGCGCGGCCATCCAGGCGAACGGTACGTAGCGGGCGACGCCGTACCGGTACCCACCAATCGTGATCACCTGTGTGCTCCATTCAGTGCGAGCCGTTGACGGCTGCGATCGGGGCGCGGGAGGTTTCTTCAGGCCACGCCTGCGCCATGAGCCGAATGGCCTTGTCGGTTCCGATCGCATAGGTGGCGGTGATCGTCGGGCGGCCGGGGTTAGTTACCCAGCGTGCCTTCCATTCGGCGATCAGCGCCGAGTCGGACATGTTGGCGGGCAGCTTCTCCCGACCCTCTTGTCCACGCTCGGCCGTGTCCTGCCTCTTGTCCTGGCCGTTGTCCTGGCGCGGCTCGCGCTGTCCCGAACGTGGGCTGCTGTCTCCACTCGTGTCCGGACGCCTGTCCCGCTTCTTGTCCTGGCCCGTGTCCTGCCGACGCGGCTTCGGCTTGTCCTGGTTCCCCGAACGGCTGCCGCCGCCCTGTCCTGTCTCGCCCCCACGCGACTCGACGATGCGGTAGACGCGCTCCAGGGCTGTCTCGAGCATCACGCCCTCGTCGAGCATCCACACCAGGTCCGCGCCAGCCAGTCTCCTCCAGCTTGACCCGAAGGAGACCTCCAGCAGTTTCTTGGCGTGCTCGATGCGCTGTTGCATTTGCAACGCCTCCCTGTAGGAGGTGATCTCCCACTTGACCATGAGTTTCTGCAACTGCCGTGAGCTGCTGCGATGCAACACCCAGCGGGCGAACGGGATCGGCTCACGCTTCTGGCTCGCCACCCGGTGCTTGGCCATCAGGACATGCCGAGTCGCCTCCACGATCGCCAGTACAGTCAGCGGCGCGGGCAGGTACAGCAGCATCGCCCGCAGGACAGGCCAGCCCGCCGCAGCGTTCACCACAACGGACAGGACAGTCAGGACACGCGCCATCCACCGCAGCAGCGGGACAGGACGCTCCAGCCAGGACAGGACAATGTCCCAGGACACGATCACGATCAGCGCCGCCTCGAACCCGGTCGCGACCCGCTCCGGCGCGGGGATGCCGAGCAGGACAGCGAAGGCGTGTACCGCCTCGTAGGAGGCGACGACGCCGTTGGCCACGATTCCGAGGCCCAGCAGAGCAATCACCAGGACACCCAGGACACGCCAACCCCGGACAGGCGGAAGCGTGGCGGTGATGTCTTCGGGGGTCTTCACGTTCACTCCAGTCATCACGTTCTGTAGTCAAAAGAGGGGGATCGGATCTACCGTGGCGATCTACCGTGAGGCTCGGGCGATCTACCGTGGATCTACCGTCGATCTACCGTGCGGTAGATTCCGGACCCTCCTAAGGGGCGGCCAGGGCTCGGAGCGCCCGGATCTACCGTCGATCTTGAAATGGGTCCGGCGACTCGGTCACTCCACGTCGCTGTCACCCACCTGGATCATCCGCAGCGTCCGGTCGACCGCATGGATCGCCCGCCGCAGCCGCGCCCCGCTGACGTCCTTCGAGACGAACCAGCGAGTCGCTTTCGCCTGGCCCGTGCTGTAGACCACGCCTTCTTCGGCCAAAGCCGTCAGCCGAGCACCCACGAACGACCGGCGCATACCCGAGGCCTTCTCCAGGTCAGCGCGGCTCGCGCCGGTCTCCTTGCGGGTGCCTGTCTCCAGGCCCAGCGCCAACTGCTCCAGCTCCTGGCCGAGCGCCGGAGAGTCGTCCGCCGTCTCCTGCACGTCCTCGGCCTCGTTCGCGGTCTGGGCGTCCAGCTCGGCGAGCTTGGCCTCCAGCTCCTCCAGGTCCTGCGCGATCTGCACCTCCGGGCTCGGCGGCACCATCGCCTTCACTGCCTCCTGCGCCCTGCGCCGCAACTCCGGAACTGCGTGGACCACCGGCCGGACCCGCCTCGGCCGCGACGACGGCAGCCAGGGCGCCACCTCGGCCGGCACCCGCTGGTGCGCGGTCGCGAAGTCCTCTCCGAGCAGCCGCGCCGTCCGCTCGTCGATGCCCTGCATGCCCTCGGCGCGGCGAAGCGCCCACTCGTGCAGCTTCATCCGGTCCCGCATGAAGTGGCCGAGGATCGGCAGGCTGGGCGTGTCGCCTGCGGCGTGGAAGTACCGGCCGCGCTGCTTGAGCTGGGTCACGTCCAGCGTCGCGTAGTCGTCCAGGAGGAACTGGCCCGACTCGGCCTTGTCCTCGTGGAAGACGCGACGGTGGTGGAGCTGGGCGCGGAACTCCGTGCCCGACCGGTCGCCCGTCTGCGGCATGGCAGGTTCGGACATGTTCTGCCCCGACACGTGCAGGGCGATGCCCAAGGCGCGGCCGAGCAGGGCGATGGTCACCGCCGCGGCGTTGGCCACCTTGTAGAGCGGGTTCATCTCCCGCGAGAACACCATCCGCATCTCGTCGAGGAACATGTAGATCGCGACCGAGTCCTCGGTAGGCATCAGCACAAGGTCCTCGCGACGCTTGAGCGGGCCACGGCTGAACGGGCCAGGCTCGCACAGCCGCGCGAGCGCGACCAGCATCTTCGTGACTTCCTCCGGGGTGGTGCCGTACCACGGCACAACCGGGGCCAGCGGAGCGAAGTCCAGCGTCGGCTTCAGGTCGCCGAGCAGCACGACCGCGTTACGGCAGTTGGCCACGGCTGAGCCGAGGACCTGCTGGTGGATCGTCTTGCCGTATCCGGTCTTGCCGGACACCGCGCCGTGGTGCACGCCGATGTCGGGCTCGGCCAGCACCATCAACGCGTCTTCCTCGTCCTCGTGGACGCCGACCTTCTTCGGATCGAAGATGTCCTCATCGGCCCAGCGCGGCGGGGTCCACTCGATCGGCTCGCCGCCGTGTACCTGCCCGAGCTGGAAGTGGAAGACCTGAACGCCTGAGTTGTTGGGCACGCCAGTGACCTGCCGCAGCATGCCGACCGGCAGCTCCAGCTTCGCGGCGATGTCGCCCCGCTCCCCGGCGACCGACCTGGTCGGGCAGCGGGTCCGCACCATCACGGTGAACCGATTGTCGGTCACGATCTCGTGGCCGATGATCTCCAGCTCAGACAGGCCGATCTTCTCCCGGAGTTGGACCAGCCGCGTGCAGATGTCGTCGATCGTGTCCTGCAGCGGGTGACGCGGCGGCGCCGGGAGAAGCTCAAGCTTGGCGGCTGAGGGCAGCTCGGCCAGGGCCTGCGGTTGCGGCTTGTAGTGTTCGGCCACCTTCCACCGGGCGAGCGTCGCGCCGCCTGCGAGCATTGCCCAGCTCCCGAGAGCCCACGGGTTCAGCACGCCGAGCTGCGATGCTGCGGTCAGCCAGGCGGTCCCGGCCGCCGTCGTGCCCATCAGGAACGCTGACCAACCGAAGCGGGTCTCCCGGATCCGGCCGACGACGTAAAGCACAGCCAGGCAGGCGATGCCGCCGAACAGCAGGGACCACGTGGGCCAGCCCTGCGCGGCCAGGGCCTTCAGAAGGAGGGTGGCGTACGTCGGGGACAGCATGATCCGGTGCTGCCAGGCGCGGGTCACCAGCCACCGGACGGCCTCGTACGGCACGCTGATGAAGGCAGGGGCTACCCACGTGTACCTCGACTCGTCAGCCGTTGACTCGGCCTCGGCCGACTTGGGAGAGGTGGTGGTCGCCTCGGTGAGCACGGGAGGATCTCCTTCCAAGCAAGATCAGGAGTCGCGGAAGTCGGGAAGGCGCACGCCGCGCGCCTGGTCGGAGGCGGTGCCCCGGTAGCGCTTGGCGGTGGTGTCGGCAGCGTTCTGGACCCGCTCGGCGGCCTGCCGCATCGCTGCGGCGGCGTCCGCGACTGCCTCGACAACCTTGGGGTCGTGACGTCGGTCGACGAGGTGGCCGTGCAGAAGCCGCAGTCCGCTGGCGAGGGCAGAGGCGACCTTGGCGTAGGCGTAGACCTTGGCGATCGGGGTGCGGATGTCCTTGCCATCTGGGAGGCGGACCAGCCGCACGAGGCCCTCGCAGACGAAACTGACGATCGCCCGCATCTGTGTGGCCTGCGGAATGATCAGGTGCGTCGGAAGCTCCAGCTCCTCCACGAACTCCTTGATCACCTTGACGGCCGCCTTGGTCGCCTGCCCTGGCGGGAGGCCTGTCCGAGGCCGGGCGTCCGGAATCGGCACGTCGACCTTGACCAGCGGCGCGGCAGGGGGCTGGGCGGTGACCGGGCGCTGCTTCTTGAACCGAGCGGCGACCTCCGAACGCCGCTCGGCCTCGGCAGCATCCGGCTCCCTTCGCCGGACAATCCGGCGCAGCATGCTCATCAGATCTCCAGGTGGTGTGGTGATGATCGGGTCGGGGGCGGGGCCGAGTTCGGGTCGGTGCTCGCCAGGCAGCTCGGGGCCGAAGTCGTTAGGCCTCCACGGGCGATGGACCGTGATGTCTTCGACCCAGGCGGTTGGTGGGTCGACGTTCGGCCCCTCGGCGGCCTCGGTCGGCTCGGTTTCGCCCCCTTCGGCGGTGGCCTCGGGGTGACCGGCGCGGGCACCCGCGCCGACCTTCTCCTTCTCCGTAGCCTTCGTGGCCTCTTTCTCCGCCTTGCGCTTGCCGAGGAGCAGGCCGACCGCCCAGACGGCGAACGCCACGGCGGCGACGGCTACGGCGATCCGGTCCATGTCAGCCCCACGTCGCCGGGAGCTTCGCGAAGAAGTCGTGGACGGGTGTCCCGATCACCATGCCGAGGACCACGCTGACGGCGATGGTCCAGCCCATGCAGAAGCTCAAGGCGGGCTCGTCCGGTTTGCGGTCCGCGAGGATGTCCTTACCAGCGGCGGTCGCCCAAGCGGCGATGCCGACGACCAGAGCGCCCCCGGCGATCCAGGAAGCGGCGCGGATAACCCCCGAGCCTCGGGTGCCGGAGCCGATCCAGTCGCCGAGCTGCGCCGCCCACGCCCCGATGAAAGACGCGCCCAGGCCGAGACTGCCGTAGGCCAGCATCAGCGCGGCGATCACAGCGAGCAGACCGACCGGGATCTTGTCCTGCTTGCGGCGGATGCCGCCGATGACCGTGCCAGCGCCGAGGCAGGAAAGAGTGCTGAGATAGAACCAGTTCATGATGGGTTCTCCCGAGAGTGCAGGAAGAGGGGTCAGCGGGCGTAGAGACCGGAGCCGGAGCAGACCTCACACGGGACGTCGCGCCGCATCTGCCGGGAGCCGCCGCAGCAGTAGCAGAGGTCGTGCCGCGCCGGTGAGGTGACCTCGTTGGTGGTCTGGACGGAATCCGTGTCGGCCGTGTTGGTGATCATCAGGCCGCCACCTCCATGCCCAGGGCGCGCAGCCGGGCGAGGACGTGGGGGCGGCGGGCGGTCGCGCGGGCGCCGCCGCGCACGCCCACCAGGTCCAGCCGGGTGTTCGCGGTGATGCGCTTCTTGCTGGCGGCGAGGAGGGCGACGTCGCTTCGTACGGCGAGCTCGAAGCAGGCGACGCTGACGGGGCAGCCGCGGCACAGTGCGCGGGCGCCCCGGTTCGTGATGGTGCTGTTGTACCAGCGGTCCTCGTCTTGCTGGCAGCGGCGCTCGCCAGCGACGAGAGTCTCCAGGGTGGAGGTGGGCAGGGCACAGGCCTCGGCCCAGGTGAGAGGACGGGCGGCGGTCGTGGGGCGTGGAGGTGCGATACTTGCGGGCATCCGGGTTGTTCCTTTCGCGAGGGTCCCGGTGTTCAGGGCCTCGTCCGGGTAGCCGCCCAGACGAGGCCCGTCCTTTTCACTCCGTCACATTCAGTTATAGCTATAACTGACCGCGACATGAGCATGATGTCTCGCAGCTACGCGATCTGTCAACCGCGCCATATGAGACCATCACCCACAGCAGGCCACCTCGTCGAAAGGGCCCACCCGTGGCACCAGTGCGCTACCGCCAGATCGCGGACGAGCTCCGCGAACTGATCATCTCTGGCGAGTACCCGCCCGGACGCCCACTCCCCGGCCAAGCCGAGCTGCGCGAACGGTTCGACGTATCCCCCAACACCGTGTCCCTCGCGATCCGCATCCTCCGCGCCGAAGGCTTCGTCAGCCGCGCCGCAGAACGCGGACGCCTTGTCGTGCTCGACCGCCGCGTCGTCGTGGTCGACCTCACGCTGAACATCGCGTCCAGCGGGCTCCCCCCGTGGCAGTACGCCTGCCAGCAAGCCGGATTGACTGGCGACATGCTGATGATCGGCGTCACCCAGGAACCCGCCCTCCCCGACGTCGCCGCGCTCCTGCAGATCAGCCCAGGAGCCGCCGTGGTGCACAGAGCCAGATACGGCACGATCGGCGACCAGCCCGTCATTCTCGACACCGCGATCTACCCCGAGGCGCTCATCCGCGACACCCCCATCGCCCGCGCCGGCCGAGTCGAGGGCGGGATCTACGCGGCGCTCACCGAAGCAGGGCTGCTCGACATCGCATCAGCGGGGATCGACGAGGAGTTCGGGGCGCGGCTTGCGTCTGCTGAGGAGGCGGGCCGACTCAAGCTCAGCGCCGGGAGTTGGGTGGCCACTGCTCAGCGTGTGACCCGCGCCGGTGACGGGCGTCCGCTCGAAGTGCTGCGCCGTACAGCGAACCCTGCCCGTGTCAAGTTCTCGAACAGGGGTCTGCGGCTCGCGGCTGGCTGATCGTTTGCTCATGTCCTGGCGGGGCTGGGATACTTACCGGTGGATGCCGCCGTTGCAGCGGTGTTTCCTTTCGGGGTGCGGTCTCCGGGGCGCTGGGTGGCGCCGTTGTCCGGGGGCCGCACTTTTTGGGGTGCCACCGGAATACGGTAGAAACAGGCCACGGGTTGAGTAGCAGCTGGTCAGCGGCGGTCTCGGCGTCGGCCGTGAACACGGGCATCTGAGGGCTCCCAAGCCCTCGTAAGCTCGGCGACGTGACTCCTGAGATCGATCCCCACGATCCCCGCTGGACGCTGGTTCCCGCGACCCTCACTATCACCGTGCCCTACCCCGCCGACCTGGACGAGCTCGGGCACCGGCTCGTCGACGCGGTGTGCGCGGCGTCCACGACTGAGGACGAACTCGGTCCGGTCCGGCCGATGACCCTCTCCCTGTGGCAGCTTGAGCTCCAGCCCGCCATTGTGGCCCATGTCATGGCGCGGTTCGAGCGCGCCCGCCGACTTGACGTCATGGACGGCAGAGAGATCGTCCGCTACGGCATGGGTCTGTGCGTGCTGAGGCTCGACGAGCCTGAGGGCTGGGCCGGCTTGGACACACTGGCACGCGTCAAGCGTGCCGTGGACATCGTTCTCGGGCAACCCGACGACCCACTCCTCCAGGCTGTGGTCATGCCGATCTCCGATCGGGAGTTGCGGGAGACCCTGTCCCAGAAGATCGCACTCTTCGAGCCAGCCCGGCGAACGGACC
>JBIOWF010000300.1:0-6902 GCA_044868295.1 Microtetraspora sp. | reverse complement strand
CCCTCCACGGGAGGACGGAGGGGCACCCCGCTCGGTCAGCCGTTGAGCTGGGCCTCGGTGTAGTAGCCGCCGTCCACCAGGACCTGCTTGTAGTTCTCCTTGTCGACGGAGACCGGCTTGAGCAGGTAGGAGGGCACGGTCTTCACGCCGTTGTTGTAGGTGTCGGTGTTGTTGACCTCGGGCTTCTTGCCCTGGACCACCGCGTCGGTCATCGCGGTCGCGACCTTGGCGAGCTCCCGGGTGTCCTTGTACACCGTCTGGGTCTGCTCACCGGCGATGATCGACTTCACCGAGGCGAGCTCGGCGTCCTGGCCCGTGATGATCGGCAGCGGCTTGTCGGCCGAGCCGTATCCGACGCCCTTGAGCGCGGAGATGATGCCGATGCTGATGCCGTCGTACGGCGAGAGCACCGCGTCGACCTTCGCGGACGTGTACTTGGCGCTGAGCAGGTTCTCCATGCGGGCCTGCGCGGTGGCCCCGTCCCAGCGAAGGGTCGCGACCTGGTCCAGCTTGGTCTGGCCGCTCTGCACGACCAGCTTGCCCGAGTCGATGTACGGCTGGAGCACCGACATGGCGCCGTTGAAGAAGAAGACCGTGTTGTTGTCGTCGGGCGAACCGGCGAACAGCTCGACGTTGAAGGGGCCCTTGCCGTCCTTCAGGCCCAGCTTCTGCTCGATGTAGCCCGCCTGCTGGACGCCGACCTGGAAGTTGTCGAAGGTGGCGTAGTAGTCCACGTTCGGGGTCTTCATCAGGAGCCGGTCGTAGGCGATGACGGGGATCTTCTGGTCGGCCGCCTGCTGCAGCACGTCCGTCAGGGCGGCGCCGTCGACGGCCGCGACGACGAGGGCCTTCACGCCCTTGGTGATCATGTTCTCGATCTGGGAGACCTGGGTCTCCACCACGTCCTCGGCGTACTGCAGGTTGGTGTCGTACCCCATGGCCTTGAACTGCTGGACCATGTTGTCGCCGTCCTTGACCCAGCGCTCGGACGACTTGGTCGGCATGGCGATGCCCACGGTGCCCTTGTCACCGCCACTGCCACCACCGCTCGACGCCGCGGTCGTGTCACCGCCGCCACCGCCACAGGCACCGGCCAGGAGCATGACTCCCGCGGCCAGGAGTGCGCTCATCCATCTACGCATGCGAAGATCTCCTCTTGAAGGTTAGGTTGTGCCACGCGTCCCGCCGGGGCCTAAGCCGGCGGGGCGCGCCTTTTCTGCGTTGTCGGGCGATCTCATGCCGACTTCTGAGATCGCTGTGTTGTCGGGCGATCTCATGCCGACTTCTGAGATCGCTGGTCACGGCTCGTCACCGGACGCGCCTGGAGTCTGTGCTCTCTCGCAGGACGAGCTCAGGCTCCACTTTTCGTCGGAAATCACCTTCGATTCCGGCAATCCGGTCGAGGAGCAGTTGAAAGGCGTGCCTGCCCACCTCGCCGAAGTTCTGTCTGACGGTCGTCAGTGGAGGCCAGAAGTACGCCGCTTCCGGCACGTCGTCGAAGCCGACGACGCTGACGTCCTCCGGGACCCGTCTGCCCGCCTCACGCAGCGCGCGAAGCAGGCCCATGGCCATGTGGTCGTTCGCGACGAAGATCGCGGTTACCTCCGCGTCCCGGGCCAGACGCCGGCCATGCTCGTAGCCCGAATGCGCACTCCAATCACCGATCAGCGGCTCGGGAACGTCCCGGCCCTCCGACTGCAGCGCCGACCGCCAGCCCTTCACCCGGCCGTTGGCGTCGATCCAGTTGGGCGGCCCGGACAGGTGCCAGACCGTCGGATGTCCGAGGCTGAGCAGGTGGCGGGTCGCCCGAGCGGCCCCGGCGACCTGGTCCACCGCGGCCACGGGAACGGGGATGCCCTTGCCGCCGCCGACGTCCACGACCGGTAGGTCCGGCGGCAGGTGCCGCAGGCCCTCGGCCGCCGACTCGTGCGGAGCGATGATGATGATGCCGTCGACCGACTGCGAGCGCAGCCGGTCGACGCCTTCCGCGATGGATCTGCGGTTCAGCGCGGCCAGGCTCGCGATGCTGACCAGATAGTCGTTCACCCTGGCCGCCTGCTCGATGGCGTAGAGAGTGGACGCCGGGCCGTACAGGGTGGTGTCGAAGCTGACCACGCCCAGCACGCCGGTCTTGCCTGTCACCAGGGAACGGGCGGCGGAGTTGGGCCGGTAGCCCAGCTCCTGCACGGCGGCCAGGACGCGGGCCCGGGTTTCGGGCCGCACCTTGTCCGGCGCGTTGAGGACGCGCGAGACCGTCATCGCCGACACTCCGGCCAGCATCGCGACATCCTCCATGACCGCGGCCCGGGGGCGCTCGGCCGGAGTGTCGGCTGGGTGGAGAGTCGTCATCGGCCGTCCTAGCTCGTGTTTCGCTGAGGTTTCCTGAGTGTTTGCGATAACACTTCAATGTGTCAAGGCTCCACTTGTTACCGTTCGGTCACAGGCCAAGCGAAGGAGGTCTTTGCTGATGAAGCCGTATCGTTACCGTCTCGCAGACTTGACGCGCCTCGTGATAGCGCTAACAATCGGCCCCTGACGTTAACGCCTCCGTTGCAAGGATCTTCATGAACGCTGTTGTGGTCGGTGTCGACTTCGGGACGCTGTCCGGACGTGCCGTCGTGGTTTCCGTCAAGGACGGCACCGAACTGGGCTCCGCCGTACACAAGTACGCGCACGGCGTCGTGGACGAGCGCCTTCCGGGCAGCGGGCGCCGGCTGGGGCCCGACTGGGCGCTGCAGATCCCCCAGGACTGGCGTGACGTACTCGCCGTGACGATTCCCGCGGCCCTCGCCGCCGCGGGGGTCTCCCCCGCCCAGGTGATCGGAATCGGAACCGACTTCACCGCGTGCACCGTCCTGCCCACGACGGCCGGCGGTGTCCCCCTGTGCGAGACCGACGAGCTCAAGGACCGCCCGCACGCGTACCCCAAGCTGTGGAGGCACCACGCCGCCCAGCCGCAGGCGGACCGCATCAACGCCGTCGCCACCGACCTCGGTGAGTCCTGGCTGGCCCGCTACGGCGGAAAGATCTCCAGCGAGTGGCAGTACGCCAAGGGGCTGCAGGTGCTGGAGGAGGATCCCGAGGTCTACGCGCTCGCCGATCGATGGATCGAGGCGGCCGACTGGATCATCTGGGAGCTCACCGGCGTCGAGACGCGCAACCTGTGCACCGCCGGATACAAGGGCATCCGCCAGGACGACCGCTGGCCGAGCCGGGAGTACCTCGCCGCGCTCAATCCCGGCTTCGCCGACTTCACCGAAAAGCTGGAACACCCCATGCGGGCGATGGGCGAGAAGGCCGGCGTCCTGACCGCCGAGGCGGCCCGGCTCACCGGGCTCCCGGAGGGGATCGCGGTCGCCGTCGGCAACGTCGACGCGCATGTGACCGCCGTCGCCGCGCGCGCCGTGGAGCCCGGCCAGATGCTCGCCGTCATGGGCACCAGCACGTGCCACATCATGAACTCCGACCAGCTCGGCGAGGTGCCCGGCATGTGCGGCGTCGTCCGCGACGGAGTGGTCCCCGGCCTGTGGGGCTACGAGGCCGGGCAGAGCGGCGTCGGCGACATCTTCGCCTGGTTCATCCGATGCGGGCTGCCCCCCGAGTACGGCGACGGCGACCCCCACGAGGTGCTCACGGCCAAGGCCGCCGAGCAGAGCGTCGGGCAGCACGGCCTGGTGGCGCTCGACTGGCACAGCGGCAACCGGTCGGTCCTGGTCGACCACGACCTGTCCGGCGTGCTCGTCGGCACCACCCTCGCCACCAAGCCGGAGGACATCTACCGGGCGCTGCTTGAGGCGACCGCGTTCGGCACCCGCACCATCATCGAGTCCTTCGAGAAGAACGGCGTGCCGGTTCGGGAGCTGGTCGTCGCAGGAGGTCTGCTCAAGAGCGCCTTCCTCATGCAGATCTACGCCGACGTCACCCGGCGCCCGCTCAGCGTCATCGGCTCCGAGCAGGGGCCCGCGCTCGGCTCCGCCATCCACGCGGCGGTCGCGGCGGGCGCCTACCCCGACGTCCGTTCCGCCTCCGACGCCATGGGCAAGATCCATCGCAGCGTGTACGTGCCCGACGAGGACCGCGCCGCCGCCTACGACCGGCTGTACGCGGTCTACACCGAACTGCACGACCACTTCGGACGCGGCGGCAGCGACGCGCTCCACACCCTGCGCCGCATCCGCAACGCCAGCCACTCCTAGCCTCCCGCCCGGCTGCCCCATCGCGTCACCAGGTCGTGAACCTGATCGGTGTGGGCCCTTGGAAGGACTCCCCGGCCGCCGTCCCTCTCCCATCCCGCCTGAGGGACCGCGGCCGGGGCCGCACCCCTGTTCAGGTACGGCTGAGCCGGACAAACCCCTGCCAGCTACGGCCGGCCAGGCGACCCCGTGTCAGGCACGGCCAGCCGGACGAACCGTGCCAGGCACGGCCCGGCAGACGAACCCCTGCTAGGCACAGCCTGACCGGGAGAACCTGTGTCAGGTACGGCCGGCTGGACAATCCGTGTCAGCTACGGCCGGCGGAGCGGGCCGCGAGCTCGGCACGGGCCAGCAGCAGGACGGCGCCCATCAGCACGGCGCCGCCCACGACCTGCGGTCCGGCGAGGTGCTCGCCCAGCAGGGCGACCCCGACTACCGCCGCGACCAGTGGCTCCAGCAGGGCGATCACGGCCGCGGTGGTGCCCCGCACCGATCTCAGGCCCGCGAAGAACAGCCCGTAGGCGAGCGCCGTCGGCACCGCGCCCAGATACACGAGCAGAGCCCCGGTCGCCCACAGGTCACCGGCCTGGGGCAGGAGGTTGTCCGACACGGCCACGGGCAACAGGCAGAGCGCGCCGACGGCGAACGCCCAGACAGTCGCGTCGTCGTCAGACCTCCGCCCGTCGTGCGGTCGCCTGGCGACCAGGGTCACACCCGAATACGCGGCCGCCGACAGGACGGCATAGCCGGCGCCCACTGGGGTGAGCTCTCCCCGCCCGCCGAGCAGCAGGGCCAGGCCGACGAGAGCCAGCCCCACGCTCTGCAGCGCGGCCCGGCTCAGCGGCTCGCGCAGGAACAACCGGCCGCCGAGCGCGACGAGCACCGGAACCGTGCCCATCGTGATCAACGTGGCCACGGCCACGCCGGCCTCCGCGATCGCCGCGAAGTACGCGGCCTGGCACACCGCCATCGCCGGGCCGACGATGGCGACCGTCCCCCAGTGCGGCCGGTCCGTGGGCAGGCCGCCCAGCCGCCGGGCCGTGAACAGCAGAACGCCACCGAGGGCGAACCGCCAGAAGGAAACCGTCACCGGGCTGAGCTCTCCGGTGTCTTGCAGGAAGGCCCCCGCGACGCCGCTGGTCCCCCAGGCGATCGCCGCTACGGACACGAAGATGAGGCCCCGCCGTACGGACAGGGCGTGAACATGCGTCATTGACGTCTCTCATGGAGTGGTCGGCACGGTCCGCTGAATGCGGGCGGCAACCACCGACCGGGCCGTTCAGACCCGGTTCATAAGAGAAGCCCGCCCGCTATCGGGCAGGCGGAGGAGAGACGTTCAATCGCATGCCGGCACGCTACCGCCCCCGTAGGACACCCCGCACCCGAGTTTCCCGCCCCGCGCCTGGACGACCGCACAGGGCTTCCATCCCCACCCCCACAACCGGACGGCCACCCACCACCGGAGTTCTCACCTGCCGACCTTCAAGAAGGTAAAGAGAATTTCCGGTGGCGGCGATGAGGCCGTACTCTTGCACGTGGTAGCCCGAGGCGAGGTCAGGTCGCCTCGGGCTATCACCTTGTTCAGGCCTGACGTTCGGCGAGGACGCCAGTATTCGTGACCAGGCGTCCGCCGACGTGTCGGCGAGCTCGGGCCTGCCCAGCTCGAAGAAGCCGTGGGGCGCGCCGGGATAGGTGATGATCTCGTGCTCGACCTCGTGGGAGGCGAGCGCGCCGCCGAAGGACTCGACGACCTCGGCCGGGATGTGTTCGTCCGCTCCCCCGAACATCGCCAGGATCGGGCCGGTCAGCTCCGCGGCCAATTGTGTCGGTCCCGGCGCTCCGTTGATCGGGTCGGGATACCCGTACAGGCCGATCGCTCCGGCGAGACCGAACTTGGGCAGGGCCGAGATGAAGGCCAGCCTGCCACCCATGCAGAAACCCAGCGATACCACCGGACGTCCCTCAGGTCCGCGCAGATGATCGGCGGCCGTGCCGATATCGCCGTGCAGGCCGTCCTTGGTGAGCCTGCCGAGGTGTTCCATGAATGGGAAATCAGCGCGGGCCCGAATGTCCGTTCCGGCGGTGCGTCCGAAATAGTCGATCGCGAGAGTGGGATATCCCTGCTCGGCGAGCCGTACGGCGAACCGTTCATAGAACCCGGAGAGTCCCCGATTGTCGGGAAGAACGACCACACCCACGTCACGCGAGTGCTCCGGCTGAGCCAGGAAGCCCGCGAAGCGGGCGCCATCCGTGGAGGTCAGGACCACGGATGACGACTTGGCCGCCATGAGGGGCGGGCCATGGACAGGAGGAACAGCATCGGCGTCGTAGCACACAGGCGAGCTCCCTTTCATTTGGGGATACGCCGGTAATGCTATTTCACAATTGGCCCGATTTTATCAATCATAACATATTATGATTAACTAACGAATACCGATTGATAAAGATTGCATTTCTCCGAATTCGTCGATTTCGCACGTGCGGCGCCTCAGCGACCGGCATGCTTGGCGACGGTCGGAAGCAGCGCGGCTGCAGGCCGGAGGGCACGGCGCGGCGACAACAATGATGATGATGATGATGAGCCCCGTACGGCTGTCGCGTCAGCCGTACGGGGCTCAGGTCTCGGGAGTTACGGTCGAGGCCTCATGAAGCCTGATCGCTTAGCGGCGGGGAGCCGAGCGCCGGTCCTCCTGTCGGCTCGGCGGCCGA
>JBIOWF010000299.1:0-11224 GCA_044868295.1 Microtetraspora sp. | reverse complement strand
GGGCATGGCGGGATCCCGAGGTCAGCCGAGAGCGGCGTCGACGGCGCGTTCAAACGGCTGGGAGAAGCCCAGCCGCGCGGCGATGCTGGACAGCACCTCATCAGGCAGCAGGTCGAGGTCCCCGGACAGTGCCCCGAGCTCCATCTCGTCCAGCCCGAGGTCCGTGAAGATCGACAGGTCTCCGGCGGGAAGAACGCTGTCCAACTCCTCCTCCTCGGGGACGGGAACGTCGAGGTATTCGAGGATCTGCTGTGCGAGCGGCCAGTCCCAGGACGCCGTGATGTCGGACAGGAAAACGCTCACGCGTTCACCGAAGACCCTAAGCGCCACGAAGAAGTCATCCCCAACGGCGACCAGGCCAATCGTGGTGCCCATGCTCGGTGTCTGCCGGAGGGCGTGGATCAGCCCGCGGAGGTCCGAGATGAGCACGGCCGGAAGCATCTCGGCTTCCCAGTGGTCATCCTCGCGATAGACCACGATGGCGAAGTCAAGCGCGTCTACGTCTGTCATCGTCATCCCCACCGACGCGGTCCTCACGTCAGGTAATCGTCCCAGACTCAGGATCTCGCCGTATGGTCCTCAGGCCAAATTGTGATCAAACAAGGCATGCGGCGTCGATCGTCACCCCTTGGGAAGGTAACTTGTGTAGCCATGGACACCCTCGTCGTTGATCATCCCCTTGTCGCGCACAAGCTGACGACGCTGCGTGACGTCCGCACCGACTCGCCGACGTTCCGCCGCCTGGCCGACGAACTGGTGACGCTCCTCGCGTACGAGGCGACGCGGGATGTCCTCATCAACGACGTGACGGTGCAGACTCCCCTGGCTCCGGCACACGGTGTACGGCTGGCGCGCCCGTTTCCCCTGGTGGTGCCCATCCTGCGGGCCGGCCTTGGGATGCTCGACGGCATGACCCGCCTGTTGCCGACCGCGGAGGTCGGCTTCCTCGGCATGCTCCGCGACGAGTCGACACTGAAGGCCCAGACCTATGCCACGCGCCTGCCGGAGGATCTTTCCGGGCGCCAGTGCTACGTGCTCGACCCGATGCTGGCGACGGGGGGCACGCTCGGCGCGGCGATCCAGTTCCTCTTCGACCGGGGCGCGATGAACGTCACCGCGATCTGCCTGCTGGCGGCCCCTGAGGGCATCGCGCATCTGGACGAGCTGTTCAAGGGCTCGGGCAAGCCCATCCGGGTCGTCACGGCGGGGCTCGACGAGCGGCTCAACGAGCAGGGCTACATCATGCCGGGCCTCGGCGACGCCGGGGACCGGCTCTACGGGGTCGTCTGAATTTCCCCACGGTACGGCCTGGACTCTCACAGGTTTCCCGCCGTAGTTACAACCTGCGCTCACCCGGGTACGTAGAGTAATCGATACGTCTCTTTGTGTTCTTCGCGAACGGGGACGCGCATCTGGGAGAGCCATGAGTCAGCTTCCGGGCAATGGACGCTACGAGCATGTCCATGCCGCGCTCACGGACGAGTTCGCGGGGGTTCACCCCCCGGCGACCGTCACGCGTTGTATCGAGGCCGCCCACCACGGAGCCGTGGAGGTGACCGGCCACGCACATCCCGAGCTGGTGGAACGGATCGCGCGCAAGCACCTTCGAGTCCTTGCGACGGCCGCCGCGGAGCGGGGATGAAAGAGGTCCATATCGGGGCCGGATGTTCCGGCCTTTACAGCTTTACCGAACTGGGTGCCCGGGTAATCTATACGTCATGGGAGTGGAGACGGCAGTGCAGGTCAAGAAGATTCTCAAGTGGTCGGCCATAGGTCTCGTCGGTTTCTACCTGTTGTCGAGGCCCGCTGACGCGGCCGACACCGTTCGCGGTGCCATGACCGGCGTGGTGAGCGCGGCCACCTCGGTCTCCCAGTTCTTCGCGCGTCTGACATGAGACTTGTGACCCACGGGGACTCAGCCCCGTCGTCGGTCAACCGCTACCTACTCCCCCACGAGCATCAAGTCATCATGGTGCGGCGCCATCCCGCCGTGCTTCTCAGGCCGGTCGCCGAAATCTTCGGTGGACTCATTCTCGCCGGCCTGCTCAGCAAATGGCTGAGTTCGGGCGCCGGCAGCGAGGCCCTCGTCATCATCTGGTGGGCCTGGCTGCTGCTCCTGATCCGCTTCGTCTGGAAGGTGGCCGAGTGGTCGGTCGACTACTTCGTCGTCACCTCCCAGCGCATGCTCCTCACCACCGGGCTGATCACCCGCAGGGTCGCGATGATGCCCCTGAGCAAAGTGACGGATATGAGCTTCCAGCGGTCGCTTCTTGGCCGAATGCTGGGTTACGGTGAGTTCGTAATGGAATCGGCCGGCCAAGATCAGGCATTGCGGTCGGTTCCTTACATCCCATATCCTGAGACGCTTTACCTGGAAGTCTGTCAGATGATTTTCCCGAGCAAGGACGACGGGGACGACTAGCCGCCCGAGTTGTCTGGAATTTCGGGGCCGTGATCGAACCTACACCGTCGTGATTCTTGACGGAGGGTTACACGATTCGGTGCCTTCGTGCCATCATAGCGGGACCATTGACCACTTCCCCGCCCTGAGAGATCACATGCCGAGTCAGGGAACCATCGGTGACCGCGTCCGCGGATTGCGGTTGAGCAGACGCATGTCTCAGGCCCAGTTGGCCGGACCCGACCTTTCCGACAGTTACGTCTCGCTCATCGAGTCCGGAAAACGGACGCCGACGCCAGTCGTCGCGCGCCTGCTCGCTGAGCGACTCGGTTGCACCACCGAGTTCCTCCTTCACGGGATCGAGCCCCGCCAGCGCATCGACACCGAGCTCGGCCTGCGTCACGCGGAGCTGGAGCTCTACCACGGAGACCCGGCCGTGGCCGCCGACCGTTTCAGTGAGATCGTCAAGGCGGCCGGCGAGGACAACGCCATGCTGGCCGCGCACGCGCGACTCGGCCGGGCCCGCGCCTTGGAGGTGCAGGGCCGCACGCCACGCGCGGTCGAGAGCTACGAGCGGCTCCGCCGCGAGGCCGCGGCACACCCGGAGCGTCTTGCCGACCTTCCGCTCGCCGTCGCGCTCTGCCGCTGCTACCACCGGGCCGGCGACACGCTGCGCGCACGGGATCTCGGGGCGTACGCGCTGGCCCAGGTCGACCGCCTAGGGATCAACCACGGCGAGGTAGCCATCGACCTGGCGGCGGCGCTGGTCGAGACGGAGACGGGCCTTCCCTACGTGGAGCGCGTGCTCTCCACGAGCGGCATCCCCAAGGTCACCGACCACAGCAACGATGTTCTCGCTCTGTGGCAGGCCAGTGTGACCGCGGCGGAGGGTGAGGACTCGGCCCTTGCCGTGCAGTTGGCGGAGGACGCCATAGCGACCGGGCGGCCCGCCCGGATGGCGATCCGGTTCGCTCGGATCGCGATGCACTGGGCGCGGCTCACGGTCGCGGATCCGGAAGGCGCCGATTTGGACCGAGCCAACGAGCTCGCCAGCTCCGCGACGTCGGTTTTCGCTGGTTTTCCGACCGAGCGGCTGGAGCACGCCAGGAGCCTGGTCGTGCTGTCTCATGTGCGTCTACGCACCGGCGACACGGAATCCGCTGCCGATCTGGCGGGGCAGGCACTTGATCTGCTGCTCGGCGCCCGCGGCACGACGGCCGCCACGGCACACCTGGTTCTTGCTGAAATCGCTTTGGCACGCTCCGAAGACGCCACCCCCACTCTGCGCAGGGCGGAGGAACTGCTCGCCACCAAGCCGGCGGGGCCCGACAGGGACACCGGCCGGGCCTGGCGAGAGCTCGGCGACCTCTGGGGGCAGGCCGGGTCACCCGAGGAACAGGCGAAGGCGTATCGTAGGGCTCTCGAAGCCGTCGGGATCCATGTGAACATGCCGGGCTCCACCGCCTCGGCGGTGCTCACCCGATAGCCTCCTGGAGCTCCGGACTTGTTCCCGGAGCTCTGGAATAATTAGGGTCGACCAATCATTGATTCATGGGATGAATGGTTTCCCCGGAGGAGGCGGACTGTGAGCCTGCGTACCGCGCAGCGGGCGTCTCTCGTGGACCAGGTGATCGACCAGCTGAAAGAGCAGATCACCTCTGGCACATGGAAGATGCATGTCAAGATTCCGACCGAGACGGTGCTCGCGGAGCACCTCGGAGTCGGCCGTAACACGGTGCGCGAGGCGGTGCGGGCGCTGACCCACGCGGGCCTGCTTGAGTGCCGCCAAGGCGACGGGACCTACGTTCGGGCCACGAGCGAGCTCTCGGGCGCCATGGCGAGGCGGCTGCGCACCGCCGAGCAGCTGGAGATCCTGGAGGTTCGTCGAGCGCTCGAAGTCGAGGCGGCCCGGCTCGCCGCGACCAGGCGAACGGCCGCGGACATCGTCGCGATCGAGGCGGTGCTCGCCGAGCGAGAGCAGGCCTGGGCGGCCGGGGACCCGGAGGCGTTCGTCGAATCCGACCTCGCCTTCCACATCGCGGTTGTGGAAGCGACCCACAACCGGGTGCTGATCGAGCTGTACGCGGACTTCTCCGCGGCGCTACGCACGAGCATCGCGGCCGCGGGCGGCTCCCTGGAGCAGAACTACATCCCGCACGACGCGATCGTTCGAGCCATCGCCGTCGGCGACGCCACCGCCGCCGAGCGGGCGGGGCACGCGTGTATGGAGCACATCCTGATCGCCCTCACCGAATCCCAGGACCTGGCCGGCTGATCCCGCAGGTCTTGCCGTCGTGAGTAGGCGGGAAGACCTGCGGCTCTCGGCTCGCGTGTCAGCTCAGCCGGAGGGACATCACCAGGTAGCGGAAGTCGGGGTCGTCCCCCTCGTTCGCGATCAGGGCGGGGCGAGTGGGCGAGTCCATGTTGATGCGGACATGCTCCGTCTCGACTCCCGTCAAGCCGTCGAGCAGGAACTGGGGCTGGAAGGCGATCTGAATGTCCTCCCCGTGGAGATCGGCCTCGACGACCTCGGCGCCGCGGCCGATCTCCCCACCGCCGGCCTGGATCAACACCTGACCGTCCGAGAAGGACAGCCGGATCGCCGTGTTCCGCTCAGCGACCAGAGCCACGCGCTTGATGGCCTCGACAAGGGGCGCCACCCGCATGTCGGCGTGGATCGTCCAGTCGTTCGAGAGCCGGGAGCGGTAGTCGATGAACTGGTCGTCCAAGAGCCGGACCGTGGTCGTACGGCCCATGCTCTCGAAGCCGGCCACGCGCTCGTCCAGCCCGATCGACACTTCGCCGCCCCGCACCGTGCGAACCACCTCGGCCAGCACCTTCGCGGGCACCACCACGGCGCGCCGCTCGGCGGCGCGCTCCGGGTGCCAAAGGAATTCCCTCGCCGCGATCCGGTAGCGGTCGGTCGCGGCCATTGAGACGTCGGCTCCGTCGATGTCGATCCGCACCCCGGTGAGCATGGGCAGCGTGTCGTCGCGGCTGGCGGCGACGGCCACCTGGCCGACCGCGGTGGCGAGGATCCCCCCGCCCACGGCGCCGACCTTGGGCGGCATCGCCGGAAGGGTGGGAAAGTCCTCAGCGGGCATCGCGAGCAGGCCGAACTCTGCGCTGCCGCAGCTCAGCACGGCCTCGGAGCCGCTGGTGACGATCTCCACCGGCTGGTTCGGAAGGTTTCGTGTGATCTCGGCGAGCACCCTGCCGGGGATCAGCACCCGGCCGGGCTCGGCCACGTCGGCCTCGATCGCGGCCCGCGCCGACACGTCGTAGTCGAACGCGGAGACGTAAACGTCTTCCGCCGCCTCGATCAGGAGGCCGGCCAGCACGGGGACGGCAGGTCTGGCAGGCAGCAGCCGGGCCGTCCACGCCACTGCCTCAGCGAGAACATCGCGGTTCACCTGGAACTTCACCCTGAGACCTCCTCGTACGCCTTCCGTTCGAAGGTATACCGGTCGGCACCGACAGATCAGGCTCCAGTCCTGTCCAGGCAGGTCGGCGAACAGATCACACGCGGGTCCGCTCAAACAGGCCCGCACACAGACCACGCGCGGATCCCGTTCAGGCAGAACGGGTCATGACCGCGAAATCGTGAGCGGATGGGCCGGCCCGCACCGGCTCTCACCGTACGGCCAGCGAGACAGAGCGCTGTCAACCGCGATATTTCCGGGAATCTGCTAAACGACCATCAGGAGTAGATGGCCTGGAGGCTGCACTGAGCACACGTGGGGTGGTCACTCTAGGTATTGGGGCTGTGATGGTCTTTTCCCTCGCCGCCCAGACGGATTCCCGGGCGAGAGTCGGCCCACTGGACAACCCGGACGGGACGCGGACGGGACGCGGCCGGGACGCGGCCGGGGCTGGCTCCGATCACCTCCGCCGGCGACAGGGTCGCGGCAGTCCAGCTGATCAAAAAGCTGCGAGTAAGGGGCAGCGGCCCGAAGACGGGCTACGAGCGCACACGCTTCGGCGAGAACTGGGCCGACACGGCGAAGGACATCCCGTTCGCCCGCAACGGCTGTGACACCCGGAACGACCTGCTCGCCCGGGACGGGGAGAACCTGAAATATCGCCCGGGGTCGGACTGCGTCGTCATCGCGATGAACCTCCAGGACCCTTACACCGGAAGAATGATCGAGTGGCGCAAGCAGAACGCTGACGAGGTCCAGGTCGATCACGTGGTGCCGATGTCCTACGAGTGGCGCATGGGCGCCTCCCGATGGACGGCCGCCAAGCGGGTGCGGATCGTCAACGATCCCCTCAACCTGCTGCCCGTCTACGGTCCCATAAACGAGCAGAAGGGCGGCTCAGGACCGGCGTCATGGCTCCCGCCCGTACGGAAGGTCCGGTGTGCCTATGTCGTCCGCTTCACCCAGGTCGCCCTGAAGTATGACCTTCCAGTCACAAAGGCCGACAAGGCCGCCATGCTCGCGCAGTGCCGCTGACCAGAAGGCAACCCCAGGGAGTCAGCCGGCGCGTCGCCGCTGTGCCGCGTCGGCGCCGAGCACGGTGTCGAGCAGGCCGGGAAACAGATCGTCGAGGTCCTGGCGACGCAGCGTGTTCATCTTCGCCGTACCCCGGTAGACCTGACTGATCACACCGGCTTCGCGCAGCACCCGGAAGTGGTGAGTCGTGGTCGACTTGCTGACCGTCAACTCGACCACCGAACAGGGCGCCTCCTCCCCTTGGCCCAGCCCGGCGAGGAACTGAACCACCTGGAGGCGCATCGGGTCGGACAGCGCGTGTAACACCGACTCCAGGCGGATCTCCTCGCGCTCGGGATGAGCGAGCTCCCTGGCGGATTCGGTGGACACGGCGATTCCCTCCCGTCGATCCCCTCAATTGTATGAGAAGGGTCGTAGTACGACATTCATCGTAGTACGATGAATGTCGTACTAGCGTGATCTTCGCGATCCCCAGATGAAGGAGCACAGTGGTGAGCGTGTTGTTCGAGCCTTTGACCCTGAGGAATCTCACCATCCCCAACCGGGTCTGGATGGCTCCGATGTGCCAGTACTCCGCGGCCGTGGAGGGGCCGGAGCAGGGCGTCCCCACCGACTGGCACTTCTCGCACCTGTCCACTCGGGCGGCGGGCGGAGCGGGCCTCATCCTGACGGAAGCCACCGCCGTGTCACCCGAGGGTCGCATCAGCCCGGCCGATCTGGGGCTCTGGAACGACCGCCAGCAGCAGTCGTTCACCCGCATCACCCGCTTCCTCCGGGAACATGGCACCGTTCCCGGCATCCAGCTCACCCACGCGGGACGCAAGGCCTCCACCGACCGCCCGTGGCGCGGCGGCGCGCCACTCGGCCCCGACCAGGGCGGGTGGCGGCCGGTCGCGCCCAGCCCGCTCCCCTTCGCCGACGGCCACCCGACCCCGTCCGAGTTGAGCGTCGACGACATCCACCGGATCGTGGACGACTTCGCCGCCGCCGCCCGGCGAGCCCTGGCCGCGGGGTTCGAGGTGGTGGAGATCCACGGTGCGCACGGCTACCTGATCAACGAATTCCTGTCCCCCTACAGCAACCGCCGAACCGACGGCTACGGCGGCTGCTACGAGAACCGCGTCAGGTTCGCGCTGGAAGTCGTGGACGCGGTCCGCGCGGTGTGGCCCGACCGGTTGCCGGTCTTCTTCCGCATCTCGGCCACCGACTGGCTGTCGGAGAACCCCGAGGACGGTCGAGAGGGTTGGACCTTGGACGACACTGTACGGCTGGCCAAGGAGCTGCTCGCCCATGGTGTCGACCTGCTTGACACCTCCACAGGCGGTAACGCGGCCAAGGCTCGCATCCTTACGGGGCCCGGCTATCAGGTGCCCTTCGCGGCACGCGTGAAGGCCGAGACCGACCTGGCCGTCAGCACCGTCGGCGAGATCACCCGGCCGCAGCAGGCAGCGGACATCATCTCGTCGGGACAGGCCGACGCGGTGCTTCTCGGCCGGGAGCTGCTACGCAACCCGTACTGGCCGAATCTGGCCGCCCGTGAGCTCGGGGCCGAAACCCGCTGGCCCGTTCAGTACCACCGGGCGGTATGAGCCCTCGTGATCCCCGACCGCTACCGCCCATCTTCGCGATGCCGCATGACCTTCGAAAGCTCTCTAGTGCGGAGCCATGTCGACGAAGCGGCTGTAGTGGCCCTGGAAGGCGACGGTCACGGTGGCCGTCGGGCCGTTACGGTGCTTGGCGACGATCAGGTCGGCCTCTCCGGCCCGGGGCGATTCACGCTCATATGCGTCTTCCCGGTGGAGCAGAATGACCATGTCCGCATCCTGCTCAATTGACCCAGATTCGCGGAGGTCGGAGACCGCAGGGCGTTTGTCCGTTCGCTGCTCAGGGCCACGGTTGAGCTGGGAGATGGCGATGACGGGGACTTCGAGTTCCTTGGCCAGCAGCTTGAGGGCACGTGAGAGCTCGGAGACCTCCTGCTGGCGGCTTTCGGTCTTCTTGGGCGAACTCATCAGCTGGAGATAGTCGACGATCACGAATCGCAGGTCGTTGCGCTGCTTGAGACGACGGCATTTGGCCCTGATCTCCATCATCGACATGTTGGGCGAGTCATCGATGAACAGCGGCGCCTCGGCCACCTCGCCCATCCGGCGGGCCATCCGGGTCCAGTCGTCGTCGCTCATCAGACCCGACCGCATCGTGTGGAGTGCGACCCGCGCCTCTGCGGACAGCAGACGCATCGTGATCTCATTACGTGACATTTCCAGTGAGAAGATGACCGTGGTCATCCCATGCTTGATCGCCGCAGAACGGGCGAAATCTAGACCAAGGGTGCTTTTGCCAATTGCCGGTCTTGCAGCAACTACGATCATTTGGCCGGGGTGGAGGCCGTTCGTCAGGGCGTCGAGGTCCTGGAAGCCGGTTGGGACGCCGACCATCTGGCCGCCCCGGCTGCCGATCGCCTCGATCTCGTCGAGCGCCCCGGGCATGATCTCGGCGAGGGGAAGGTAGTCCTCGGAGGTCCGGCGCTCGGTGACCTTGTAGATCTCGGCCTGCGCGCGGTCGACCAGGTCGTCGACCTCCTCGCTCTGCCCGCCGTAGCCGTACGAGACGATGCGGGTGCCGGCCTCGATCAATCGCCGCAGGACGGCCTGCTCACGGACGATCTTGGCGTAGTAGCCCGCGTTCGCGGCGGTGGGGACGACCGCGGTCAGTGTGTGGACATAGGCGCCACCGCCCACCCGGGCGACCTCGCCGCGCTTTTGCAACTCGTCGAAGACGGTGACGGAGTCGGCGGGCTCGCCTCGGCCGTAGAGGTCGGTGATGATTTCGTAGATGATCTGGTGGGCAGGGCGATAGAAGTCGTCGGAACGCAGCACCTCGACCACGTCGGCGATGGCGTCCTTGGACAGCAGCATGCCACCCAGGACCGACTGCTCCGCCTCGATGTTGTTCGGCGGAGTCCGCTCGAACGACGAGTCGGAGCCCCCGGACCCTCCCGGGAAATCAATGACGCTCACCTTCACACCCCCCTACACGCCGGCCCCACCATCCCCACTTTTAGCGGTCCGGTCCGACAGTTTCGCGGGCCTGGAGGCCCACCGGCAACCCAGCCTGTCGACAACCCTGTGGACAAGATGTGCAGTCCACCCCCTCAAGGTGTGGGCAGCCTGGGGAACATCTTGTGGATAAACCTGCCGCCTCGACGAAAAAGCCCGGCTGACCAGGGATTTCGATATCCACTGCCTGTGGATGAAAGAAAGTGCGCCCGACACGCCGAAACCTCTTTCAGCATGCTTCCGCGGCATGCATGTAAGCGGCAAAATGGGCGCATGCCACTTACCCGAACCGCCGGCCGTACAGACGACAGAGAGATCCTGCGACTGGCCGTTCCGGCGTTCGGGGCACTGGTGGCCGAGCCCCTGTTCCTGCTGACGGATTCGGTCATCGTGGGGCGCCTTCCCGATCCCGCCCTGGGAGCCCTGGGAGTGGCGAGCGCGGCCCTGACGGCACTGGTCGGCCTGTGCGTCTTCCTCGCGTACGGCACCACCGCCGCCGTGGCCCGGCAGGTCGGCGCGGGCGACACCCGCAGGGCGATGCGACAGGGCGTCGACGGCATGTGGCTCGCCGCCGTCGTGGGAATCGCCATCGTCGTGGCATGCTGGCCACTCACCCCTCAAATCGTACACTTGTTCGGAGCGACTGGAGAGCTGGCCGCCCAAGCGATCACGTATCTGCGCGTCAGCCTGTTCGGCACGCCGGCGATGCTGCTCGTCCTGGCCGGCACCGGCGTGCTGCGCGGCCTGCACGACACGAAGACGCCGCTCGCGGTCTCCGGCGGCTCGTTCGTGCTCAACGGCGCCCTCAACGCCTGGTTCGTCCTGGGGCTCGGCTGGGGAATCGCCGGATCCGCCTGGGGCACCGTCATCGCGCAGGTCGTGGCGGCGGCCGTCTATGTCGGGCTGGTCATCAGAGGCGCCCGGCGCCACGGAGCCCGGCTGCGGCCCGACCTTCCGGGCATCCGGGCCGCCGGCACCGCCGGGTTCGCGCTGGTGGTCCGCACGGCATGTCTGCAGGTGGTCCTGCTGACCGCAACGTCGCTCGCGACCCGGATGGGCAACGACCAGATCGAGGCGCACACGATCGCGGCTCGGATCTGGACGTTTCTCGCCTTCGCCCTCGACGCCATCGCGATCGCCGGACAGGTGATCACCGGCCGCGCGCTGGGCGCGGGCGACGTGGAGGGTACGCGGCGGGCGACCCGGCGGATGGTCACCTGGGGAGTCGGCTACGGGATCGTGCTCGGCCTGCTGATCATCGCGCTGCGGCCGGTGCTTCCGGGGATCTTCGACACCGGCGTGAACGT
>JBIOWF010000298.1:0-9352 GCA_044868295.1 Microtetraspora sp. | reverse complement strand
CCTGCGCAGGAGACTGCTCGGCGTCTTCGGGGTGAGCGCCGCACTCGGCGACCATGTCGTCAGGCACCCCGAGCACTGGCCGCTGCTGGAGAGCGCGGAACGGCCGACCGGCAGCGATCTGCGCCAGGAGCTCCTGCACGCCGTCTCCGCCGACGTGGAGGCGGCGGAGCCGGTCGCCGCCACGCCGTCGCTGGAGGCGCTGCGGGTGGCCTACCGAGGCAGGCTGCTCCATCTCGCGGGGCGTGACGTCACGGGGGAGTCGTCGTTCGCGGAGACCTCCGCCGAACTGGCCGACCTCGCCGGTGGAGCGCTGGACGCGGGCCTGGCCATCGCCCGCGCGGAGGTCACCGACGCCGCCGACGTGCGTCTCGCCGTCATCGGCATGGGTAAATGCGGCGGTCGCGAACTCAACTACATCTCCGACGTCGACGTCGTCTTCGTGGCGGAGCCCAAGGAGGGCGTCGACGAGACCAAGGCGCTGCAGATCGCCACGAGGCTGGCCCAGAGCATGATGCGCGCCTGCTCGTTCAGCACGTCCGAAGGATCGCTCTGGCAGGTGGACGCCAACCTGCGGCCCGAGGGCAAGTCGGGGCCGCTGGTACGGACACTGGACAGCCACCTGGCCTACTACCGGCGGTGGGCGAAGACCTGGGAGTTCCAGGCGCTGCTCAAGGCCCGGCCGGTCGCGGGCGACCTGGAGCTCGGTGAGCAGTACGTCGAGGCCGTGAACGAGCTCGTCTGGCAAGCCGCGACCAGGGAGAACTTCGTCGAAGACGTGCAGGCGATGCGCCGGCGCGTGGAGGCGCACATCCGCGCCGGTGACGCGCAGCGGCAGATCAAGCTCGGGCCGGGTGGACTGCGCGACATCGAGTTCGCGGTGCAGCTGCTCCAGCTCGTGCACGGCCGGTCCGATCCGCTGCTTCGCCGTCGCGCCACGCTTTCGGCGCTGGCCGCCCTGTCGAGGGGCGGGTACGTCGGGCGTGAGGACGCCAAGGCACTCGCCGAGGCCTACACCTTCCTGCGCCAGGTCGAGCACATGATCCAGCTCTATCGCCTGCGCCGTACTCACGTGGTGCCCGCGGACACGGCCGACCTGCGCCGCATCGGCCGCGGCCTCGGCATGACCACCGACCCGGTGGGGGAGTTCACCACGACCTGGAAACGGCACGCGCTCGAAGTCCGGCGGCTGCACGAGAAGCTGTTCTACCGGCCGCTGCTGCAGGCCGTCGCCCGTCTCCCCGACTCGGAGGCGCGGCTGTCCACCACCGCGGCGAAGGCCCGCCTCGAAGCACTCGGCTACGGGGACCCGGACGGGGCGTTGCGCCACATCGCCACGCTGACCAGCGGAGTCTCCCGGCGAGCCGCCATCCAGCGGACGCTGCTGCCGGTCATGCTCGGCTGGTTCGCCGACGCTCCCGACCCGGACGCCGGCCTGCTCGGCTTCCGGCAGGTGAGCGACAAGCTCGGCGCGACGCCCTGGTACCTCCGGCTGCTGCGCGATGAGACCGCCGTCGCCGAGCGCCTGGCCCGCCTGCTCGGCACCAGCCGCTACCTGACCGGCCTGCTGCTGCACGCGCCGGACGCCATCACGATGCTCGGCTCGACCAGCGAACCGATCATCAGGCCGGTCGAGGCCGTCGCCGCGGAGGCGGCCGCCGCCGTCAACCGCCACGGACAGGACGCCGAGACCGCGGTCGCCTCGGTCCGCGCCCTGCGCCGCAAAGAACTGTTCCGTACGGCATGCGCCGACCTCGAGGGGTTGATCGACATCGAACAGGTGGGCCAGGCGCTCTCCTCCCTGAACGACGTCACCGTCCAGGCGGCGCTGGATGCGGCGGTCAACAAGGTCTCCGTCGAGCTGCGCGGCGCCTTCCCGACCAGGATCGCGGTGATCGCGATGGGCCGGCTCGGCGGCATGGAGAGCTCGTACGCCAGCGACGCCGACGTCATGTTCGTGCACGCGCCCATGCCCGGAGTCCCCGAACGGGACGCCACGGTCGCGGCGCATTCGGTCGCGGAGGAACTGCGCAGGCTGCTCGCCCGGCAGGCGCCCGATCCGCCGCTCCAGGTGGACGCCGGGCTGCGGCCGGAGGGCCGCCAGGGTCCCCTCGTCCGCACGATCGCCTCCTACAGGGCCTACTACGACCGGTGGTCGTCCACCTGGGAGGCACAGGCGCTGCTCCGGGCCCGGTTCTGCGCCGGAGACGCCGCGCTCGGTGTCGAGTTCGTCGACCTCATCGACCCGCTGCGGTACCCGGCCGGGGGCATCTCGGCAGAGGCGGTCAGGGAGATCCGCAAGCTCAAGGCCCGCATGGAGGCCGAGCGGCTGCCGCGTGGCGCCGATCCGGCCCTGCACACCAAGCTGGGCCGGGGCGGGCTGTCCGACGTCGAGTGGGTGGCCCAGCTCATCCAGCTGCGGCACGCGGGAGCCGTACCCGCGCTGCGGACCACCCGGACGCTGGAAACGCTGCGGGCCGCGGTGGTGGAAGGCCTGCTGGCACCCTCCGACGAGGCCGTTCTCGCCGAGGCATGGCGGTTCGTCTCGCGCATCCGCGACGCCATCATGCTGGTGCGCGGCCGGGCCGGCGACAGCATCCCCGGGCTCGTCAAGGAACGTGCGCTGATCTCTCAAGCGCTCGGTTACCCGCCGCCCGGCTCGGAGGACTTCATCGAGGACTACCGCCGGATCACCCGCCGGGCACGTCTGGTCGCCGAGCGCATCATCTACGAGGACTGACCGGCGGCGCTTCACGGTGTGTGGGGCGGTTTGATGCGATCTGGTACGGCTTGCGCCACCCGGCGAAAGCCGTACAGATCGTGATTGTCCGATGCCGTTGCGCGTGCGAGATATGACGGTGTATCAACGGTGCGGGTGATCCATTTGATCTCGTATTACGCGGACCTTGCCATCGGTCTCGTTCTCGCCTTCCTGCTCCTGTCGCTGGTCGTCAGCGGCGTCAACGAGGGCATCGTCAGGCTGCTCGCCATCCGCAGCAAATTCCTGTGGGCGTACCTGCGCGACACGCTCGACGGAGCGGAGGTCGGCGGCAAGATCCCGGCCGGGCTCCGGGCCCTCGACGGCGTGCTCGATCGGCTCAGGGGCGTGGGCCGATGGTTACGAGTCCACCTCGCCGACCTGCTGCCACCGCCCACCGACGGGCGTTCGCGGCTGCCCGCGACCGTGCTGGGGGTGTTCGCGAAGCTGCCGTTCGGCAAGGACCCCCGGCCCGACTTCAGCCCGCAGCCCTCGCCGGTCCAGAGCCCGCCTTTGGCTCCCGCACCCGGCACCATCGCCGCGGAGAGCAGTGCCGAGACCGCTGCCGAGAGCAGTGCCCAGACCGCTGCCGAGACGATCGCCGAGACCGCTGCGAACGCCGCCGCGCGGGTCACCGAAACGGTCGGCTCCGCCCACTCGGCTGATCCAGCGCACGGCATCGACCAAGCCGACGAATCCGAGCGAGCCCCTGGAATCGATGGAGGCGGCGAGGCGGAGCGAGCGCCGGGCATCGATGTAGCCGGCGAGGCGGAGCGCGTCTCCGGAGCCGGCGACACAGAAGAACTGCGACACGCGGCTGGGGTCGGCGACACAGGAGAGGCCGGGCGCGCGCCTGGGGTCGGCGTAGCCGGAGCTCCTACGGTTGGCGACGCCGATGGAACAGGGCGGACGCCTGACGTGGTCTCGGTCGGAGAGGGCAAGTCAATGGCGGAGCTCCTCCACGAGCGGCTCCAGGAGATCGACCATTCCAAGCAGGGCAGGACCAGCATCGCCGAGATCCCCCCGGCCCGTTTCGCGGTCGCGGTCATGGAGATCGCCACCGAGCACGGGGGAGTCGAGCAGCTGATAAGCGATCTGGACGCGCTCCAGAGCCCGCTCTACCGCCCGCTCAAGGCCGTGTGGGACCGGGCTTCGCATGACGTCGAGGCGTTCCGCAAGGGCGTCGAGGACTGGTTCGACGGGGAGATGGAACGGCTCACGTCGCTCTACCGCCGCTACGTCCGCTGGGTCATCGCCTCGCTCGCGCTCGTCGTCACGCTGCTGTTCAGCATGGACGCCCTGGAGTACGGCAAGACTCTGCTGAACGACAGCGCGTACCGCAGCTCGGTGGCGGCGTTCGCCGGTTCCGGACCTGAGGCGCTCGCGCCGATCAAGGCGCGGTGCGACGCGAAGGAGGAGACCTACGCCTGCGTGACCGACGTGCTCAGCACGCCGGCGTTCGTACAGATCTTCACCCACGCGCCGGTGGGCGTCACCATGCGCGGCGACTCCAGCCCGGCCTGGACATGGTGCGGCGGCGACTGGTGGGACCGCCTCTCCTCCCCGGGCCACTGGCCGGGGTTCCTCATCACCCTCGTCGCGCTCCTGTTCGGAGCGCCCTTCTGGTGGGACATGTTCCGTCGCATCACGGGCATCAAGTCCCGCACCGGAACCGCCGCGAAGTGACACCTGACCCGCCCGACCCACCCGCGACCCCGACGCTCGCCGCCGACCGGCCGCGGCGGCATCTCTCGTGCGCCAGCTGGCTCGCCATCCCGGGCGGGGACCAGCAGGGAATCATGGCCGAGCTCCACCTGAGCCGGCCACAGCCGGCGACGATGCGGATGGGCATGGTCGCCGTCGAGCGAGAGGTGCACGGGTGGAGGGAAGCACCCCACAGGGGAGTGTTCGTCACTCCTGAACTCGATGGCTGGACACTGGTCTTCGGCACCTGGTTCAACCTGGGCAACCCGGAGCGTACGGCGGATGTCCAGCAGGCGTGCATGCGGCTCAGTGAACGTTACGGTTCCGCGCACGCGTACACGGTTGATCTTCATTACGACGATTCGGCCTGGCTGATCGCCGAAGGGGGGCAGACAATCCGCTTCTACCGCTACGGTGATCCCCCCACGGACGTCGGAGCCCGCCTGCCGGTGGAGCAGACGTTCTTGCTGCCTCACGAAGAATTCGAGTGGTGGGACGCCATCGACTGGGACACCGTTGACGACACCTTCGAATTCCGGGAGGTCTGCGACGCGTGGGACATCGCCGACGCCATGTCCGTCAGCCCAGCGGCTTTCGGCCCGCATACGCACATGCGCGGCCATGGCCTCCTGGCCCTGACCCCGCACGGAGTCCCCCACGGCGTCCCACCCGGCATTCTGCCCCTCTGATGCTCATCTATCGTCCAGGTCGCGGATTCTCGCTGGGTAAGCACCCCGCGAGAACCGGCTGCATCGGGCCTTTCGCGAGCTGGGGCGGGCGATCCGCCCGATCGGTTGAGGGATTCGGGCCGTCCTTGAATCCGGAAGCGGGCGCCGTTTGTACGGTCGGAAACCCCGCGAAAGAATCGGCTACCTGCTGCTTGTCTCCGGTGAAGTGCTCCGCGCCTTCCCGCTGGTCAAGAGTGAAGGAGGTCCCAGTCTGGCCGGTTGTTGCGGAAGCCGGACCATCGTATTCTCGCTGTAGGTAATCGAATGATAACGTTCCGTTCATGCCTTTGCCGTGGCACGACGCACTTCGAAATCTGATCACCCTGGACCCCGCTACCGCCGTGGCGCTGCTGCGGGCTGCCGGAGTGGCGATGCCCGATGGCCTCACGCTCTCATCGGGGCCGTACTCCTTCAGCGATCGGGTGTCCAACGATCTCTACCCGGACAACACAGTCACTGTGGGGCCGGAGCATGATCGTGCCTGCACCGTCATCGTGGAGATCGAGCACGGCCTGTCGGCCGACAAACTGAAACAGTTCGCCATCAAGGCGGCCGCTGTTTCTCTGGAGACGCGCAAGGACGTGCAGGTTTTGGTGTTCACCCGCGCTCTGGACACCAATGTCTGGCGGCGCGCACCGGTCACGGTGGGCCGTGGTGGGCTGACCCACGTCCTGCAGCCCGTGATCTATGGCCGCAATGATCTGCCCCGAATCACCGATCCCAAGCAGATCGCCGCCGATCCGGCGAGTGGCGTTCTGGCGGTGTTCGGGCACGGCGACGACCCGGAGGTGGCCGAGGCGTTCGCGGCGGCCATGGAGTTCTTCCCGGAAGAGCCGGGAGCTTATTACACTGAGTGGGCGTACGATTGCGGCCCGTCCCTGTTTCGAAACATCATGGAGGCTAGAATGGCTACCACTGACTGGCCCGTCTCCACCCCCTTCGCCAAGCACCACTACGGCCGTGGCCTGGCGGAAGGCAAGGCAGAGGGCAAGGCAGAGGGTGAGGCCAGCGCCATCCTGACCGTGCTCGCGACCCGGGGCATCACCGTTCCCGGCCACCATGCCGCGATGATCCTCGCGTGCACTGACCTGGACCAGCTCCAGGAATGGCTGACTAAGGCCGTCACTGCCACCACCATCGATGACCTGGTCGGTTGAGATGGCGGCTGTGACGCTGAACGCCTACAGCCGCCACCGCCCGGCAGGTCTCGAAGTCGGACTGGATCGTCCTATTCCCGTGGCCCGGCCGCGTCGCGGGTAGTTCAGGCCCCGTCGTCGATGGTCCTCCCCGGCCAGAGTGGGAGCTCAGGGGGCCGTCGTGCCCGCCACCGCATCGGATTATCGTGGGCGGTCATGCTCGTCGTAGCCACCGGGCAGGATGTGACCATGCTTGAGAGCCTCGACTCTGTCGACTGGGCGGGCCTGACCCATGCCTATGGCCGTGCCGACGACGTGCCCGGCCAGATACGCGGCCTGTGCTCGGCAGAGCCTGACCTGCGGGAGAAGGCCTTACACAGCCTGTACGGAAATATCTTCCACCAGGGCACCCGCTATGAGGCCAGCTCATACGCGGTGCCGTTCCTGCTGGAGCTGCTTGCCGACCCGGCCACAGATCGGGTAACGATCCTCGTGTTGCTCTCCCACCTGGCGGTCGGCTACGGCGAGGCTTACCTGCCGTCCGGCTACCCCATCGCCGAGCATCGCGCCGCAGCCGCCGGCGGGGACACGCTCCTGGCCGACAGCCGGACCTACACAAGCGAGGACGGCGAGGATGACGACTGGGGCGATGACGCCAGGCTGTTCCAGTACATGGAGTCCCTGGACGAGGCCGACGCCGACCGGCTCCATGCCCATGTCGAGCTGATGGCGTACGACGCGGTTCGTGCGGGTCTCCCGTTGGTGCGTACGCTTCTTCGCGGCGAGGACGTCCAGGTGCGCACCGCCGCCGCCTACCTGCTCGGCTGGTACCCCCAGGAGGGTCCGGCAAGTCTGCCCACCCTGATCCGCACGGTGCCGGATGGCGAGCCAGCGGTGGCCGCCACCGCCCTGGTCTCGATCGGCTTGCTCGCGACAGTCGTGGTGGTGACGGGAGCGCCCCTGGCCGTGCTGTCGGTGTTGGAGGCGGCGCTCGACGATCCGCGGGACGTCGTGCGATGGGGCGCAGCTGTCGGGCTCGCCCGGCTGCGCGGCCCGTCGGCCGGACAGCGGGTCGCCGATGAGTTGCTCGGTTGGGTGGGGAGCGGAAGGCCGTCCGACGAGCGGATCCCTTTCCTCGATGGCAATCTGCGTGGCTACGCGGCCCGGGCGGCGCTTCAGCTCAGTGACGCCCACATCGACAGCCTGTTCGCCGAGCTACTGGAAGGGCTGCTGTCCGTGTCCGGCACAGAGGCGCTGTCGGTGGCCGACACCGCCCTGCGCATCGCCTTCCCGGTGCCCCTTGCCGAAGGAACTCCCTTCGCGGCACTTGACGATCGCCAGCGGCGGCTCGTCCGCGTGCTCGCCGACTCTCCTGGGACATGGCGGTTGAAGGGCCGTACCTTCGGCAATTTCGGCCTGCTCATCCGCGCGTACGGCCTGCCCGCCGACGTCGACGCCATGGCCGCCTACGCCGCAGGGACGATGCCCGGCGCTACGATGGGCGGCCCCTGATCAGCTCATTTAGGAGGCATGTCGGTGGACTTCGGGGTGTTGGGCGTGCATGCGCATCCGGACGATGAGGCGATCTGGACGGGTGGGACCCTGGCCAAGTACGCCGACGAGGGAGCCAGGACCGCCGTCGTCACGTGCACCTGGGCAGAGGGAACCCAGCGGGCCGGGGAACTGGAGCGTTCACTGGACATCCTCGGCGCGGGCAAACCACGGGTGCTCGGCTACGCCGACTAGAGCAGGCCCGCGCCCAGATGCTGGCGAACGAGTGGTATCGGCGCGTCTCCTACACCGGTGCCCACGAGACCACCCTTGCAGGGTCTTGATCCTGAGTCTTGAGGCGGTGGCACCGCCAAGCCCTTCCCTGGTGCTTGTTCAGCGCCGGGCCGTATACGTTTTCGCTCCGAGTGATCAGAGCACGGGCTGGCGTGCTTTGAGGCCAGCGATCACGGAAAAGCCTTCGTCAGCCGTCACAAGGGTCCTCCCGGTGGCGATGGCCGTGGCCGCGATCATGAGGTCCGGTCGCGACCTGGTGAGTCCCTTACCGGACATCGTCGCCGCGATCTTCGCATGGACCAGGGCGACTTGCAGGGTGTAGTCGATCGACGGCAGGTGATGCATCATGCGTTGAACGAAGGCGCTGCGCTGTCTCCGATGCGCGTCATCGGATCGTTCCACGCCAAGCTGGAGTTCTCCGATGGTCACGACCGATACGGCGACGTCGTCGCCAGGGTCGATCACCTTCGCCAGGGGCAATCCCCTTTCCAGGGCGATGAGGACATTGGTGTCCAGGAGGACCTTGGCAGCCTTCACTGGCCACCCCACATGATTTCCCGGCTCTCCTCGATCAACTCGGCCCATTGGGGATCCGGTCCGTACTCTTCGAACAGCGCTATGAGAGCGGCGCCGTTGGGCTTGAAATGGGGCGCGATCACGGCGACAGGTGAGCCGTCACGGGTGATGACGATCTCTTCTCCGGCCTCGGCTCGCCGGATCAACGCCGCGACACTGCGGGCCAGTTCCGACACGGTGACGGAGGCTTTCTCAGGCTCGACGCGCTCAGCAATCATGTACATACATTAACATGCACATATGTATGACAAGCTCGGTGACTCGCGGACGCCCGCCTTTTCGCGGTAGTCAATGTGTCGTGGCGAGGGGTGGTTGTCAGCGACGCATGGCCAGCTCGAGGTCGGAGCCCAGCATCCGGACGGCATTTAGGTCGAGGTAGTAGTAGACAAGCCGTCCGTTGCGTTCGGCCCGGACCAGCTCGGCCTCTCGAAGTTTGCGGAGGTGGCGCGAGACCTGGGGCGCCGTCATGCCGCTGCGGCGGGCCAGCTCAAGGGTGGTGAGCCCGTCATTGGAGATCATCCGGCAGAGCCGGATCCGGACCGGGTCGAGGAGCACCTGTAGCCGTGACCGAACCAGCGACAGTGTCACCTCGCGCGGGCTGTCACCGGGCGGAAGCCCGTACTGGATGAGGACCGGCCAGCCCGGCTCGCGCGTGATCAGGAAGTGGG
>JBIOWF010000297.1:0-2719 GCA_044868295.1 Microtetraspora sp. | reverse complement strand
CGCAACGCCTCGATCGTCAACCTGAGCTGCTGCTCGGTCTGGTTCATCGGCTCGTTGTAGAGATCGGCCACCCGCGTGTGGATCCGCAGGATCGTCTGCGCCACACTCAGCTCGTACTCCCGGGGCGCCAGCTCGTAGTCCACGAACGTCCCGGGCAGCGTCACCTCACCGACGTGCCCCGCGGCCAGCTCGATCTCCGCCTCGCCGTACTTGTTCTGGGGCGCGCGGGCGCCCGCCGCGAATCGCCGCAGGTGATCCCGGAGAGACGCCGACCGGTCGAGCAGATCCCGGATCGCCTCCATGGGCAGGCTCATCACGGTGCAGGCGGTGGCCGCCGTCGCCGTGCAGCCCCAGCTGGACTCCGCCCCCGTCAGGGCCTGCCCGCCGAGGTGGTCGCCGCCGGCCAGCACCCCGAGCACCCTGTCCCGTGCGTACGGCCCGGCCGCGGTCGTGTCCGCCCTGCCGTGCGCGATGAGGATCAGCCGATCCATCGGCGACCCCGCGGAAACGATCACCTCGCCGGGCACCACCTCCTGCTGAACGAACCGGTCAGCCAGCGCGTCCAGCACCAGGGCGTCGCCGAACCCGCGCAACGCGGGCAGCTCACCCAACGTCGCGGGGATGATCCCGATCGCCGAACCAGTGGACGTGAAGATCACCCGTCCGGCACCGGGACGGTATCTCAAACGCCGGCCCCGCCGGTAGGTACCGCCGGTCACCTGGACCCAGGGCAGCACCCGCAGCAGATGCCGGGAGGAGATCTCCCGCATCTGCGGCAGCGACTTGGCCGTCGTCGCGAGGTTGCGGGCGGCAGCCGTACCAAGGCTCAGCGGGGAGTTCCCGGCGTCGGGCGCGGTGAACACTCACACCACCGAACCCCGGGCCGCCGGCGCGCCGCCCAACAGCGATGTGATCCCGGCCGTGGCGGTGCCCAGCCCCCTGGGTCCGCCGACTGACCGCGCCATCGTGAGCGGATGTTCCAGCTCGCATTCGACGTAGCGCCGGCACTTCACATGCCACAGGAGGATCGCCGCCATCCAGTCCTGCAACTCCTCCACGTATCCGGTGAGCGCCTCCCTGGCCTCGGCGTCCAGGTCGAAGTCGTCGAAGAGCACCGGCAGCTCCACGGCGACGAGGTGCTGGAACTGCCGCATCCGGGATGTCATCAGGTCGTTGACGATCTCGACGGCCATCCGCGAGTCGCAGTTGAAGAAGTTCTGGACGACCAGCACGCAGTTGTGCAGCTCGCCCTCGAACTCGATCTCCTTCTGGTAGGAGAAGACGTCGTTGATCAGGAAGCCGTAGTCGGCTGCCGCGTTCTCCAGCCCGAGCATGGTGCGGGTCTCGTAGATCTCCGGCGGAAGACGATTGTCCTGCGCCAGACGGGCCAGCGCCCTCGTGAGATCTGACCCGAAGGTCCGGCGGCGCATCTCCATATAGTCGATCGGATCCGGAATCCGGTGCTGGATGTGGTTGGCCAGCTCCCACAGCCAGCTCTCCGTCATGCTCTCGACGGCGGAGCGGAACAATCGCCGCCCGTCCACCGTCAGGGGCGACGCCGTACGCGCCCACAGGTCCGCCAAACCCGTCTCCACCGGGTTCATCGGCTCTGGGGTGACGCCGAGATCCAGCGGCATGAAGGCCGACAACCGCTCGTTGAACACCTTCGCGCCCGCCATGTCGCCGGAGGGGCCGAAAACCGCGGGGAAGTAGTCGTCGGCGTAGGTCCCCCAGGTGAGCCACTTGGCCGACAGGGTCAGCTGCTCGCTGGACGCGTCGGGATCGATCCCCGCCGAGCACAGGGCGAAGTCGAAGCCCTCGTTCCTGCGGGCGGTCCACAGGCTCCGGCCCGGGAACTGCGGCAGCGGGTCGTACATCCCCATCCGCCCGGACCAGTCCACGCTCTCCCGGCGCGCGGTGTCCAGGTGCGGATTGAGCCGCACCGGATAAGGCATGTAGAAGTCGGGCCGTGGCAGCGGCCCCACGTGCCGGTAGGGGACGTGGCTGTAGCTTCTGAAGCCGCCCGGCCCGGTCAGCCCGGCGGCCAGGCTGACACGGGCCGACGAGGTGCCCAGCCCCGTCGGCCCGCCCAGAACCGGCCCCCTGGACGGAGAGCCACCCGACGCGCCGTTCATGTAGCGACTTGAGCGCATGTGCCACTCGTGACCACCGGACTGCCAGTCCTGCAGTCCCTTCACATAGGCGAGTACGGCCAGGCGCTCCCGGGCGTCCAGGGCATGCTCCTCGAAGAGCGGGGACAGCTCGGTGAGGGCCGTGTTCTCGAACTGGTGCAGCCGGGACGTGAGCAGGTCGTTGACGGCGTCCGCGGCCGGCTGGGTGTCGTAACCGAGGAACTTCTCGAAGACCAGGACGCCATTGCTGAGCTCACCCTCCTCCTCGACCTCCCGCTGGTAGGAGAAGAGGTCGTTACGCAGGTGGACCGCGTCGGCGAAGGCGTCCCTGAGCACGTGCATGGGCCGGGTCCCGGCGACCCGCGCGGGCACCTCGGCACCGGCCGCGTGCTCGACGAGGTTCGCGGACCAGGGTGCTCCGCCGACTCGTCGCCGCATCTCGATGTACTCCATCGGGTTGGCGACCCGGCCCGCGTTGATGTTGGACAGCTCCCACAGGGACTCGTTCAGCAGATTCTTGGTGCTTTCGACGAATCTGAGTCGCCAGTCCAGGGACATGCCCGGCACCGTCCGGGTCCAGAGATCGG
>JBIOWF010000296.1:0-2881 GCA_044868295.1 Microtetraspora sp. | reverse complement strand
CGTGAGCATCTTCGACCGCTGGGCGCTGGAAGAGGACCTCCCGGTGGAAGTCGACAGCATCCCGGCGAACGAGACACTCGACTCCGCCCAGTCCACCCCGGCAGGGTTCACGCAGTCCGATTAGCGGCGCGGCGAAGAGCAGCACGCCGAGCACGATCACGGCGAGCACGCCGCCCAGGAGCAGGCCCGCTCTGTTCTTCTTCAGAGGCTGAGGCGGGGGCCGCCACTGCTGAGGCGCGGCCGGCTGCTGTTGCTGGGCCCATTGCACGAAGCGTGACGCTACGCCCACATTCCACGACTTCCGCCCGGAACCGCTCGGACGGATGCCCGATACCGGGCAAACCGCACCACCGAAACCAGGGGACGCCCGCACGGGCCGACCACCCAATCCCGCACGGGAGCACGCACATGACCACGCCCGCACCGCCCGCCGACCCCACACCCCCAACCGGCACACCGCCGGAAGGCACCCCGCCCGCGACGCCTCCGGCCGAACCTCCCGCACAGGAGACCGACTGGAAAGCCGAAGCCCGCAAGTGGGAGAAGCGAGCCAAGGAGAACAGCACCGCGGCCGAGCAGCTGGAGAAGCACAAGGCCTCCGCGATGAGCGACGCCGAAAAGGCTGTCGCAGCGGCCAAGGCCGAAGGCGCCAGTGAAGCCGCCAAGCAGTACGGCCTCAAGCTCGCGAAGGCTGAACTCAGGGCCGCGGCCGCGGCCAAGGGAGTCGACCTCGCCGAGTTCGACGACCTGATCGACGTCTCCAAGTTCCTCACCGAAAAGGGCGAGGTCGACGACGACGCGATCAAGAAGGCCGTCGCCAGGTTCGCCAAGCTGGCCACGCCGAAGGCCGGACGTAGCGGCGGCGAGATGCCCGGCGCGCCCGGCGGCACCAACCCCATCACCGAAGAGCAGCTCGCCAAGATGTCGGCCGACCAGATCGCCAAGGCGTACGAGGCGGGCCAGCTCAAACACCTCATGTAAGAGAGGCCCACATGTCGATCCTGCGGTTCCGGCCAGAGATCTGGTCCGCCGTCCTGCTCAAGGCCAAGGAGCGCAAGCTCGTCTTCGCCCAGCCCAACGTCGTCAACCGCGACTACGAGGGCGACATCTCCCAGATGGGTGACGTCGTCCACATCTCCTCGGTCGGAGACCCGGCCATCTCCAACCACGCGGCGGGCGACACCCTCACGTACGAGGACCTGCAGGACGCCGGGCAGACCATGCCGATCGACCAAGCCCAGCGGTTCGCCTTCAAGGTCGACGACATCGACAAGCGCCAGGCCCGCGGGGACGTCATGGGCGAGGCGATGCGCCGCGCCGCCTACAAGCTGGCCAAGACCGTGGACACCTACGTCGCCGGCCTGTACACGGGCGTCGTGAGCGCCAACGCGATCACGACCACCGCGATCACTGATGGAGACAAGGCGTACACCGGCCTGGTCAACCTGCGGACCAAGCTGACCGAGGCCGACGTGCCCGACGAGGGCCGGTACTGCATCGTCCCGCCCTGGTACTACGGGCTGCTCCTGCAGAACGACAAGTTCGTCCGCGTCGACGCCTCCGGCACCTCCGAAGGTCTGCGTAACGGCCAGGTCGGCCGCGCCGCGGGCTTCGACGTCCTGGAGTCCAACGCCTGCGTCAACGTGACCGGTGACGACTACATCGTCCAGGCCGGAGTCGACGCGGCGATCTCCTACGCCGACCAGATCATGCAGACCGAGGCGCTGCGCCTGCAGACCACGTTCGCCGACGCGGTCCGCGGCCTGCACGTGTACGGCGCGAAGCTCGTACGGCCGGACTTCATCGCGACGCTGACCGCGTCCATCACCTGATCGGAGACCTGACCCATGGCACGTACCGCCATCACCCCTCGCGCCTTGGCCAAGAACGCCGGCCTCGACGGCGCGACGGGCGCCACGACGATCGACTCGACCCTGGTCACCAACGGTGTGACCATCGCAGGCGTCAAGCCTGAGCGGCTGCTCCTGCGCGTCACCAACACCGAGGGCAGCACGAACACCGTCACCGTGAGGGCGGGCGACAACCCGCCCGCGCTACGTGCTGGCCAGGGCGACCTCGTCGTCACTGTGGCCGCGACGACGGGCGTGCAGTTCATCGGCCCGCTGGAGTCAGACAAGTACCTGCAGGACGACGGCTCACTGAGCATCGACTTCGAGACCGGCATGACCGGCTCGATCGACGCGCTCTACTGGCCGAGGAGCTGATCCGATTGGGCGAAACCATCCACGTCCGCGGGGAGGGCGGGACCGTCTTCGCGATGGACCTGCCACTCCCCGAGGGCGTCGCGCAGCGCCTCGCCAGGGGCGACATCGTCCGCGTCGAGGCTGGCGGCTCCCCTCATGCGGAACCAGCCGAAGACCCGGGCCCTGAAGACGCGGACCCATTCGCGGTCAAGCGGCCCGCCCCGTCCGCACCCAAGGCCGAGTGGGTCGTCTACGCCGTCAGCCAGGGCGCGAGCGTGCTCGACGCCGAGGGCTTCACCAAGACCGAGTTGATCGAGAAGTTCGGAGGCCAGTAGATGGCACGCACCGCTCTTACCGCCGTCGCCTCCGCAGAGGCCGGCATCGACCTGACCGCTGTCGATACGGCCGCCGAGGTCACTGACGGCAACAGCTTCGTGTGGACCAAGGACCGCAAGGTGTGGGTCCTGAACGGTGACGACGCCAGCATCACGGTGACGTTCCCGACGCCGGTCACGGTCGGCCGGTCCGCGCTGGCTGTCGCCGACACCTCCGGCACCATCGCGGCCGCCGGTCACAAGCTGTTCGGCCCGTTCGGGCCCGAATACAGGCAGTCCGACGGGACCGTTCACATCGACTACGCGGGCACGACACCGACCGGCGTCACCGTGGCCGTCCTC
>JBIOWF010000295.1:0-11255 GCA_044868295.1 Microtetraspora sp. | reverse complement strand
GAGAACTCCCATGATCCCGTATAGAAGGTCATCTCTGCGTCCGGCTCGACCGTAACGCTCCGCGACATCAGCGAAACGGACACCAACCCCCAGACGCCCCAATCGCGCGACTGCGAAATCGCTCTGTGGAACCCTCGCTGCGATGGGTGGAGCAGGAGATTTGGATCGGGAGGGCGGGAAGTGGGACCGCCTGCAGGTCATGGCCTCTGTCCGGTGCCCGTGCTCTTCGCGTGATCGCCGCTTTTCGCAGCGGAGCCGCGATCCAAGCTGAACACGGGCACTTCGGTCTTCCAGCCCCTTACGTCCCGGAGCTCATCGCAACCGTGAGCCCGGTCGCGGCTGTTCTAGTGGATGTGGACGTTCGAGTTGCAGATCTTGACGAAGATCCGCTTACGCCAGTTGTTGTGGCACCCGCCGCCGCACCGCTTGTGGCAACCCCACCGCTTGTGGCAACCGCATCCGTTGTTGCAGCGGTTGTGGCGCCATCTGTGGCAGCCGCAGTGGTTGCCCCAGCCCCAGCCGCTTTGGACGGTGGTGGCACTCGCGCTGGTGACGGTGGTGGCCGCGCCGAGGCCGACGGCCCCGCCGGTGAGAACTGTGCTGATGGCGAATGCTGCGAGGACGTTTTTGAACTTGGGCATTGAGTTTCCCCCTTGGAAGGATGGTTGCCCTTTGCTCGACATTCTCCGGAAAATGCCTTCGATAGCCCTTAAGGGGCTATCTCCGCATTGTGGTGATTTCCTGGCATCTCTCGGCATAAACGGCGATTCAGCGCTTTTACGTTCTACTTATCTACTTATTGGTCGCACTGGATCATTAATGTTCGCTTTGTCATGAAATGCCGCTTATGTCTGCTTCGGGGTACTCTGGCAACGCACGCCGTACGACGGGGAGCTATCGTCTGAACAGAAGGCGAACAGGGAGGGCGGACGCGTGGTTGTCGAGCCGATTCCGCACTGGCCGGGTGAGCTGATCGACCTGGGGGACGCACGGGTCCACGTGCGCTCCACGCCCGGCGGGGCGCCGGAGACCGCCGTATTCGTCCACGGCCTGGCGGGATCCGCCACCAACTGGACCGACCTCATGGGTGAGCTCCGGGACGAGGTCGCGGGATTCGCGATCGACCTGCCCGGGGCGGGCTACTCGCCGGCGCCCGCGGACGGTGACTACTCCATCGACGGCCACGCGCGTGCCGTCGTGCGGTTCGTCGAGCACGTCGGCGGCCCGGTCCATCTGTTCGGCAACTCGCTGGGCGGCGCGGTCTCCGTCCGGGTCGCCGCCACCCGGCCAGAGCTGATCAGATCGCTCACGCTGGTGTCGCCCGCCCTGCCCGACCTCCTTCCCCGGTACGGCCCGGCGCGCGTGGCGGTCTCGGCCGCGCCGGCGCTGGGCGAGTGGGCGATCAGGCGGCTGAGCGGAGTCCCCGCGGAGCGCCGCATCCTGGCCACGCTGAACATGTGTTACGCGGACCTGGCCCGGGTCCATCCGGCGCGGCTTCGCGACGCGGTGGAGGAGCTGCGGCGGCGTGACGAGCTCCCGTACGCCGGAACGGCCCTGGTGGCCTCCGCGCGCGGCATCGTCTACGAGTACTTCCGCACGGGCCCGGCCAACCTGTGGCGTCAGGCGGCTGAGATCACCGTGCCCACGCTGGTCATCCACGGCCGCCGGGACCGGCTGGTCGACGCTCGCATGGCGCTGCGCGCGGGCCGTGCCTTCCCAAACGTCCGGATCGTCACCCTGCCCAACGCCGGGCATGTGGCCCAGATGGAGTTCCCGGAGATCGTCGCCAGGGAGGCCAGGCGGCTCCTCGCGGAGACTCGTGCGTCTGTGAGTTAAGCGGCTCGATTGGGGAATGCGCGGACACCCCGGCTAGGTTGTGAGTAGAGCTTGTGTTGGCCCGTGGAGCGGCCGAGCCGGGTGTGAGGTGAGCACGCACCCGAGCAAGCGCGACCATTGGCACAAAAACGGGAGTGGAACTGTGTCGTTGCCACCGCTGGTAGAGCCGGCAGCCGAGCTGACTGTCGACGAGGTCCGCCGCTACTCGCGCCATCTGATCATCCCCGACGTGGGGATGGCGGGGCAGAAGCGGCTGAAGAACGCCAAGGTGCTGTGTGTGGGCGCGGGCGGCCTGGGCTCTCCCGCGTTGATGTACCTCGCCGCCGCCGGAGTGGGGACGCTCGGCGTCGTCGACTTCGACATCGTGGACGAGTCGAACCTGCAGCGGCAGATCATCCACGGCCAGTCCGACGTCGGCCGTCTGAAGGCCGAGTCGGCCGCGGCGAGCGTCCGCGAGATCAACCCCTATGTCAACGTTGTGATCCACAACGTCGCCCTCACGACCGACAACGTGATGGACATCTTCTCCGGCTACGACCTGATCGTGGACGGGACGGACAACTTCGCCACCCGCTACATGGTCAACGACGCGGCCGTGCTGCTCGGCAAGCCGTACGTGTGGGGTTCGATCTACCGCTTCGACGGCCAGGCCAGCGTGTTCTGGGCCGAGCACGGCCCGTGCTACCGCTGCCTGTACCCCGAGCCCCCGCCCCCCGGCATGGTGCCGAGCTGCGCCGAGGGCGGCGTCCTCGGCGTGCTGTGCGCCTCGATCGGCTCGATCCAGGTCAATGAGGCCATCAAGGTCCTCACCGGCGTCGGCGAGCCGCTGGTCGGCCGCCTGATGATCTACGATGCCCTGGAGATGAAGTACCGGGACGTCAAGGTGCGCAAGGACCCCGAGTGCCCGCTCTGCGGCAAGAACCCGTCGATCACCGAGCTGATCGACTACGAGGCCTTCTGCGGGACCGTCTCCGACGAGGCGCAGCAGGCGGCGCTGGGCTCGACGATCACCGCGGCCGAGCTCAAGGGCATGCAGGACCGGGGCGACGACATCTACCTGGTCGACGTGCGCGAGCAGAACGAGTACGAGATCGTCAACATCCCCGGCGCCACGCTGATCCCCAAGGGCGAGTTCCTCAACGGCTCCGCCCTGGAAGGCCTGCCGCAGGACAAGAAGATCGTGCTGCACTGCAAGTCCGGCGCCCGGTCGGCGGAGGTGCTCGCGGTCCTCAAGAACGCCGGCTTCTCCGACGCGGTCCACGTCGGCGGCGGCGTGCTGAGCTGGGTCAAGACGGTCGACCCTTCGCTCCCGACATACTGAGGCAGATCGCGGCCCGCCTGGTGATCCAGGCGGGCCGTGCCATGCCCGCGCGACGGTTCCCCGGCGACCCGGATCAGGGAGAAGCCTGGTGGCGGCGATCCGCCGCCACTGAGTCTCGCGGATCCGCGGCGATGCAGTCCGCGCGTGGCGTTAGGGTCGCTGCAATGCTCTGCTCGGGACCGAGGAGGCGGGGTGAGCGAGACGCGTCCGTGGCCGGCGCTCGTCGTGACGTCCGTACTCACTCTGGTCTCCGCGATCGTCGCCGGGGTGATGGGGAGCGCGGCGATCGCCGAGCTCACCCGAGGGCCGAGCGCGGCCGAGATCAGGCAGGCCTCCGCCGCCGAGGTGGCCAGGCGCTGGGAGCTCTGGCCGGTCGGCCGGGTCTTTCCCGAGACGCTCGAATACACGAGTGAGCAGGGCGGCAAGGAGGAGGCGCGGCGCGTCGGCATCTCGGCCAGGACCGACTGCCAGGTGGCCGTGGACGCCGCGCTGCGCGAGGCCGTGCGCGCGTCCGGCTGCCGCGCGATCCTGCGCGCCACCTATCTGGACGCCCTGCAGGGCATCGTCGTGACCGTCGGCGTCGCGGCGTTCCCCGACTCCACTTCCGCGGTGGCCGTGGCGGACGCGCTCCCCAAGGGCGGAAAATCCTCGCCCGGCCTGCGCGCGCTGGCCTTCCCCGGCACGGTGACCGACCGCTTCACCGCCGCCGGCCGCCAGTCCGGCACGGTACGGCAGGCGGGGCCGTACGTCGTCATGACCACGGCCGGGCAGGTGGACGGGCGCCCGGCCCGAGCGCTCGGCCCGCAGCGCCCGACCATGTTCACCTTCACCGAGGATCTGGCCGATCAGGTCGCGGGGGCGCTGACCGCCCACGCGTACCCCGACTGCGCCGCCGAGGAGTGGCAGTGCTGAGAGGGGCTGCGCGCGACGCCGTTGCTTTACCCGCCGGCCGCCGGCGAGCGGCGGTGCTGACGAGGGCGGCCGCGGCGGTCGTGGCGTTGCTCGCCGTCGGCGTCGTCCTTCTGCCCGGTACGGCTCGCGCCGACGACGTCAGGTGGAGCCAGCGGGCGGTGCTGCGCACTCTCGACGTGGCCCACGCCTGGAGCGTTTCCAAAGGCAGGGGAGTGACGGTCGCGGTGCTGGACTCGGGGGTCGACCCCGCGCACCAGGACCTCGCCGGATCCGTGACCGTAGGAAAGGACTTCACAGTCGGGGCGAACCCTCGCAAAACCCTGCCGATCCGGCTGCACGGCACCTACATGGCGTCGCTGATCGCGGGCCACGGCCACGGTGCCGGCCGCGCCGACGGGGTGATCGGGGTCGCGCCGGAGGCCAAGGTGCTCTCGGTGCGGGTGATCCTGGAGGACGAGGAGCCTGGCTTCCGCCGGTTCAACTCCGAGCCGAAGTTCGAGGACGTGGTCGCGAAAGGCATCAGGTACGCGGTGGACCGGGGCGCCGACGTGATCAACCTGTCGATCTCGAAGGACCTCGCGACCGAGGCGGAACGGGCGGCCGTGCGCTATGCCATCTCCAGAGGCGTGGTCCTCGTGGCGGCCGCCGGCAACGACGGCGCGGGCAAACGCGTCGCGCCCTACTCCTACCCGGCCTCCATCCCGGGCGTGATCTCCGTGGCGGCGGCCACCCAGACCATGCGCCGCGCGTCGTTCTCCAACCGGAACTCGTCCGTTCTCGTGGCGGCCCCCGGCGTGGACATCCTCGGGGCGGGTCCCGGCAACGAGTACTGGGTCGGTAGGGGCACTTCGCAGGCCACGGCGCTGGTGTCCGGCGTGGCCGCCCTGATCAAGGCGCGCCATCCCCGGATGTCGCCCGCGCTGATCGCCCAGGCGCTCACGTCGTCGGTCGCCAGGAACGGCCGCTACAACACCGGCACCGGTTTCGGTGTGGTCAACGCCTCCCGCGCGCTGAGCAAGGCCGACGCTCTGGCCAGGCACCGGGCCACGGCCTCCGGCGCGGGCGTCCAGGATCCCGCGCGCAAGGTGAGCGGGGCCGACGAGCGTGTCGACCCGGTCGTCGTGGTGCGGCGTGACCAGCGGGCGATCAGGCTTTACGCGGCCATCGCGATCACGGGAATGGTGGGGGCGAGCGCCGGCCTGCTACTGATCATCTTCCTGGTGCGGCGGGCGCAGCGCGACGACACCACCGTTCCTACCGCATCGGCTCCTTGGCGTACGGGCGCGCCGACGTAGCATCGAGGTATGTCGCCCGAGCAGCCCAGGACGCGGCGTGGACTGCCTCTCGGCTCGTCCGCCGGTCGAGCCCGTGCGCGTCCCTGGCCCGCGTCGAGAAGGCGTGCCGCGGCGGCCCAGGCGGCGAAGGAGAGGGCGGAGTTCGAACGCGGCATCAGGTTTCGCTCGTTATTCGCCGCGATCATGGGTGTCGTGCTGGCCGTAGCCGCCGTGAACGTCCTGCTCGGTTCGGTGGGGCTGTTCCAGGAGACGCGGTCACGGCCTCTCACGGACGCCGAGCGCGCCAAATACGTCGAGGAAGACGTGGCAAGACGTTGGCAGGCCTGGCCGGTCGGGATGCTCTTCCCCGAGGAGCTCGAATACACCGCGCTCGGCCGGGCCCAGCAGTTCGCCCGCCGGGTGGGAATCGCTCCGGAGGCTCCGTGCGCGTCCGTGGCCGACTCCCCGGTGGCCTCGGTCCTGCGGGAGCACGGGTGCCTGGCCATGCTCCGGGCGACCTACGTGGACCAGACGTCGACCTTCGCGATCACCGTCGGCGTGGCCGTTCTCCGCGACGAGGGGACCCGGGTCGAGACGTCCGCCAAGCTGCCGGTCGACGACAGGGTCGGCGTGCGTCCGGTCGCCTTTCCCGGCACCGTTACGGACACGTTCGGCGCCGCGCAGCGGCAGCGGACCGGATGGGTGGGCGCCGGGCCGTACATCGTCTTCTCCACTGTTGGGTACACCGACGGACGGGTCCGTGACTCCGTATCGCCGGAGGAGCCGTTGAACAGCGAGATGTGGCCGACCGCGCAGTCCATAGCCGGGCGTATCGCCCGGTTCCTCGCAGAGCCGCCCGACGTACCGCGGTGCACTCAGGGGAACGTGTGCTGAGGCCGGCGGCGATCTGCGCGGCGCTGGCGGCCGTGGTGCTCGCGGCCGCGCCGGTGCAGGCGGCGCCCGTGACGGCGTTGTCCGCGAAGGGCCAGCCACGCTGGGTGGTGAAGGCGTTGAACGCCGAGGAGGCCTGGAAGGCGACGAAGGGCGCCGGGGTGACCGTGGCACTGCTGGAGGGCCGGGTGGACGGCGGGGTCCCGGAGCTCAAGGGCCGCGTGATCCAGGGGCCGGACATGACGGCGACGGTCTACGGTGACGAGAAGTCGGCCCCTGGCGACGCCACGGCGTTGGCGTCCCTGATAGCGGGCGACGGCCGTGACGGCGGCGTGCTGGGGGTCGCGCCGCAGGCGCGGGTCCTGTCGATCCCGGTGGTGGCGGAGAAGCTTCCCGGCGAGTTCGTGGACCCGCAGGAGGAGCCGGGCGTGTCGTCGGACGGCCCCCTGGCCCGTGGGATCCGGTACGCCGCGAACCACGGCGCGGCGGTCATCAGCGTGCCGGTCGGGCGCTTCGAGACGGAACGGCTCGACCGTGACGCGGTGTCCTACGCGCTGTCGAGAGGGGTTGTGATCGTCGCCTCGGTGGGGGACGGCGGCCAGTCGGACTACGCGCGCCAGACCGGCACTTCGTACTGGATGTTCCCGGCCGGCTATCCAGGTGTCGTCGGAGTGGGCGCGGTGGACCGGAAGGGCAAGGGCGTGGCGTCCAGCAGCGACAACTTGTCGGTGCTGGTGGCGGCGCCCGGCAAGGACCTGCCGGTGACGTTGCCGGGGGGCAGGCACGCGCTGAGGTCGGGAAGCGGCCTCGCGAGCGCCCTGGTGGCGGGGGTCGTCGCCCTCATTAAGGCGAAATATCCGGACCTGTCCCCTGACCTGGTGGCTCGGGCCATCACCTCCTCGTCTCGCCCGCATCCGCCGACCGGCTATGACGACAAAGTGGGATTCGGCGTAGTGGACGCGGCGGCGGCACTCACCAAGGCCGGACAGCTGGCCGGCTACACGGGCGTGGTCTCCGTCGAGGACGATCTGCACTTCGGGAACGGCGCGTTGTCCCAAGGACCCACCCGCCCGGGCCCTGATCCCGTTAGGCTTTGGATCTACGGCATCGGCGTGCTCCTGGGCCTCGGGTCCTTCGCCGTCGCGGCGGTGACCCTCAGCCGCCGGTGATCACATGTTGGCCGCCTTTTGGGTGCTATTCGGACGCGGTGTGGGCGATGTTGGCCTTTCCGGTGACAGGAGGGGTCAAAGGTTCGCTAGGGTCCCGCCTCATGGGGTACGAGCTGCGCGTGGAGCGTGAATCACCGCTCGCCTACGCCGAACTCGCGAGCGTGGTTTCGGCGGAGGCCGGATTCGAGCTGCGCGGGTCGCACGAGGCCGGCGAAGTTTTCGCGCGGCACGGCGACTCCGTGCATCCGGTGGCGACCTGGTCGGGCCGGTTGATCGGCAAGCCCGGGTCGGACTGGCAGGTGGCCCAGTTGGCCCGCCTGTCAGAGCTGGTCGGGGCTCGCCTGGTCGGCGAGGACGGCGAGGCGTACGGGATCAGAAACGGCATCGTCGAGCAGATCAACGGTTCGTCGAGCTTCGAGTTCGGCAAGCTCGATGAGATCATCGCGGCCGGGCCCGCCGAGTGGAGCAGCTGACGGCCGGGTCTCGTGACCCCGCCGCCTATGCCGAGCGGGTGCTGGAAGTGGTCGAGCGCATCCCGCCGGGCAAGGTCATGTCCTACGGCGACGTCGCTGAGTATCTCGAAGAGGGCGGTCCTCGTCAGGTCGGCCGTGTCATGTCCGTATGGGGTGGCGGGGTGCCCTGGTGGCGAGTGATCCGTACCGATGGAACTCCTCCACCCGGTCTTGAAAGCGAATGTCTTGCCAGGTGGCGGGAGGAAGGCACCCCGCTCCGAGGGGCGCGCGCCGACATGCGCAGGGCCCGATGGGACGGTTTGACTCGTTGACCGGCATTAGCATTCCTAGGAAACCGGTCTCCGAAGGGTGGTGCCCCCCTTATGACACCCGCACGCACGAGCGACGCCGTCGCCGACCGATTGCGGGCTGTCCAGGAGCTCTATGACCGGGGTGAGTCCATCGAGGCCCTGGTCGCCGCCACACGCGCCGACGGCCTGAACCCGGCCGATCGGCGGCGGCTCGACGGCGAGGTGCTCGCGGGACCGCTCGGACTCAGGCTCGACGCCGCGGCCAAGCGCGGTCCCGGCCGGCGCCGTGATGCGATCGACGTTCTGAAGCCGTATCTGGCGGAGGTCGATCCGCGCGTCAAGCGGGACCTTCCGGTCGGCCGCAGGGTCGGCTACCACCTGATCGAGAGCCGCGATCCCGACGAGCTCGCCGAGAGCGACGCCCTGGCGAAGCTGGCCGCCGCGGCGGCGGAGCCGTCCCGCCGGGTCCGCAAGGGCCTGCGCTGGTACGCCGACCTGCCCGTCGACGCCGACCCCGAGTTTCTCCGGCTGCGCCGGGCCGACCTCGTGCCGGTCACCCAGATCGACGACATCGCGTGGGTCGACGGCCGGCTGCGGATCACCGGCCACGCCTACCTCGCCGGGCTGTCCGTCCGGAGCCGCCGCTTCAACCGGGCCACGGTCGTGCTGCACGGCCCGCGCTGGCTGCCGCGGGTGACCCTGAAGACGCGGCGCGTCTACCTGCCGGAGGCGACGCACGCCGCCAAGGAGCCGGGCTGCAACTACGACTGGGCCGGATTCACCGCCGAGCTGAATCCGCTCTCGCTGCGGTGGCGGGCCGGGCTGCGAGCCGTGGTGCGTGGCGCGAAGCGGATGATCCGGCGCCGTCACACGGTCCAGGACACCACGACATGGCGTGCGGAGATCGCGATCTGGAGCCGGGCGGCACGGGCGACCGGCGTGCTGCGCGGCCCCGCCATCGGCCGCACCGAGCGCCCGGCCGGCCTGCGGGTCCGCCCGCGCTGGTGGGTGCGCCCCGTGTGGACCTCGGACAAGGCACTGCAGATCGTCCTCCAGCCCACTCGGGCAGAGCTCACCGGCGTCCGGCTGGACGGCGACAACGTCGAGCTGACCGGCTTCCTCCCCGGCAAGGCCGTCACCAGGGGGAAGGCCCGTGTGGGCGGGCACCGGATGTCGGCCGAGTTCACCCCGGCCGAGGGCGGCAACCGGTTCTCGCTGGTGCTCGCCGTACCGACCCTGTTGAAGGACCGGGACGCCCGTCGTCTGTGGGTGGAGCCCAAGGGAGATCCGGCCGCGGCGGTCATGTTGGAGGGCGCGGAGGAGACCAGGCTCCTCGTCGGCGACCGGGAGATCACCGTCCAGGGTGACCGGCGCGACCGCGTCGTGATCTCCGGCCACCGGATCCTCCCGGTCATCACCTCCGCGGAGTGGGAGGGCGAGTCGCTCGCTCTCACCGGCAGGTTCCCCGACCCCGATACCGGGCCGCGCGACCTCGTGCTGCGGCACCGAGGCGGGCTCACCTTCCGCGTGCCGGTGCGCCGCGACGGAGAGAACTTCTCCGTCACGCTGTCGCCCGGCGCGATGCTCCGGTTCGGATCGAGCGTGCCCCTCGCGGAGGGCACCTGGAGCCTGTCCATCGCGCCTCCCGGCAAGTACGGCCCGGCCAACGCACCGGCCCGCTTCGACCACGCCGGGCTGGACACGCTCGACGAGGAGCGGCGCACGGTCGGCGGCCGCGTCTACCGGTTCGTCGCCACCCGCTTCGACGTGCCCGTCATCGTCGCGGCCGAGGACCGGCCCGGTGACGAGCGCAGCGCGGCCGGTGTCTGGGCACTGAGCCGCAACCTGTACCCGTCGGAGCGGGCCCGCCCGCTGCGTGACGCCACGGTCTACGTCTCCTTCGACGGCCGGTCGTACTCCGACAACCCCCGCGCCATCTACGAGGAGCGCCTGCGCCGGGGCCACGAGGGAGAGCACATCTGGGTCGTCAGGGACGGCGCGTTCGTCCCGCCGGGCTCGCGGGAGCTCGGCCTCGGCTCGGGCATCGTCCCGACCGTCGTCCGCGAGGGCAGCCGGGAGCACTACGAGGCGCTGGCGCGATCGCGGCACATCGTGGCGAACGGCCTGCTCCCGGCGTGGTACCGCACCCGGGACGACCAGGTGTGCGTGCAGACCTGGCACGGCACCCCGGTCAAGCACATCGGCCGCGACCTGCCCCACATGAAGCGCGAGCCGAGACCGCCGGTCTGGCACCGCCAGGTCATAGAGGTGCGCGGCTGGGACGTTCTCGTCGCCCAGAGCGGCTGGGCCTCGTCGGTGCTGCGCCGGGCGTTCGGATACGAGGGCGAGATCCTTGAGTGCGGCTATCCGCGCAACGACGTGCTGGTCGGCAAGGACGAGAACCTGGCGGCCGAGATCAGGCAGCGGGTCGGCGTCCCGGAGGGCAAGCGTGTGGTCCTCTACGCGCCGACCTTCCGTGACCATGACCGCAGGAACGCCTCGGTCCGCCTGGACCTGGCCGACGCGAAGCGCACGCTCGGCACGGACCACGTCGTGCTGGTGCGCGGGCACATGATGCAGGCGTTCCCGCACGTCGCGCCGCTGGACGGCTTCGCGATCGACGTGACGACCTATCCCGACATGGCGGATCTGCTACTGATCGCGGATGTGCTCGTCACCGACTACTCCTCGTCGATGTTCGACTTCATGGCCACCGGGCGGCCGGTCGTGCTCTTCACGCCGGACATCGAGAAATATCGGTCGAGCCGCGGCCTCTACCTCGATCTGGAGTCCCAGCGGCCCGGCCCGCGACTGGAGACCTCCGCCGAGCTCGTCGAGGCCCTGCGGACGATCGACTCGGTCTCGGCCAAGCTCGCCGAGAGGTATGCCGCCTTCGCCCGCACCTACGCCCCCCACGACAACGGCAAGGCCACGGCCCGCCTCGTCGACCACGTGTTCACCAGCTAGCCGGGTGATTCGCACATGGCGATAGATCAGCTCAGCGCGTTGGGGTGGCCGTCATGGTGGGCGATTCATCGCGATTGTCCGTATCGGGTCGATGGCCAGCATGGTGAGAAGCCGCTGCTGGA
>JBIOWF010000294.1:0-17177 GCA_044868295.1 Microtetraspora sp. | reverse complement strand
CGACGCGATCGCGATGCCCGCGCTCTTGAAGGCTCTGACGATCTGCTGCGGCGAGTCCGGGTTCACCGGGTGCCCGAATGCCGCGGCGACCTCGTCGGCGAGCGTCTGGAGTTTGGCGGGGCGCATGCCGTGGGCGGGGCGCGGGCCGAGCAGTTCGGTCAGCAGCGCGTCGTGGACGTCCTCCCGCCAGGGCATGCCGTCGTGGCCCATCTCGGCGGCGATCAGCGCTCCGGCCGACTCCGCGGCCACCAGAAGCCGGAACCGCCCGGGATCGGGCAAGCGGGCGATGCGCCGGACCTGGTCCCGGTACACCTCGGTGACGAGATCGATCTCCGCCACGCCGGGCGCCGGCTCATGCGGCTCGGGCTCGAACAGGCTGGCCTGAGCGCCCTCTGTGACCTCCGGCCGGTCCTCGGGCACCGGCAGGCCGTGCAGCCGCGCGTAGCCCGCCTCAGCCGATCTGGGCTCGCCGTACCGCCCCTCGGCGCCGAGCAACAGCCCCTCCGTGAGGGCTACGTCGTGGCAGCGCGACAGCCGTACACCTCGGGAGAGCAAACTCGGGTAGACCCGTCGCGCGTCCGCCCACACCCACCTCGGCGCCGCGACGCCTCTCACGGTCCCGTCCGGCGGTGCGGTGGTTCCACGATCTCGCGCGGCCGCCGTTTCGCGATCTCGCCCGGCTGTGCCTTCACGACCTGGTACGGCTCTGCTTTCACGATCTCGCCCGGCCGCCCTTTCGCGATCTGGTACGGCCGCGTTCTCGAGGGCCCGGACGGCCCCTGTCTCGAGGTCTCGTACGGCTGCCGCCAGATCGGGGACGTGCACGGCGGCACCGTCGAGCGGGCGAATCGTCCCGCCGCCGCCCGGATCGGCCGCCACCACTGCCTGCACGCCTCAAGACTGCCAGGCGCCACCGACATCCTGCTTCAGCGGGATCTCGACCTCGTCCTCCAGCGGTGGATCGATTTCCTGGGGCAGGCATCCGGTGGCGGCGAAGCATCGGATCCGGAGTTCGTCCTGGGTGACCGACACGTGCAGGAAGCTCTTGAAGAACGGCGGGGTGTCCCAGTCGGAGAGCTCGGAGATCCACCGGTGGAAGAACCGGCCGACCGGCAGGTGGAACGGCATCGGCCAGCCGCCGAGCAGCCGGGCCACCCACTTCACCCGGGGAGTGATCTGCACGCTGCCCGTGCCGGCGGCCTCGCCCGCCCGGACGGGCCGGGGCGGGACGTTGCCGACCTGCCGGGACATCAGGGCCAGGCCCTCGTCGGGGGTGACGTACAGCCACTTCATGCGCAGCCGCCTGCTGTAGAGCAGGCTGTAGAACGACAGCGAGTCGCCGCGCAGCGGGTGGCACCTGAAGTCGTCCTCGTGCACTCCGCCCACGTCGACCCGGGGGATCGTGTGTGTGGCGTGCATGAACGCGCCGCCGCCGCCGGAGACGATGTACTGGATGACCCGGTCGCCCACCCGTACCGGAAAGCGCTGGTAGTTGTGGACGTCACCACCGATCGCGGCGACGTAGTTGCTGGCGGGATCGCGGACGATCTCGTCGACGGTGCCGCCGCCCTCGATGTCGCAGGGCCGGTAGTCGTTGCGCACGTAGATCGGCTTGCCGGTGATCAGGATCTTGGGCCGCGGGTCGGCGGAGACGCGGCGCAGCCACTCCCCCTGCTCGCGGTCGATGTCGCCCCGGATCCCGGTGTCGATGCCGACGATGAGGAGCCGTCCCAGATCGAGGACCCAGTACGGCGCGGGCAGCGTGGCCTGCTGTTCGGGCAGCGGCCGTAACTCGCGCGCCTCGGCCAGGGCGGCCTCGTCGATCTTCTCCGGTCTCTTCCAGAGCAGGCCGCGCAGGCCGGCGGGAGAGAGGCGGAAGCCCTGGTTCCGGACCTTGAGCGGCATGGCGCCGCAGAAGACTCGCATGAAGCCGCCGAGGCCGTCGTACCAGTCGTGGTTGCCGGGAACCGCGTAGACGGGCGCCCGGTAGTCCTGGTATGGGCGGAAGAACTTGTCTCTGTACTCGTTGCCGGACCCGGTCGGGTAGATCACGTCGCTGGCCACCACCGCGAACGAGGTCCCGGAGCCGAGCTTGAGCAGACCTGGGACGACCGCGTACTGGGAGGCGTCGCCCTCTCCTGTGTCACCCAGAATCAGGAATGAGAATTCCTCCCCCATTTCCCGATTTATCCGGAAATCGGGGTCGACGCCCCGTTCCCGCTGCGCCTCCACCCACCGGCGACGCACCTCCGGGGACGGATCTCCGAACAGGCCCGCCAGGATCTCGTTGCGGGAACGCCACAGCGTCTTCGGGTTCAGCCAGGTGAAGGTGGCCCTGTTGGGGCGGAGCTCCTGGAACTTTCCGATCTCCTGGCAGTTCCAGCCAGCTCCTTCCGCCGAGACCCGAGACGAGACCTGCCTGCCACGCGCGGCAGCCGCACCGACATCGACCATGGAACAATCTTGACGGTTCCTAGGGAATCAGCACACCTGGGTTCAGAATCCCCGTGGGGCCGAGCCGGTCCTTGATCCCACCATGATCTCCATCGCGTACGCCTGCCGACGGCCGCGACCGGCGCCTTCCGGCGGCCAAGGCCGCATTCACGATGGAAGGACCCCTCCGATGTCTTATGTTGATTCTGTCGCTAAGGTTAGTCTTACCTAATTCGCCGAGGACGCGGTGTGACGCGTTCGCGGCGGACGTGGAGCCGAGCCGCTCGGAGACGGGCTCAGCGGGCCACGGCGGTGCCGACGTCAACGCACGGGGAGGGCGGATTCGGGATGGGCAATGGATGCGGGCATCCCGCCGGGTGTCACACCGGTGAGGCGCCCATCCTCGCGAGCGCGACGGTGGGCGCCCGGTTCTGGCTGCTCATCGAGCATTCCGGGCCCTGGGCGGCGTACCTGGACGAATGCCGGCTCCCCGACGCCGTGCACGCGCTCATCGACCGCGCGACGTCCCTCGGGATCCGGCCGCAGCTCATCCGCCGCCCCGGCCGCCGCCCGGCCGCCCGAGGGCCTTTGCACGTCTTCGTCGCCTCTGCGGCCGGCGAGGAGCCATGGCTGGCCGAAGGCGTTTTCGAAGATCCGAACGATCTTGACCTGGATTCGCTCGTGCACGGAGTGGTTCCGCAGTCCTGCATACTGGTGAGCGAGCCGGTATTTCTGGTCTGCACGCACGCCAAGCGCAACGCGTGCTGTGCCCGCATTGGACTTCCTCTCGTGCGGTTTCTCAGCGCGAAACTGCCCGGCGAGGTGTGGGAAACCACACATGTCGGCGGCGATCGATACGCCGCCAACCTCGTATGCTTGCCACACGGGCTTTACTACGGCAGCATGTCTCAGGCTGCTGCGATCGCGGCGGCAAACGCGTACCGGCACGGCGAGGTTGTCCTTGACCGTTTCCGGGGACGCGCGGGTATCCCTGAGCCATTGCAAGCCGCCGAGCATTTCGTCCGGTCCCATACGGGCGAGCTCTCGGTCGGCGGAGTGGCCGTGGAATCCTCCCGGTCGGAAGGCGACGCCACTGTGTGCATCGTGCGCGGTGGATCGTTGCGATTTCGGGTAGTGGTCGAACCCGCGGTGTTCACGGCACCGTGTGGTACGGCCTGTGCCGACGAGATCTCGACCTACAGGTTGGCCGAGCTGCTTCAGCTCACTCCGGCGATGACCTGAGGCTCCGCGAGGAGCCGGGAACACCACGGCCTATCCCTGCGTTGGATCGAGGGACGCCACAAGCGTCCAATGCGGCACAAACACCGAAATACCTCTCACCAAAGGTGGTTTCTCATGTCTCAGGTACGTCGGCAGCTCGCCCGCCCGCGCCCCAGCTGGGGTTGGCAGGATGATGCCGCGTGCCGAGGAGAGGACCTTGTGCTGTTCTTCGGCCCCGACGGAGAGCGTCAGCCGGAGCGCGACATCCGTGAGCGCAAGGCCAAGGCCATCTGCGCCCAGTGCCCCGTGCGCGCCGAATGCCTCGACTACGCCCTTTCCCGGCCGGAGAAGTACGGCACCTGGGGCGGCCTGAACGAGGACGAGCGTGCCTCCGAGCGTCGTCGCCGCATGCGCCGCGCCGCGAGTGCCGGCATCAGCGCAGTCGCCTGAGCCGTCTTCCCCTTCTCGACACGCGTCACTGACCCGCTGAAGTGTTCCGCACACCGATCCGGCTGCGGAACACCCGGTAGGTCCAGAACTGGTACACCAGCACCAACGGCAGGAACACCGCCGCCACCCAAGTCGGGATCCCCCAAGATCTTCGGCGTGGCGGCGGTGTTTTCATGCGGTGACCGCCGGAAATCGCCGTCAGGCGACATTCAGCGCCTCGCCTGATCGCCGCAAGTGGGCTCGCTCGTGCGTCACGAAGGCGCGGTCATCATCGGAGACTGTGAATGAAATCCCTCGCGTACGCCGTGGTCGCACTGATCGCCCTACTGCACCTGTACATCATGGTGCTTGAAATGTTCCTCTGGACCAGCCCGCGCGGGCTCAAGGCGTTCGGCAACACCCCGGAGTCCGCCGAGCAGTCCAAGGTCCTGGCCGGGAACCAGGGCCTCTACAACGGCTTCCTCGCCGCCGGTCTCATCTGGGGGCTGATCGCCCGGGACCCCTCGGTCCTGATCTTCTTCCTCGCCTGCGTGATGATCGCCGGCCTGTACGGCGCGGCCACCGCCATCCGGCGCATCCTGTTCATCCAGACGGTTCCCGCGGCGATCGGCCTTGCTCTGGTCCTGCTTTCCCACTGAGCAGGTCGAGCACGTCGTCGTCGGTGAGCTGATCGAACCACTGGTACCACTGCCCGACCGCGCGGAAGCCCCCCGGCGTCGCCAGAACGACCAGAACGTCGGCCTCGCCGCGCATGGCCTCGACGGTATCCGCCGCCGCCACCGGCACCGCCAGAATGACCGTACCGGTGCCTTTCTGGTCGTCATCGGCGCTCTGGCGGGCGCGGACCGCGCGTAGCGCCGCCCGTGCCGTGCCGCCGGTCGCGAGGCCGTCGTCCACGACGATCACGTCGCGGTCCCGCAGGTCGGGCAACGGCCGGTCCCCACGGTAGACGGCCACCCTCCTGACCAGCTCGCGTTCCTCCCGGTCCACCACGCCGGCGACGTCCTCCGGATCGAGCCCGAGCTTGTCCAGCAGGTCGTCGTCGAACACCGGCTCGCCGCCCTCCGCGATCGCCCCCACACCGAGCTCGGGCTGGGGCGGGTAACCGATCTTCCGCGTGACCAGCACGTCGAGCGGCGCGTCCAGCCGTTCCGCGACGGGCACGGCCACGGCCACCCCGCCACGCGGCAGCGCGAGCACCAGCGGGTCCCGCAGGCGCAGCCCGTGCAGGACCTCGGCGAGCAGCTCCCCCGCCTCCGCCCGATCCACGAACGGCAGGCGCACCCGCCTGGTGTCCATAACCAGGTCATACCCGCCTTTTCCCATCCATTTCGCACAATCTCAGGTCAACTTCCGAGATCGCCGATGTGAGGTGGGAAACCCGGCGGCAAACCGTGGGACTCTAAGCGCCCCGGCCCAGTACAGGAATGGGGCATGCGAGCGCTCCGGCTCACCGCAGGGGTGGGGCTTGCGAACACCCCGGCCCAGCAGCAGGAATGAGCTTCCGAACGCTCCGGCTCACCCGCAGGGAACCGGGGGTTCGAGCGCCCCGGTTCCCTTACGGGTCACGAGCTCAGGAACGAGGCCTGCCGGACTTGCGCATCTCCCTATGGATGATCTTCCACTTCCGCACTTCCTCGCTCCGCAGGCGCGCGTCCGTACGGCGCGCCATCCAGGCGGCCTCGCGCTGGAGCTTGTGCCAGCTCTCCAGCCTCCGCTCCGGCAGCTCACCCGACTCGACCGCCGCCTGTACGGCGCAGCCGGGCTCGTGCTGGTGGGCGCAGTCCGAGAACCGGCACTGGTCCGCGAGTTCCTTGATGTCCGAGAACACCAGGTCGACGCCGTCGCTCATGTCGTACAGGCCGACCCGGCGGATGCCGGGAGTGTCGATGATCAGCCCGCCGCCCGCAAGCGGGATGAGCTCGCGGTGGACCGTGGTGTGCCGGCCACGCCCGTCCGCGGCGTCCCGATGAATCTACGCATTCCCCCTTCGACCCCGCAAGCCAATTAGGCACCCGTAGCCCACCGTGTTCTGCAAACCTGTGTTCAGCAGCCACCCGCATCAGTAACCCCCGCGTTCAACGGCCCACCCTGTTCAGCGCCGGGGAGCGTTGCGGCGGGGGGTGGGCGGGGCCGGGGAGCGCCTCCCGCGGAGGTTGCCCTCGGGGGCGGGAGGCGCCGGGCGGCTTCGCCGTACGGGATCTATGAGCCCGTAGCGGTTCCAGAAGCCCTACGGGACCTAGGAGAGGCCGGGGGCGGGGAACTTGGCGGTCAGCTCGCTGACCTCGCCGTGGACCCGGGCGATGACGTCCTCGGCGTCGCCCTTGGCGAGCGCCGTGACCACGTCGTCGATCCAGGCGCCGATCTGGCGCATCTCGCCCTCGCCCATGCCCCGCGAGGTGACCGACGGCGTGCCGAGCCGGATGCCCGACGGGTCGAACGGCTTGCGCGGATCGAACGGGACGGTGTTGTAGTTCGTCTCCAGGCCCGCCCGGTCGAGGGCCTGCGCGGCGGGCTTGCCGGCGACGCCCTTGGGGGTCAGGTCCATCAGGATGAGGTGGTTGTCGGTGCCGCCGGACACGAGGTCGAAGCCGCGGCTGGACAGCTCCTCGGCCAGCGCCTTGGCGTTCTTCACGATCTGCGCCGCGTACGCCTTGAAGTCAGGCTGGGCGGCCTCGTGCAGCGCGACCGCGATGGCGGCGGTGGTGTGGTTGTGCGGGCCGCCCTGAAGACCGGGGAACACGGCCTTGTTGAGCGCCGCCGCGTGCTCGTCGGAGGTGGCCATCAGCATGGCGCCGCGCGGGCCGCGCAGCGTCTTGTGCGTGGTCGTGGAGATCACGTCCGCGTGGCCGACGGGCGACGGGTGCGCGCCACCGGCGACGAGGCCGGCGATGTGCGCGATGTCGGCGGCCAGCACCGCGCCGACCTCACGGGCGATCTCGGCGAACGCCGGGAAGTCGATCGTGCGCGGGATCGCCGTGCCGCCACAGAAGATCAGCTTCGGCCGCTCCCGCAGCGCGATCTCGCGGACCTCGTCCATGTCGACCCTGCCGGTGTCCTTGCGCACGCCGTAGCGGACCGGGTTGAACCACTTGCCGGTCGCGGACACGGACCAGCCGTGGGTCAGGTGGCCGCCGAACGGCAGGCCCATGCCCAGCACGGTGTCACCGGGGTTCAGGAACGCCATGTAGATCGCGAGGTTGGCGGGCGAGCCCGAGTAGGGCTGGACGTTGGCGTGGTTCACGCCGAACACCGACTTGGCCCGCTCGACCGCGAGGGTCTCGATCTGGTCGATGACCTGCTGGCCCTCGTAGTACCGCTTGCCGGAATAGCCTTCGGAGTACTTGTTGGTGAGAACGGTCCCGGTCGCCTCCAGCACTGCCTTTGAGACGTAGTTCTCCGATGCGATCAGCTTGACGGTGTCGGCTTGCCGCCGCTCCTCCGCCCTGATGAGCTCGGCGATCTCGGGATCGACAACGTTCAGCGAGTTCTCAGCCATGGCGCCTTCCTTGTCCACATCGACAGCCGCGGTGACCCAGGCGCACGGCCTCCGCACGTTCGCTCCCCGGTGGTGCACCACCTAGCGACGCGCCCGAAGGCACGTCAGCGCCAGTCGCGACGCCCCCACTTTAGCGGAGCGCGCGGGCTGTGCCATTGAGCGGCCAGAGACGGTCCACCTCGGCGTTCAGGGTGGCGCCGATGAGCACCGCCAGAGCGGTGATGTAGAGCCAGAGCAGGACCGCGATGGGAGCGGCGAGCGAGCCGTAGATGGACAACGGGGTGAACCAGGCCGCGAGGACCTCGCGGAGCACGGCGGCGCAGAGGATCCAGATGATCAGCGCCAGGACGGCCCCTGGCACCTCGCGCCACCAGCGGGTGCGTCTGGGCACGCTGACGTGGTAGAGCAGCGTGAGCATGAACACGGATCCGATGATGACGACGGGCCAGTAGACGATGCTCACCAGCACCGCGTACTCGGACAGCGCGTTCGAGAGCAGGGTGGGCCCGACGACGAGGATCGGCATGACGACGAGGCCGATCAGCAGCGCGGCGAGGTAGAGCCCGAACGACATGACCCGGGTGCGGATGACCCCCCGGGTCTCCCCCAGCCCGTACGCGATGGAGATCAGGTCGACGTAGACGAACAACGCCCTGGATCCGGACCACAGCGACAGCAGGAAACCCACCGAGATCAACGAGGCCTGGCCGCCGGTGAGCACGTCGTTGAGCAACGGCTTGACGACCCGGTCCACGGTGTTCCCGGTGAACAGCAGCTCCGCCTGGTCCACGACCCACTGTCTGATTTCGACGACGGTGTCCTCGCCCAGCAGCCCGCTCAGGTGTCCCATGACACCGAGCAGCCCGAGCACGAACGGCGGCAGGGACAGGAGCGCGAAGAAGGCCGCCTCGCCGGCCAGGCCGGTGACGCGGTAGTTGACCCCGGCCATGGTCGTGGCCTTGACCAGCGCCCAGCCGCTCGAACCACGGAGCCGGTCCATGCGTTCCCGCGCCAGGGCCATGCCCCGGCGCGACTCATGCCTCGGCCTGCGCGTGGGCGCGTCCGTGGACGTCATGGCACCTAACCGTATTCGCCGAGTCCGGGTGGCCGGAGCAAGTCGAGCGGGAGAATGAGCAGAAACATCGGTGTGCAAGCCCAAGGACTATCCGTTATCGCGGCAGATAGCACGGGCTGTTGAACCAACAATACGGGAACAATATGGGCGCCGGGCCGCACGACCGAGTGCGGCGGGGCCGTAGGACCAGGCGAGGTGGCCGATCCGGTCCCGCATCGACCATCCTTCGGGGGCAGTCAGCGGCTCCGGATCGGTGGTGTCGAGGGCGAGAGCCGGTCCTGAAGCTCGGCCGTGCCGACTAGCGGGCCGGCGATCAGCCGGGACATGAGCCATGGGGTCTCCCCGTAGCCCTGGGACAACGCGACTCTGGGGGTAGGCATAGGTGCATGATCTGCGAAGCGTGTAAGGATCGCAGGCACGAGGAGTGCCGCGGCGGGTCCTGGTGCGAATGCCAGCATCAGGGATCCACGGTCGAGGACGAGGCCGAGCCGCCCGAGAACTGGATCCGCCAGGGATGAGTGGCGCGGTGCGACAGGCACTCAACGGCCGTCGCACAGTCCTGGCGGGGGGTCGGGCGGGGCGCAACGGCCGTCGCACAGTCCTGGCGGGGGCTCAACGGCCGCCGTACATTCCTGCGGGAGGTTGCGGGGCCGTACAAGACCTGCTCGGCTTGACTGGCAAGGCCGCGCGGTCCCGCCGGAGATCGCGCGGCCGTTACAAGACCTGCTCGGTTTGGCCGGCCGGCTCAGTTCATCGGGTTACGTGCACGTTGCGTGAGTGACGGGTTCCACAGTCCATATGGTGGACCCGACCTTGGACATCCGGGGGCTCCAAGGTATCGTTTTGGACATGCCAGCGGACCCACTGCTCGTCGTGCGACGTCACGTCGACTTCCTGCGTGTCCGCAGTGCCATCTGTAGCGACGCCCGCTGACCGTGCCCCGTTATTGATTCAGGGCGCGTGACCAGGCGTCTTTTCTGACGTTCGCCCCCGCACCGCGCCTTTGCGGCGGGAGGCTCCTGTGCCGCGCGTTCGAAACCGCCTAATGATCCTCGGAAAAGGACGCGTCCATGAGCACACCGGCCCGGCCGGCGAACCGCCACCACAAGCGCCCCCGCGGCGAAGGTCAGTGGGCTCTCGGTTACCGTGAGCCGCTGAACAAGAACGAGGAGAACAAGAAGAACGACGACGGGCTCAACGTCCGTCAGCGGATCATCGACATCTACTCGAAGCGTGGTTTCGACTCGATCGACCCGGCGGACCTGCGTGGCCGGATGCGGTGGTACGGGCTTTACACGCAGCGCAAGCCCGGCATCGACGGCGGCAAGACCGCGATCCTGGAGCCTGAGGAGCTCGACGACCGCTACTTCATGCTCCGCGTCCGGATCGACGGCGGCCAGCTCAGCCTCGAACAGCTCCGGGTGATCGCCGGCATCTCCAACGAGTACGGCCGGGGCACGGCCGACATCACCGACCGGCAGAACGTCCAGCTGCACTGGATCGAGATCGAGTCGGTTCCCGACATCTGGGAGCGGCTGGAGGCGGTCGGCCTGTCCACCACGGAGGCGTGCGGCGACACGCCCCGCATCGTGCTGGGGTGCCCGCTCGCCGGCATCGACGCCGACGAGGTCATCGACGGCACCGAGCAGATCCACGACATCGTGGAGCGGTACGTCGGGGACAAGGCGTTCTCCAACCTGCCGCGGAAGTTCAAGTCGGCGATCAGCGGCTGCGCGGCCCACTGCACCGTCCACGAGATCAACGACGTGGCTTTCGTCGGCGTCACGCACGAGGGCGAGCAGGGCTTCGACGTCTGGGTCGGCGGCGGCCTGTCCACCAACCCGATGTTCGCCAAGCGGCTCGGCGCGTTCGTCCGCCCGGAGCAGGTCCACGAGGTGTGGGCCGGGATCTGCGGGATCTTCCGTGACTACGGCTACCGCCGGCTGCGGCACCGGGCGAGGATCAAGTTCCTGGTCAACGACTGGGGTGCGGAGAAGTTCCGCGAGGTCCTGGAGTCCAAGCACCTCGGCTACAAGCTGGCCGACGGCCCCGCCCCGGAGCTGCCGCGCGGTGGCCGCCGCGACCACGTCGGGGTCCATCCGCAGAAGGACGGCAACTTCTACGTCGGCTTCGCGCCGAAGGTGGGCCGGGTCAACGGCGACAAGCTGCACCTGATCGCCGACATCGCGGAGCGGCACGGTTCCAACCGGGTGCGCACCACGGTCGAGCAGAAGATGGTCATCCTGGACGTCGCGCCCGACCAGGTGGACTCGATCGTCGCCGAACTGGAGGCCGCCGACCTCCAGGTCAACCCGTCCACGTTCCGCCGCCAGACGATGGCCTGCACCGGCATCGAGTACTGCAAGCTGGCGATCGTCGAGACCAAGGCCACGGCGTCCGACCTGATCGACGAGCTGGAGACCCGGCTGCCGGACTTCAGGGAGCCGCTGACGATCAACGTCAACGGCTGTCCGAACTCCTGCGCCCGCATCCAGGTCGCCGACATCGGCCTCAAGGGCCAGCTCGTCGTCAACGACAAGGGCGAGCAGGTCGAGGGCTTCCAGATCCACCTGGGCGGCTCCGTCGGCCTCAACCCGAACTTCGGCCGGAAGGTCCGCGGGCTGAAGGCGACGGCGGAGGAGCTCCCCGACTACGTCGAGCGTGTCGTGCGCAACTTCGAGAAGCAGAAGAACGACGGCGAAACCTTCACCGAGTGGGTCCACCGCGCCGAGGACGCCGATCTCAAATGACAGCCAGGGGCGCGGGACCTCGACGGCGGCCGGAGCAAGCGAGCGGAGCGAGCCGATGACAGAGCGAGCGGCGCCGTTCTATTGCCCGTACTGCGGCGAGGAGGACCTGGAGCCGTATGTCTCCGAAGAGGAGAGCCACGGCTGGTACTGCCGGTCCTGCGCCCGTGCCTTCCGAGTGAAATTTCTCGGCCTCGGTGTGCGTTCTTGACCTCAATACATCCGAACATCCGATGAGTTACTGAATTCCCCCCGCACGACGACGTTGAGGAGTAGCAATGACCCTGGTGGAGATAGAGGCCGGTCTGGAGCGACAGCGTGGCGTGCTCGACCTGCAGAGCATTGTCGAGTCCGCTGCCGAGTTCCTTGAGGAGGCGCCCGCCCGCGAGATCATCCGCTGGGCCGCGGCCACCTTTGGAGACCGTCTCTGTCTCACCTCCTCGATGAGCGACGCCCTGCTGATCGACCTGGTCAGCCGGGTCAAGCCCGGCGTGGACGTCCTTTTCATCGACACCGGCTACCACTTCGCCGAAACCATCGGCACGCGTGACGCCGTCGAGGCCGTCTACAAGGTCAACCTGATCAACGTGACGCCGTCCCGGACGGTCGCCGAGCAGGACCGGGACCTCGGCCCGCGACTGCACGGCCGCAACCCGGACCTGTGCTGCTTCCTCCGCAAGGTCGAGCCGCTCAACCGGGCGCTGGAGCCGTACCTCGCCTGGGTGTCCGGCATCCGCCGCGACGAGTCCCCCACCCGCGCCGACACCAAGGTCGTGGAGTGGGACGCCAAGCGGCAGATGGTCAAGGTCAACCCGATCGCGCGGTGGACCCAGGAGGATGTCGACAACTACATCGCCGACAACGGCGTTCTGATCAACCCGCTGCACTACGACAACTACCCGTCGATCGGCTGCGCGCCCTGCACCCGCCAGGTGGCCCCCGGCGAGGACCCCAGGAGCGGACGCTGGTCCGGCCTCGGAAAGATCGAGTGTGGCATCCACCTCTGACAGGAGCGGACGCCGGCCCGGGCTGCGGCACCTCAAACGAAAAATCGAGTCCGGCATCCACCTCTAACAGAGCGGACGCCGGCCCGGGCTGCGGCACCAAGGATCGAGTCCGGGCATCCACTCTGACCTTTACACCCACGACGACCAGGCAGCATCTCATTCGTGATCATTAACCGGCAGTCGACCGACCGTCCACCGCTCGTCGCGGTGGCGCACGGGTCCCGCGACCCGCGCGCCGCCGCCACGGTGGAGGCCGTCCTGGACGCGGTACGGCTGTCGCGCCCCGGCCTGGACGTGCGGACGGCGTATCTCGACCACGCGCCGCCGACTCTCACCGGCGCGCTGTCCGGCCTGGACGAGGCCGTGGTCCTGCCACTGCTGCTCACGGCGGCCTATCACAGCCGTGTGGACATCCCAGCGGCGTTGCGCGAGGCGTCCGCCCGGCGGCCCTGGCTCCGCGCGCACGTCGGGGAGACGCTCGGCCCGCATCCACTGCTGATCGCGGCACTCGAACGCAGGCTGGGGGAAGCCGGAGCCGTGATCGGCGATCCGGAGACGGCGGTCGTGCTGGTCTCCGCCGGCTCCAGCGACAGGCGGGCCAACGCCGTCATCGCCGGTATGGCCCGTGAGTGGGCGCGCAAACGCAACTGGTGGTCGGTCACCGCCGCCTACGCCTCCGCCGCCGCCCCCACCCCCCAGGACGAGGTCGTACGGCTCACGCGCGCCGGGGCCCCCAAGGTCGTCGTGGCCCCGTACCTGCTCGCGCCGGGGCACTTCGCCGACAAGGTCGAACGGGACACCCTCAAGGCGGGAGCACGCGTGGTGGCCGACGTCCTCGGCCCGGCGCCCGAACTCGTCACCATCCTCCTCGAACGGTACGCGCAGGCCGTACACACCGCAGAAGCCGCCGCGACAGCCTAGAACTACGCAGAGCAATATTCCAGTTACGTGTTGTGTTGTCTGGGCTCCAACCAGGGATGTCAGGCTTTACGGTTGCCCCGTGAAACGCATGATGGAAACTATGGAACGCATCGGAGTCACCGAGTTCACGGACCACGTCAGCGACTACCTCGACAAGGCCGTCGCGGGCGAGACCATCGAGGTCACCAAGGACGGCCGCACCGTCGCCCGCCTCGTCCCCGTGCCTGGGCCGACCAATGTTCTCGAGGAGTGGGTGGCCCAAGGCCGCGCCGTCCCCTCGACGCGTCCGTTCGGCGAGGTGATCGCCGAGATGGACACCGAGCCCTACGACGACGTCAACGTCGCGGACGAGCTCGTTCGGATGCGGGAGGAGGAGCGATTTTGATCTACATGGACAGCGCCGCGATCGTCAAGATGATCCACCCGGAAGCCGAATCGGTCGCATTGCAGGAGTGGCTGAAGGGACACTCAGGCCAACCCGGTGTCAGTTCAGCCTTGATCGAGGTTGAGGTGCCTCGCAGCATCCGCCGCATCGCTCCAGAGCGCATCAGTCGCATCGCCGCCGTCCTCGCGGGCATCGAAAGGATCGAGGTGGACACGGCCGTGCGTGGCGTCGCCGCGCAGCTCGAAATGTCCTCACTGCGCAGTCTGGACGCGATCCATCTCGCGACCGCGATACAGTTCGGGCCAAACGTCGATCACTTCGTGACCTACGACAAACGGCTGCTCGCCGCCGCTTCCACCATGGGGCTGCCGGTCGCCAGCCCAGGCTCCTCTCTCAACTGACTCCTACGGCTTGCTTCCTCCGGGCATCCGGACGAACCGCGCACAAGCCGTGCAGTCTGCCACTTAGGCCCGAAAGGTCATTCGGGGATTTCGTTTGCTTTGCGGCGGTCCAGCCACCACTCGGTCCAGGCGGACCAGGCACGCCTGATCGGCTCCGCCCGGGAATCACCGATGACCTTCACGGTGCCCATCACCACATGGGCGCGAACCCGCACGACGGGGGCGTTCGGCCCAGGTGGCACCTGGCTGACTTTGACCTTCTTTTCGCCCATGAAGGTCATGCCGGACAGCTCGACGTCCACCCCGTCCGGAACGATGATCTTGACCTCACCCATGACGCAGGTCGCCACGATTTCGACCTCGTTCGTCCGCACCTCGGCCTGCCGGAGGTCGAGCGTGACGTCGCCCATCACGCAGACCGTGCCGATCTCCTGGTCGATCCGCCACTTGCCGTTCCGCTTGACCTCTCCCATGACGGCGACGAACCATTTCCGAGCCCCGCCGGACCGTCCAGGAACCGGGACGGGGGCGGGACCGGGGGCGCCGCCGGGCAGGTCGGAGGTGAGTTGCGCCAGCTCGGCGTGGGTCTGGGCCAGGTAGGCGGCCTCGGTGCGTTCGGTGAGCTCGGCCAGTGTCAGCCGCCCCTCGACGGACGCGTCTCTGAGCCTTTCGACCACGGTCTCCCGCTCGGCGTCCGATGCCCGCCGCATTCCACCTGGATCATTCACGAATTCACGTTAGCTCGTAGGTCGCGCCCGGCCCATCCTCCCTGGGAAGGAACCATCCCTCCCTCTGTGTGACCATGGAATGGTGACAGGCAGGGACTTGGTGAGCGCGGTGATCGAGGGCGACCCGGGCCGCGTGCAGGCGATGCTCAAGGGCGGGCTCGACCCGGACGGGACGGACGAGCTGGGCACGACCCCCCTCTATCACGCCGCCGTCCACGGGAATCAGGAGATGGTACGGCTCCTGCTCGAATACGGCGCGGATCCCAATCGGGTCAGTGGCGGCGAGGACGAGGGGCTCCCCCTGTGCGCCGCCGCCTGCTGGGATCACGATGAGTGCGTGCAGGCGCTGCTGGACGGCGGCGCCGATCCGAACGCCGCGGAGAGCCACGGCTGGACCGCCCTGCTGTGGGCCGCCGCGAACGGCAACCTGACCTCGGCCGACATCCTCCTGGACGCCGGGGCCGATCCCAACGTGTCCAACGGGCAGACGCCGCTGACCCTGGCGGTCCGGTATGGGGCGTTCGGCGTCGGCTGGTCGCTGCTGGAGCACGGCGCCGACCCCGCCGAGCCCGACGACGACGGCGCGACCCCGCTCCAGATCGCCCGCGAGTGGCTGGACGTGGACCTGGAGGCGGCGCTGCGGGAGCAGGTCGCCGGCGAGGACCGCATCGTGGTCGTGACGCGCTCTCATGCCGAGGACGGCACCGAGCTGGTCAACGTCGAGGCGAGAAGCCCGGACGGGAGTGGCAGCGAGGTCTCCCGGCAGCGCGGCCACGCCGCGCTCGCCACGCTCCTGGAGGAGGCCACCGGCCTGCGTGTGCCCGTCGAGGAGCTGGTCAGGCGGGCTCTGCCGTACCGCGACGTCGACGAGGACGGCGAGACCTGGTGGGCCGTGGTGCACGTGCTGCGCAACCGCGGCGACGGCGAGACGCTGGCGGCGCTGGCCGGGCTGTGCGAGAGCCCGGACCCGATCCGGCGCGAGTTCGCCGTCGACGCTCTCGGCGAGTTCGGGTTCGGCACCGAGGCCCGCCCGTTCGTGGAGCGCACGCTGCCGATCCTGTGCCGGCTGGCGGTTGAGGAGACCGAGCCCGCCGTCCTGCGGTCCGTGCTGGCGGGCCTCGCCCACCACGCCGATCCGCGGGCGCTGCCCGAGGTGCTCGCGGTGGTCACCCGTCACGGCCGGAAGGCGACCGTGCACGACGCGATGGCGCTCGCCGCCGTGCTGCCGTCCGGCGACGAGGACGGCCTGGCCGCGCTGATCAGGCTCACCGAGGACGCGGACCCGGAGGTTCGCGACTGGGCGACCATGGGGCTGGCGGGGCTGGCGGCCGACACCGACCGGGTCCGCGAGGCGCTGGCCCGCAGGCTGGCCGACACCGACATCACCACGGTGGCGGAGGCCGTGCGCGGCCTGGCGGGCAGAGGTGACCGCCGGGCGATCGACGGCATCCACCGGGTCCTGTCGGAAACGGATGACGCCTACGCCCGCGACCTGGCACTCGGGGCCGCGGGCGAGCTCGGCATCTCCCTCGACGGAATCAGCCGGTAGCGGCCCGGCGGCGAATCAGCGGAAAGAGCAGGGTCAGCACGGCCACGCCGAGGAGAACCGCCGAGACCGGGCTCTTGACCAGCACCGTCACGTCACCGGCGCCGATGGCGAGGGCGCGCCGCAGCTGGGTCTCGGCCATCGGGCCGAGGATCACGCCGATCACGGCCGGGGCGATCGGCAGGCCGTAACGGCGCATGGCGAAGCCGAGAAGCCCCAGCACGAACAGGATGATGAGATCCACCCACGAGTTGTTCAAGGAATAGCACCCGAGAGCGGCGAACAACACGATCCCGGCGTACAGGTAGGGCCGTGGGATGCGCAGCAGTTTGGCCCATGCGGGAGCGAGCGGCAGGTTGAGCACCAGCAGCATCGTGTTGCCGATGAACAACGAGGCGATCATTCCCCAGACCAGGGCCGGGTTGTGGTCGAAGAGCTGCGGGCCCGGCTGCAGGCCGTACCCCTGGAACGCGGCCAGCATGATCGCGGCGGTGGCGGAGGTCGGCAGGCCCAGCGTCAGCAGCGGGACGAGCACGCCGGCGGCGGACGCGTTGTTGGCGGCCTCCGGCCCGGCGACTCCCTCGATGGCGCCCGACCCGAACTCCTCCTTGTGCTTGGTCAGCCGCTTCTCCACCGCGTACGACAGGAAGGTGGGGATCTCGGCGCCGCCTCCGGGAAGCGCGCCGATCGGGAAGCCGAGGGCGGTGCCGCGCAGCCATGGCTTCCACGACCTCGCCCAGTCGGACCGGCCCATCCAGGCGCGG
>JBIOWF010000293.1:0-3170 GCA_044868295.1 Microtetraspora sp. | reverse complement strand
GGCTGACGACGGCCGAGGCCGTCGTCAGCCGGACCGACCCGAGATATGAGCCGGCGAGCCCGAGAAGTCCTGAGAAACAGGGTCGGGAACCCGCGTCATGCCTGCCGGTCGTTGACGTCTCATCCATGTACGGCGCGGGTGGTCATGTCCAGCGGGGGAGGACATGACCCCTTCGTCGTCTTCGTGATCATGTCCCCGGGTTGGCTGAGGCGGGTTGGCTGAGGCGTCCGACCCTCGGTCCCGCTGTGGCGCCGCTTCCCCATGGCCTGCCCCGAGGGTGGGGCGCGCGGCAGCCTCGCAAGGCTCGGCGCGCGCCCCACCCTCAGGGCAGGCGCAGCACGAAGTGGCAGACCAGGTAGAACAGCGCCGCGACCGCGCCCGCCATGGGGAAGGTCAGCACCCAGGCGGTGACGATCGACCGGGCCACGCCCCAGCGCACCGCGGAGAGGCGCTTGGTCGCGCCGGCGCCCATGATCGCCGAGGTGATCGTGTGCGTGGTCGAGATCGGGGCATGGAAGTTGATCGCCGCGACGTAGAGCACCCCGGTCGCCGTCGCCTCGGCGGCGAAGCCACGAGGCGGGTCCAGGTGGATGATCCGCCGGCCGAGGGTCCGCATGATCCGCCAGCCGCCCGAGTAGGTGCCGAGCGAGATCGCGGTCGCCGCCGACAGCACCACCCACAGCGGCAGCGGGTCCCCGGCCTCGGCGTGGCCGCTCGCGACCAGCGCCAGGAAGATCACCCCCATCGTCTTCTGGGCGTCCTGCAGGCCGTGTCCCAGTGCCAGGCCCCCGGCGGAGAGCGTCTGCGCGTAGCGGAACCCCCGGTGGACCCGGTGCGGGGTGGCCCGGCGGAAGATCCACATGATCGAGAGCATCAGGGCGAACGCCGCGGCGAAGCCGAAGAACGGCGAGACCACCATCGGGATCAGCACCTTGTCGACGATGGTGCGCCAGTGCACGCCCACGTCGTCGCCGGCCGGTCCCTGCAGCACCGCCGACGCGCACAGTGCCGACCCGACCAGCCCCCCGATGAGCGCGTGGGACGACGACGAGGGCAGGCCGAAGTACCAGGTGATCAGGTTCCAGGTGATCGCGCCGAGCAGCCCGCACATCACGATCACCAGACCGGTGTTGCCCTCCGGCGTCACGATGGTCTCCGAGACGGTGTGCGCGACCTCCTGGCCGAGCAGGGCGCCGACGAAGTTCATCACCGCCGCCATCACCAGGGCGATCCGGGGCGTGAGCGCCCGGGTGGAGACCGAGGTCGCGATGGCGTTCGCCGCGTCGTGGAAGCCGTTGGTGTAGTCGAAGACGAGCGCGATGACCACGACCGCGACCACGATCGCGACGTCCACGCCCACGCTCAGGACTCCTTGACCGCGATCTGCTCCACGGTGTTGGCGACCCGCTCGAACGCGTCGATGGCGGCCTCGAGGGAGTCGACGATGTCCTTCAGCTTGAGCACCTCGAGGGCTTCGTACTTGCCGCTGAACAGCTTCACGAGGATCCGCCGGTAGCTCTTGTCGCCGGCGTTCTCGAGTCGGTTGATCTCGATCCAGTACTCCTCGAGGTTCTTCATGGTCTGCAGCGAGGGCATCGCCGAGGCGGTCAGCTCCGCGCAGCGCTGGATGACCTCGACCTGCTTGGCGAACTCTCCTGGCAGCTTCTCCACCTCGTAGAGCAGCACGAGGTCGACCGCCTCCTCCATGAAGTCCATGACGTCGTCGAGCCCGGAGGCCAGCGCGTAGATGTCCTCCCGGTCGAACGGCGTGACGAAGGTCTGGTTCACCCGCCGGACGATCTCATGGGTGGTCTCGTCGGCGTCGTGCTCGGCCTCGCGCATCCGCTGCGCGATCGGCTTGCGCTCGTTGCCGTCGCCGAGCATCTCCGCCAGCAGCGCGGCCCCGCGGACCAGGTGTGCGGCGGACTCCGTGAACAGCTCGTAGAACGTGTTGTCCACGGGGCGGAACCGCACGGGTCTCTCCTGACGAGGGGCTGCAGGCCGGGAGCCATGCTAGGGCACCCCTGCTCCGGGCCGGCGGACCCGGACCGGGCGGGAGCGAACGCCCGGCGAGCCCACGCCGGTGGTTGAGGAGCGAGCCGCTAGGCGAGCGTCTCGAAGCCACCGGCGGCCGGCAGGGTCCCAGCCACGGTGCCGCATCCCCGGGGTTGAGGAGCGAGCTTGCGAGCGTCACGAAGCCAACCACCGGCACCGACGCAGGATCCCAACGCAGATGCGGTGGTTTCGAGACGGGCTCGCAAGCTCGCCCTCCTCAACCACCGGCACCGCTGGTTGAGGAGCCGGAGCGCTAGCGGAGGCGTCTCGAAACCAGCGGTCCCTTGGCAGTAGGGTCTCAGCCCGGATGGCCGTCGATGGCGCGGTTGGGTTAGTCCTCCGGGCCGGTCCGGTTGACCTGGGGCGGGATGACGTGGCCCGCGCTCGGGCCCTCGCCGACGCCGAGCAGCCGGTCGACCTCCTCCTGCGACAGGTGGCGGTCGAAGCCGCTCGCGGCGATCATCAGGTTCGTCGTGAGCTCCACCTCGGCGAGTAGCTCGCTGTCCTCGAGGGGAACGTCCAGCTGATCGTGCTTCACGTTCGCCCCTTCCCGAGCAGCGGCCGCGTCGTCACGTTCTGTCATGGCTGTCTCATGGCGGACCAGCGTCGATCCGTAACGTTGATTCTTCCCGACGGAGGCTGGCCTACCCATAGTCATTCAGGGCAAAACGACGGGGCCCCGACTGGTCAGTCGGGGCCCCGCCGCATGCCTCACCCGGACGGTGCCGGGCCGACGGCCTGGTCAGGCCGGGCGGACGTTCTCGGCCTGGGGGCCCTTGGGGCCCTGCGTCACCTCGAACTCGACCCGCTGGTTCTCCTCCAGGGACTTGTAGCCCTGCATCTGGATGGCCGAGTAGTGCACGAAGACGTCGTCGCCGCCGCCCTCCTGCGCGATGAAGCCGAAACCCTTCTCGGCGTTGAACCACTTCACGGTGCCCTGAGCCATGCTCACTAACTCCTCAATCGGGGCCTGGACCCGTCACTGCGACGGACCCTGCGCCGAGCGCGTGACGCTGAGCCCCCACGAGAAGCGTTCCGCTGCCTCGAGAGTCAACGCCGTCGGATCACAAAACTCCGCGGGCGTCATAACCTGCTGGAACTTGTGCACTCGGTGC
>JBIOWF010000292.1:0-2358 GCA_044868295.1 Microtetraspora sp. | reverse complement strand
CGCAGACCGAGCCGACCTGAGTCCGCCGGCGCCGCGGCCACTTGGCCTGCGCGGCCCTGCCACTCGACGGGCGCCCGACGCGCTGCGTGCGCCCGTCCGATCAGCACGTTAGCGCTGAGGTCGCCGCGGGAAAGGCGGCTATGTGAGCGGCAGACCCGACACGCGCTTCTGGCAAGGTCGCGGCATGGGGGCACGATGGGTTGCGATTTTGGCGGCCCTGTTGTGCGCGGCGACCGCCCCAGTTGCGTCGGCCTCTGCCGGGACCGGTGATGGGCGGCCCGGGCCTCTGGACCTGGGACCGTCGGGCCTGCCGGAGAGTCGGGAGGTGCAGTCGATCCAGCCCGGAGTAACCCTGACCCGGATCACGCGAGGCGTCCCGGATCCAGCCGTCGGCTGGGTCGTCGAAGTGAATATCCCCGGTGGCGCATCGAGCCCCGATCCCGACGCGCCGCCGCGCTCGATCCAGGACCAGTCGAGCGCCGAGGCCTTCGCAGCCCGTCTGACCGACGCGGGCTTCCCGTCAGAGGCGCAGAGAGTCCAGCAGCCGCAGATGGCTGACGTCCCCGCGGGCGTCCTCGGGTACCGCGTCCGACTGCGCGCCGCGTTCCCCACCCAGGCCGCAGCCTCTGCCGAGGTTGCCCGGCTGTCGGCGGCCGGCTTCTCGGGTCGGGCGTGGTACTCCGGCTGGGACGGTGACTCCACCGCTCGCGGGCCGTGGACGGTCAACGTCGTCACGCTGGACCCGCGGCGGTTCCGCGGCACGCTGGGCGGAACCTATGGCCCGACGCTCGAAGCCCGCGAGAAGACCACGGAGCTCGCCGCCCTCGAGCGCGCGAATGTCGCGCTCAACGGTGGCTTCTTCGTGTTCGATCCTGCGGCCGGGGCTGAGGGCGACCCCGCCGGTGCCGGCGTCTACGGGGCCACCTGCAGTCCGAGCCAGTCGGGGATCGGCCCGTGCTCGTTCTCCACGACCGAGGTCGCCACTCCGAAATCGTGCGACCCTCGTGGTCCGGCTCGGTGCGACTGCCTGCGGGGACGGCGGTGCTCGACGGTCTCAACCGCGTGCCCGGCCTGATCCGCAACTGCGGCGGCACGCTCGATGACCTGCCCACCTGGCGGCCGCTGCACGACATGACGTGCACCGACGATGCCGAGCTAGTGCTGTTCACGCCCGCCTTCGGTCCCACCACGCCCTTCGGTGCGGGTGCCGAGGCGATCCTAGATAGCTCCGGGCGGGTGGTCGCGGTGCAGCAAAGCCGCGGAACGGCGCTCGGCGCCGGCCAGCGCTCGCTCCAGGCGACCGGCGACCTCGCGCCCGCCGTCGCCGCGCTGCGCCCCGGCGACCGCCTCGATGCAAGGCCCATGCTCGGCTCTGACGGCCGCCCGCTGACCGGTCCCGGCACGACGGTCATCAACGGCGGGCCGCTGCTCATGGAGGACGGGGCGGTGCACATCACCCAAGAGCAGGACGGGATGCACCAAGTGAGCAACCCGAGCTTCGACTACGGCTGGGTCCTGCAGCGCAACCCGAGGACCTTCGCCGGGACCGACGCGCGAGGACGAACCCTGTTCGTGACGGTGGACGGCCGCCAGCTCGGCGAGCTCGGGCTATCCATCCCCGAGACCGCCGCCGTGGCGAGGTCGCTCGGCATGATCGAGGCGATCAACCTTGACGGGGGTGGCTCGACGGCCATGGTGATCCGCGGCTCGCTGATCTCCCACCCTTCGGATGCCAGTGGAGAGCGCGCCGTCGGCGACGCCATCGTCGTCCGCTGAATCCCGGCGAGGATTTCTGGTGCCAGGTCCAGCCGGCCGCCTCGGGTACGGCCTGCCGAGATTGCCGCGAAGCGGCCGGCTCGCAGAAGGGCTACTGGGCGCTCTCGCACCCCCTCCAATCCGGTTGTGGCCGGCGGTATCGGCGCCTTCTTCGCCTAGGGCCACTGGCGTCAAGCCTAAGGAGCTGTCTGTGTATGCAGCTCTTCGGGGGTTGGTGTCTTCGGGTGGTCTGATCCGGTACGCGGGAGCTCCGTGAGTCGCACCATTCGGACACCCATCAGCCGAGGAGGGCCCGGAGCTCGTCAAGCGTGTCCTCCACTCGCTCCCGCGGCGCGTAGGGGCCGGGCATGGCGAAGGCATCGCCTGGGAGGACGTCCTGGCCGGGGAGAAGCCCCACTCTACGGAAGCCCCCGAACAGGACTTCCGCGGTCTTCTTGTAGGTGAAGATGACGAGCGGCGCGTCGGCCTCGTTCAGCTTCCTCAAGAGCTGGGTGCGCCCGTGCGCGAACTCGGCGTGGCGCAGCTCCCGAGCTCGGGTAGTGGCTCGCTTGATGATGTCGGTGAAACCCACACCTTCGGCGA
>JBIOWF010000291.1:0-20470 GCA_044868295.1 Microtetraspora sp. | reverse complement strand
ACCGTCTCCCGGGCGCTCAACGACGAGCCTCGGATCAGCCCCGAGACCCGTCGCCGGGTGCTGGACGTGGTCGAGGCCCTCGGCTTCCGGCCCAACACCCTGGCCCGCAACATGCGCGCCGGGGGGAAGGACCGCGCCGTCGGCCTGGTCATCCCGGAGCTGGCCAACCCGTTCTTCAGCTCGGTGGCGTCCGGAGTCGAGAGCGTGATCCGCGACGAGGGGTTCACCCTCATCATCGGTTCGTCGGATGAGGATCCGGAGCGGGAGCGCACTCTGGTCACCTCGTTCCTCGACCGGCAGGCGGCCGCGGTGCTGATCGTCCCGGCGGCGTTGGGTCACCACGAATACCTGCGGGCCGAGCGTCGCCGGGGGCTGCCGATCGTCTTCATCGACCGGCCGCCGTCCCGGCTCACCGCCGACTGCGTCGTCACGGCGAACCTCGAAGGCGCGAAGGCCGGAGTGGGCCACCTCATCGAACACGGTCACCGCAGGATCGCCTTCCTCGGCGACACCCCCGCCACGCTGTACACCCGGCAAGAACGCTTCCGCGGCTACCGCTCCGCGCTGGAGGACGCGGGCATTCCCGCCGACCCCCGGCTCGTCGTGCAGGGCCACCTCCAGGAGGACTTCGCCGCGGTGACCCAGGAGGTCCTCACCCGCGCCAATCCGCCGACCGCGTTGTTCGCCGGCAACAACTTCGCCTGCATGGGGGCCATGACGGCGCTGGGCCGGGCCCGCCGTAAGGACATCGCCGTGGTGGGGTTCGACGACTTCGCGCTCGCCGACGCCTTCGACCCCGGCATCACGGTTCTCGCCCAGGACACCCTGCTTCTCGGCCGCACCGCGGCCGAGATGGCGCTGGCCCGCATCGGAGGCGACCACAGCCGGGCCCGCACGGCCAAACTGGCCGCCCGGCTCATTGTCAGGGGCTCCGGAGAACTGCCGCCCGTGCCGCTGGCCGCCCGCTGACCATGTACGGCTCCCGCCGTTCTGGGCATAACTCGAGACGGACGGGTAGCGGAGGGCGCAGAACTCCGAAGGGGGAGCTCCGAAGGAGGAGCCATGAAAGCGCTGGGCATCGACATCGGCGGGTCGGGAATCAAGGGCGCCCCAGTGGACACGAACGAGGGCCGGCTGACCAAGGAGCGGCTGCGCATCCCCACGCCGGACCCCTCGGCACCGGAGGCCGTCGCGGAGACCGTACGCCGGATCGTCGATCACTTCTCCTGGACCGGCCCGGTCGGCGTGACGTTTCCGGGGGTCGTGCAGGACGGTGTCATCCGGACCGCGGCGAACGTCGACCGCTCGTGGATAGGCGTCAATGCGGGCGACCTCTTCGGTGACGGCGTGGCGGTGCTCAACGACGCCGACGCCGCCGGGGTCGCCGAGATGGCCTTCGGCGCGGGCAGGGGCGAGCTGGGGGTGGTGATCATGCTCACCTTCGGCACCGGCATCGGCACCGCGCTGTTCGTGGACGGCCGGCTGGTGCCGAACACCGAGTTCGGCCACATAGAGATCCGCGGAAAGGACGCCGAGAAGCGGGCCTCCGCCCAAGCCAGAGAAGTCCACGAGCTGAGCTGGGGAACATGGGCGGGGCGGGTCGAGGAGTACCTCGAGCATCTCCGGAACCTGCTCTCACCTTCTCTGGTCATCATCGGTGGAGGCGTCAGCAAGAAGTCGGAGAAGTTCCTGCCGTCGATCGATCTCGGCGACACGCGGGTCGTCCCGGCCACACTGCACAACAACGCCGGCATCACCGGCGCCGCCATGGCGGCCGTGGAGAATCGTGTGGGCGTCGAGGCTGGAATTTGACAGCGACTATCCCAGTGGTTACGCAGAGTTGCCGCTAAGGTCGGTGGTGTGCTCGGTCCCTCACACGCTGTCGCGGGCGTGCTGCTGATCGTCTTCTGCACCGCCTGCCTGTCCTCGAAAGAGGCCGGTCCGGTCTCCGCCGTGTCCGCCGCCGCGCCCGCCGCGCCGGCGGTACACCCGCCGGCCCCGGTGCAGTGCGTCACGGCGTACAGGGACAAGAAGGTGACCGCCAAGGCCCGCCGCAAACTGACCGCCGATCTCCAGAAATTCGTCTCCGGCAGGGCCGGGCGCGTCGGTGTGATGGCCCGCGACCTGCGGACCGGCGCCACGGTCGGATACCGGCAGGACGTGCACGAGTGGATCACGGCGAGCGGCGCCAAGGTGGACATCCTCGTCACCCTGCTACGGCAGGCCCGCGCGTCCCACCGGCGGCTGTCCGCCTGGGAGCGGGACACCGCGGTCGATATGATCACACACAGTGACAACCGTGCGGCGGACGCGCTCTACAGCCGGATCGGCGGCGCCTCGGCCCTGGAGGCCACATACGGCAAGCTGCGGATGAGGGACACCACGCCGGGGCCGGGCATGTACTGGGGCGGCACCACCACCAGCCCCGCCGATCGGGTCCGGTTGATGACCGCGCTGGTCCAGGGGGCGGCGGGGCTTCATGAGGACGACCGGCGCTACGTGCTCCAGCTCATGGAAAACGTGGAACGCGAGCAGAGATGGGGCATCAGCGCGGCCGCCCGCCCGGGCGACCATGTCGCGCTGAAGAACGGCTGGACACCACGGCCGTTCGTGCACAACACGTGGGCGGTCACGAGCTACGGCCACGTGTACGGCGCCGATCACGACTACGTGCTCTCCGTCCAGACGGACGTTCAGCCGGACATGGGTGTGGGGATGGCGACGATCGAGCACATCAGCAGGATGATCTCGGATCGGCTCCCGCAACTCGACGAGGTGCGTCACCGGCGCTGCCGGTCCATGGCGGACTGACTCCGCCTGACCGTCTGGTCGAGCGCGGGCGGCCAGTGGTGAGGGTACGGCTTCCGCCCCAGGTCAGGAGACCTTCGCGCCTTCTCAATGACGGCCGGCGCCATACCTGATCAGGGTGCTGAGCGCTTCTGGGGTATCCCGGAGCCTGCCCTTCCAGCCTCTTGTGAAGATCAGGATCCATAGCATCACCCCTATGGCGGTGATGACCCACAGTTCGGTCAGGTCACCGCCGGAAGTGAAGATCAACGTGCCGATTCCGGCTCCCACCGCGCCGGCGCTGAGCAGACAGAGCAGAATCGCGGAGTTCTCGAACCGCACCATGCGTTTGTCGCGGTAGGTGTCCTTCAGCTTTCCGTTTCCCGGGCTCTGGCGATAGATCCAGCGCAGCGGCGCGGAGACGGACGCGGCGATGGCAGAGGACGCGATCAGGAACACTGCGAGGAGGCATTCGAGCAGCTGCGGCTGCGGCCATTGCGCGCGTTGAAAGAGAGTCACCAGTGCCGATGCCATGAGCAGGAATATGCCCGTTGTGAAAACGGCCATCATCGTCTTGAAATAGCGTAGAACCAGAATGCGGATGAGCAGGGTGTGCTTGGCCAGCATGAGTTCCATCTTCGCCGTCTCGGATGTGAGCGTACGCGGGATGCTGGCAGAGAATCGGAATGCATATGTAAGTCGTTGTTCGTCGCCGGCCTCGCCTTTCTCGATCGGAACATGGGCAGGGTCGTCAAAGGTCGCGTGGATCCGGTCGTCGAATGCGCGCCGCCAGGCGTTGTCGTTAGGGATCAGAACACGCAGGTGCTCCTTCAGGCGGGCTTCGGCGATCGTCTGGTAGAGGTGCTCCGCGGGGAGTTCGCGCTCCGGCATGCGCAGGCCGGTGAGTGTGAAGCGCGGGTTGAAGACCGGGTGATCCGAATCGATGCCGTCGGTGTCCCTGTGTCGGAACCCCAGCCGCTGGCCGCGTCTCACACGCTTGTGATCAGGATTTCCGGCACCGAACCTGTGCCCCGTGAAGTAGAAGCCTAAGAGGTCCTCGATCAATAAGAGAAAGCCCCAAATAGGAACAATAATGAGCAAGGTGGCGCCGGTTGCGAGGAGCGCCGAACTCGCTGGGTGGTGCGTCCAGGACAGGCTGATGCCCCACATCAGGTTGGGCACGGCGTCTCTCAGCAGGATCGGCACCAGGAGGAGAATCCCAGCACCGGCGAGAAAGGATCCGGCCACCCGATTGACCGTGGACAAGCGCACTTCCGCGCGTTGAAGGTAGGAGCGAAGAGCCGCATGGGAGCGTTCCAATTCATCAGAAGTGGCTGACTTCTTTCCCATGAACAACTGGTCGTAGAGCCGGGTGAGTTCTCCGCCGTCCTCCAGGACGGCGCTGAGTTGCTCGGCGACCTTGCGGTCGCGAGGCCGGTAACGCCCGTGGATGATATTGCTGATCGTGCCGTGGGCCACGTCGACCGACTCCGCGAGGGCCTTTTGGGTGATTCCCTTGGCCGCCCTCAACGCTCCGACTCGGCGGCCGAAATGGACTTTGGAGTCCTCATTATCTGTGTGTATAATGTTCGAACTTGATTTGGTCAATTGGGTCTCCTGTCGTTCGGTGTGCGCGAATCCTGCCGACGTTCGAGCGTTCAACCTGGTCAGCCCCCGGAAGCGCGGGGCTCGCTATACCGGTCCCAATCGTGCACCGGTGTTAATGCATCCTGACAGCCAGTGAAATGTAGTTGTTATCATAATGATGGGTCACTGTTAGTCACTCTATTGCTACACAAGGTGAACTTTCAGGCTAAATCCACCCTTTTCCCGCCCGCCGCCACGCGGCGGCACTCGCTCGAGCCGGTCGCACCATCAAGCTCCGCCCGGAAGGTTCGGGAGTACGGACCATCTCAGAGGCAGACGTCCAAGAGCGGGTCGGCCTTCACGCTGACGAGGCCGCATGACGCGTCCCCGGAGTCGTTGGAGGGATCCGTTTCTCCCGTGTCCGCTGGCTGGGACTCCGAATCGTCGTCGGGCTCCGGGCTGTCGGAAGGCGCGGGCTTGCCGGGGGGCGACGGCTTCGCGGAGGGCTTGGTGGCGGGCTTGGCCGAGGGCTTCAGCGTGGGCTCGGCGGTCGGTTCGGCGGTCGGTTCGGCCGCCGGGCCGCGGCGATCGCCGGCGGCGATCCTGATCGGGTCCACGGGCGCGGGAGAGGCCGCCCCCTTCCCGCCGGTCGTGGGAGTCGGCGAGGGCGTGGGGGTCGATGTGGGCGAGGCCGGAGCCGACCCAAGGGTCCGGGCGGCGCCCGAGGCCCCCGGAGTCACGCCGGACGAGGGGACGATCAGGAAGTAGCTGATCGCGAGAGCCGCCGAGATCAGCCCGCCGGCGATCAAAGCCGCGAGCTCCCGATCGGCGCGTAACTTTGCGAGCACGGCGGAGGGGCGCACTTCGACTCCCGGGGGGTGGGGTTGGGGGTGCACACTGACGGTTCTAACCAAACTTGATGTGGTTAGTCAGGTTCATAGTGTAATCGTAGTCCGGCTTCAGAGGCCATAGCCGATCTTGCAAGACCGGGCGGGAGCCGTACGCGATCCGGACACGGTGAAAACCGTTGGCGGAGTCTCGGGGCTGGTTGCCTATCCTTGAGCACGGAATGAACACGCTCTCCGACCTCCAGGGCCGCCTGCCCGATCTGATGCTGCGCGATCAGCGCAGACTTCGCCGTCGCATCGACGGCATCCGCAAGGTCCGCGACCGCAAGGCGCGGCAGGCCATCGCGGACGAGATCGCCGCCGACATCGAGACCGCCGCGTCGCGGGTGGCCACCAGGCGCGCCGCCGTACCGGCCCTCACATATCCACCGCAGCTGCCGGTCAGCCAGCGCAAGGACGACCTCCTGGAGGCGATCCGCGACCATCAGGTCGTGATCGTGGCCGGGGAGACGGGCTCCGGCAAGACCACCCAGCTGCCGAAGATCTGCCTGGAGCTCGGCCGTGGCGTTCACGGGCTGATCGGCCACACTCAGCCGCGCAGGATCGCGGCGCGCACGGTGGCCGAGCGCATCGCCGAGGAGCTCTCCATCCCTCTCGGCGAGGTCGTCGGCTACAAGGTCCGCTTCACCGACCACTCCAGCGACGGCACGCTGGTCAAGCTGATGACCGACGGCATCCTGCTGGCCGAGATGCAGACCGATCCGCTCCTCCTGCGGTACGACACGCTGATCATCGATGAGGCGCACGAGCGGAGCCTCAACATCGACTTCATCTTGGGTTACCTCAAGCAACTGCTGCCCAGGCGGCCCGACCTCAAGGTCATCATCACTTCGGCCACGATCGACCCGGAGCGTTTCTCCCGGCATTTCGCGGGAACGGGGGAGCCGTCCGCCCGGCGGGACGCCCCGCACCAGGATCCGCCTCATCAGGGACGCGGCGCGCCGATAGTGGAGGTCTCCGGCCGGACCTATCCGGTCGAGGTACGGCACCGGCCGATGGCCGAGGACGACGACCAGACGCAGGCCATCGTGGAAGCGGTCGACGAGCTGTGCGCCGAGGGGCCGGGCGACATCCTCGTCTTCCTCAGCGGCGAGCGGGAGATCCGGGACACCGCCGACGCGCTGAAAGGCCGCAAGGAGGAGGTCCTCCCGCTGTACGCGCGGCTCTCCGCCGCGGAGCAGCACCGCGTGTTCCAGGAACATCGCGGCCGCCGGATCGTGCTGGCGACCAACGTCGCCGAGACCTCGCTCACCGTCCCCGGCATCAAGTTCGTGATCGACCCCGGCAGCGCCCGGATCTCGCGGTACAGCCACCGGCTCAAGGTCCAGCGGCTGCCGATCGAATCGATCTCGCAGGCGTCCGCGAACCAGCGCAAGGGCCGTTGCGGACGGACGTCCGACGGCATCTGCATCCGTCTCTACTCGGAGGAGGACTTCGCCTCCCGGCCCGAGTTCACCGATCCGGAGATCCTGCGCACCAACCTCGCGTCGGTGATCCTGCAGATGACCTCGCTGGGCCTGGGCGACATCGCGGCCTTCCCGTTCGTGGAGCCGCCGGACGGCCGCCAGATCAAGGACGGCGTCAACCTGCTGCAGGAGCTGGGCGCGCTGGACGTCAAGGGACTCACCCCGGTCGGCCGCAAGCTCGCCCAGTTGCCCGTCGACCCGCGCCTGGCCCGGATGGTGCTGGAGGCGGACAAGAACGGCTGCGTCCGCGAGGTCATGGTCATCGCGGCGGCCCTCTCCATCCAGGACCCGCGCGAACGCCCGGCCGACAAGCAGCAGGCAGCCGACGAGAAACACCGCCGATTCGCCGACAAGGAATCAGATTTCCTGACCTACCTGAACCTGTGGAAGCACATCCGGGAACAGCAGCGGGAGCTGTCGTCCAGCGCGTTCCGCCGGCTCTGCAAGACCGAGTTCCTCAACTACCTGCGCGTACGCGAATGGCAGGACATCGACAGCCAGCTGCGGCAGGTGGCCAAGACCCTCGGCATCATCCTCAACAGCGCGGACGCCGACCCCCAGCGTGTCCACGTCTCGCTGCTCTCCGGCCTGCTGTCGCACATCGGCGTCAAGGACGTCGAGGCCAAGGGCGCGCGCAAGCAGGACGGCCCCCGCCGGCCCATGACAGAGTACGTCGGCGCGCGGGGCGCCCGATTCGCGATATTCCCGGGGTCGGCGCTCGCGAAGGCGCAGCCGCAGTGGGTCATGTCGGCCGAGCTGGTGGAGACGTCACGCCTGTGGGCGAGGGTCAACGCCAAGATCGAGCCCGGCTGGGTGGAGCCGCTCGCGCAGCACCTCGTCAAACGCACCTACAGCGAGCCGCACTGGGAGAAGGACCAGGCCGCCGTGGTCGCCCTGGAGAAGGTCACCCTGTACGGCGTGCCGATCGTGACCGAGCGCAAGGTCAACTACGGCCGGATCGATCCGGAGCTGTCCCGCGAGCTGTTCATCCGCAACGCGCTCGTCGAGGGGGAATGGCGGACCCACCACAAGTTCTTCCACGAGAACCGCAAGCTGCTGCAGGAGGTCGAGGAGCTCGAGGAGAAGGCCCGGCGCCGCGACATCCTCGTGGACGACGAGACCCTGTTCGACTTCTACGACGAGCGGATCCCCGCCGACGTCGTCTCCGGCCGGCACTTCGACAGCTGGTGGAAGAAGACCGCGCCCGCCAAGCCGGACCTGCTGACGTTCTCCCCGGAAATGCTGATCAACTCAAGCGCCGACGTCAGCGCCCGGGACTACCCGGACGCGATCCGGCAGGGCGACCAGCGGATGCGGCTCACCTATCAGTTCGAACCGGGCACCGACGCCGACGGCGTGACCGTCCACGTACCGCTCGCCGTGCTCAACCAGGTCAACCAGGCGGGCTTCGACTGGCAGATCCCCGGCCTGCGGGAGGATCTGGTCACCGCGCTCATCAGGTCGCTGCCCAAGCACCTGCGGCGCAACTTCGTGCCGGCGCCCAATTTCGCGAAAGCCGTACTGGAGAGGGCGACGCCGGGCAGTGAGCCGCTCCTGGACGCGATGGAGCGGGAGCTGCACCGGATGACCGGGGTCGCCGTCCCACGTGACGCGTGGGGCCTGGACCAGATCCCCGACCACCTGCGCATCACCTATCGAGTGGTCGACGACAGGAAACGCCCGGTCGCCGAGGACAAGGACCTGGACGCCCTCAAACGGCGGCTCGCGCCCCAGCTGCGGGCCACCCTGTCCAAGGCCGGTGACGATCTGGAGCGCAGCGGCCTGCGGCACTGGAGCATCGGCACGTTGCCCCAGGTCTTCGAGCAGGGCCGGATGCGGGCCTACCCCGCGCTCGCCGACGAGACGGACGGCGTCGCGGTCCGGATGCTCGAGACTCAGATCGAGCAGGAGCGGGCCATGTGGGCGGGCACCCGCCGCCTGCTGCTGCTCAACATGGTGAGCCCGGCCAAGGCGATCCTGCGCGGTCTGACCACGACGCAGAAGCTCGCCCTCAGTCGCAGCCCCCACGGAGGCGCGGCCGAACTGTTCGACGACTGTACGGCGTGCGCCGCCGACAAGCTGATCACCGAGGCGGGCGGCCCCGCTTGGGACGCCGACGGCTTCCAGCGGCTCCACGACCACGTGCGGGCCGAGCTCTACCCGGTCACCGAGGACGTCGTCGCCAGGGTCGAACGGATCCTCGCGACCTGGCACACCGTGCAGAACGGCCTCAACGGGCCCGCGGACGCGGTCGCCGACATCAAGCAGCAGCTCGACGGGCTGGTCTACCCCGGATTCGTCACCGCCACCGGGCACGGCAGGCTCGCCGACGTGAACCGATATCTGCGGGCCGTCGAGCGCCGTCTGGAGAAGCTGCCGGGCGACCCGCATCGCGACCGCGAGTGGATGTACAAGATCCACGACATCGAGGACGAGTACCGCGACCTGCTCGATCACCTCAAACCTGCCGACAGAGACGCGAAAGCCGTACGCGACGTCCGCTGGATGATCGAGGAGCTGCGGGTGAGTTTCTTCGCCCAGCAGCTCGGCACGCCCACCCCGGTCTCGGAGAAGCGCATCCGCAAGGCGATGGAGCAGATCTGAGCCGGCATGGTGCGGGTGTCGGGCGCGTCCGTCCCGGCATGATCCCCTGGTTGGGATCTCATCCGGGGCCGACGCGCCGTGAGGCACTTCCTTCGGCGGAGGCCGAGTTGGCGGCTGCCCCTAGAGTTGGTCCGGGAAGTAGGGCAAGCCCGGATGGACAGGCATGGGTGGGGATGAACGGGGAGGTGCGGCCGTGATTCGGGCGCTGGTGTTCGACGTCGGGGAGACGCTGATCGACGAGACGCGCATCTGGTCACGGTGGGCGGACCGGCTCGGCGTGCCGCGCCTGACGTTCATGGGCGTCCTGGGAGGCATGGCCGCGCTCGACCGGCAGCACGGGGACGCCTTCGAGCTGATTCGCCCCGGCATCGACCTGGAGGCCGAGATCAAGGCCTGGCGCGACGCCGACCCCGGCGGCCTCCGCGAGAACTTCGACGAAGAGGATCTGTACCCGGACGTCCGGCAGGGCCTCGCGGCGCTCCGCGATGCCGGCTATCAGCTGATCATCGCGGGAAACCAGCCACCCCAGGCCTATGACGCGCTGCTCGCGATGGACCTGCCGGTCGACGCGATCTACACGTCGGCCGCGTGGGAGGTGGAGAAGCCCGCGCCCGGGTTCTTCGACCTGGTCGCGGCCGCGGCCGGTCACGCGCCTGAGGAGATCCTCTACATCGGTGACCGGCTCGACAACGACGTGCTGCCGGCCAAGCGGGCCGGGATGGGGACGGCTCTGCTGCGCCGGGGTCCCTGGGGCTACCTCCATGCCGAGCGGCCCGAGGCGGCCGAAGCCGACATGGTCATCGACGGCATCTCCGACCTCGCGCGGCGGCTGCCCCACCACGCCTGAGCGTGCCGCTCTTACCGCTCTCTGAGTCAGGTGTGCCTGCGGCTCCTTGATGGCCCGGAGGAGCTCCTCCTTGCCCATCTGGGCGCGCCCCTGGATGCCCAGCTTCTGGGCCTCCTGAAGCAGCTCCTCCTTGGTCCTGCCGACGGGCTTCGGCGGCCTCCGCAGTTCCCCGGCTGGGGAGCCCGGCCACCCCGCAGGTGGGAGGTCACACGCGTCATGGGCGCATCCGAGCCCGCGATCTACCCGGTTTTGGTCAGATCGCCGTTGTACGTGAGCAGGCCCAGGTCGTCGTTCCACTGGTAGGCGAGCCCGCTTCCCTTTCTCGTCAGGGTGACCGTGCCGGGCACGCACTGTCCCGCGTTCGTCAGGGAGAAGGTCAGCGCGGTGTTCGTCGCCTCGCTCAGGGTGAGGGTTCCCTCGCAGGAATTGGCGGGTTCGAACCACCGGCCAGTGTCCTTGCCGCTCTCCAGCTTGATCCGGATGTCGTACTCGCCGGTCATGCCCGCGGGTGTCGGGATGATGTGGCCCTTCCAGGTCCCCGCGAAGGCGGCGGGGATCGTCTCGCTCCCGGGCTCGGCCGCGGGGGCCGGCTTCTCGGTGGGCCGCGCGCTGGGCTCCTCGGTCGGCCCCGTCGTCGGCGTGCTTCCGGCCGTCGCGGCGCCGGCGGGCGAGGTCGCGGTCGGCGTCGCTGATGAGGTCGTGGTAGCCGTACCGACGATTGCGGAGATCCGCGGCCACAGGAGCACCCCGCTGACGGCCAGCGCGATCACGGCGACGCCGACCCCCGTCAGCAGGCCGGTCCGGGCGCCGCGACGGCCACCGGGATCGGTGGTCAGCTGGGCGTTCCCCTCTGACGCCGGCCCCGTGGCGACCGGTCCACGGACCCCCGGCGGGGTCGGCCCCGAGCCTGTCCCGGCCCCGCGTGGGGTCGGGCCAGTGGTGTAGGGTCCCCCCTCCGTCCCGGCCCCGGGAGGGATCGGGCCAGTGGTGTACGGCCCCGCGCCCCTCTCGGCCCCGCTTGGGATCGGTCCGGCGACGTGCGACCCCGTTCCAGCCCCGGGTGGGGTCGGTCCGGCGACGTTCAGCCCCGCACTCAGGTCTTCCCGGGCCGCGACCGCGCCGGCCCGGAGCGGGTCGGGGGTGGAGCCGACGAGGCCGAGCAGCAGGTCACGCGAGGTGGGGCGGTCCGCGGGGTCCTTGGACAGGCAGCGCTCGACGGTGGCGCGCAGCGGCTCGGGCACCCCGCTCACGTCCGGCGTCACCGTCATGATGCGGTGCATGACGGCCGCCACGCTGTCCGCGCCGAACGCCGGACGACCGGTCGCGGCGTAGACGATCGTGGCCCCCCACGCGAACACGTCGGACGCCGGGCTCGCCGGTTGCCCCGCGATCTGTTCCGGCGCCAGATAGGCGGGCGTGCCGACGGGCCCGGCGGTCATGGTGTCACTCTCGCCCTGCCGCGCGATGCCGAAGTCCACGACCCGCGGCCCGTCCGGCCCGAGCAGCACGTTGGCCGGCTTGAGATCGCGGTGGATGATCCCGGCGCTGTGGACGGCCGCCAGCGCGGTCGCCGTACCGACCGCGAGCCTTTCCAGCTCGCCGCCCCTGAGCGGGCCGGACGTGGCGACGCGATGTTGCAGCGACGGGCCGTCGATGAACTCGCTCACGACGTACGGCTCCCGCCCGTCGATCGAGGCGGTCAGCACGCGGGCGGTGCAGAAGGTGGCGACGCTGCGCATGGCGTCGAGCTCGCGGGCCAGCCGGGACCGCACGGCCGGATCGAGCCCACCTTTGATCACCTTTACCGCGACCTGGTCGCCGTCGGGGGAAAGGCCCAGGTAGACGATGCCCTGACCGCCTTCGCCCAGTCGTCCGGTCAGCCGGAACTCGCCCAGCACGCGAGGGTCGTCGGGCTCCAGGGAGGTGAGCATGCGACATACCGTACTGATCGGGGTGCCGTCCGCCATAGCCCGTCGAGGGATCGATCCGGTGAGGATCAGTCGCGCTTCTCCAGAGCGGGAATGGCCTGGGCCGGCACGGCTCCCGCGGCCTGGGTGGACACGGACTCGACGATGAGCGAGCGGGGGATGAGCACCACGGCCGTCGTGCCGCCGTAGGGCGAGCGGTGCACCGACACCTTGATGTTGTGCCGTACGGCGAGCTGGCCGACCACGAACAGGCCCAGCCGGTCGCTGTCGGCCAGGTCGAACTCCGGAGGGTCCTCCAGGCGGGCGTTGATGTCGGCACGGTCGGCCTCACTGAGACCGAGCCCGCGATCCTCGACCTCGACGGCGTAGCCGCGGCCGACGACGCCACCCCGGACGGTCACCTTCGTGTTCGGCGGGGAGAAGGTCGTCGCGTTCTCCACCAGCTCGGCGAGCAGGTGGATGATGTCGGCGACCGCCGAGCCGGTGAGCGCGGCGTTCGGCATCGGCAGCACGGTGACCCGCGTGTAGTCCTCCACCTCGGCCACCGCGCCGCGCACGACGTCCAGGAAGGGCACGGGCTTGCGCCAGGCCCGGCCGGCCGCGGCGCCCGACAGGATGATCAGGCCTTCGGCCTGGCGGCGCATGCGCGTGGTCAGATGGTCCAGGCGGAACAGGTCCTCCAGGACCTCCGGCTCGGTGGCCTTGCGCTGCATGCCGTCGAGCTGGGCGAGCTGGCGGTGCAGCAGCGACTGGTTGCGCCTGGCCAGGTTGCGGAAGACGGTGCTGACGCCCTGGCGCATCTGCGCCTGACGGACCGCCGCCTCGATCGCGGTCCGCTGCACGCTGGAGAAGGAGTCACTGAGGTCGCGGACCTCCAGGGTCGTGCCGGTGGCGGCGATCGGCGGCGCTTCGGCGTTCACGTCGACCACCTCGCCCTTGCCCAGCTTGCGGACGACGTTCGGCAGCCGGTCGTTGGCCAGCTCCAGCGCCGTGCTGCGCAGTGTGGCGAGCTCCATGGCCAGGCCGCGCCCGAGCCGGGCCGACAGGATGACGGCGACCAGGATGGCGAGCAGACCGGCGCCACCCGCGACGCCGATCTCCGTGATGACTCCTCTGGCCTGCGGGGCGGTCCTCTCGTTCAGCAGATTCCCCTGGGCCACGTCGAGCTTGTCCATGCTCTGGCCCAGATCGTCGGCGAAGATACGCCAGTTCGCCGTCGTCTGGTCGAGGTAGCTCACGTCCCTCGACCGGGACACGACCTGGTCCTCCAGAAAGGTGACCTTCTTGTAGGTGGCCGACTTCTCGAGCTCGTCGTACGGCGCTCGGAGCTCCTTGTCCAGCACCAGCAGACCCTGATCCCAGAGGAGGCGGCGCTGGGCGACGAGCGCGGCGAAGGCGTCGTGCTCCTCGGGGGTGGTCCGCGCCTGGAGGACAGCGCCGGCCAGCAGCGCCTCCTCGCGTGACATGATCTCACGGGCTTGGCTGATCTTCTGCAGCTGTGCGTACTGCACGTGGAGCTCGACGTCGGGCAGCAGAGTCAGCTCGTCTTTGATGCCCAAAATGGAGTCCTGCAGCCTGTCGTAGGCCTGGACCGTTTCCAGCCGGTTCGTCTTCCGCGCGTCGACCGCGGCGCGGATTCCCGTCAGGTCGCCCAGTTCCCGGTAGAGCGCGTCGAGGTGGCCGGCCACGCTCTGCGGGGTCGCGCTGCGGGCGGACATGTCGGAGCTCTTCGCCTTGAACGCCTGCAGCGCCTGGTCGGTCTCCCTGCGGGCCGAGTCGAGCTGGGTGTCGCTCCACTGCTGGGAGCTAACGAGGACGGCGGAGAGCACGCGCTCGTGCCGCAGCCGGATGCTCAGGTCCGCTATCGGGTTGGCGACGTAGGTGTGCATGGCGTCGGCACGCAACATGTCGAACGCGTCCCCGACGAGGTGACCGGTGACGAACGTCCACAACGCGATCAGCGCAACGATGGGCAGGCTGAGCAGCGAGTAGAGCTTGAACCGAATTGTTCGATTCTTGGAGGCCATCTCACGCGCCTAACGTGGTGTTCATATCCGTATATATGCCGTAATGGTGGTGCGAGGTTAGCATCGCGCGTCATTAGGGACTCGCGGTTCGACAAGTGTTGACGGATTTCAAAGGATCAGTGGTCGAACCCGTCCCCATGGGGGCCGGGCCTTCATGATCGCGGCTCCAGGCGACCCGCCCGCCGAGGACCGTCGCGACGCATCGGCCCTCTTCGAGCAGATCGCCGTACGGCACGCCTGTGGCCGCGTCGAAGACCGCGAAGTCGGCTCGGCCGCCAGCCCCCAGGGAGCCGATGCGACCCGGCCCGGTGGCGAGGCCCATGGCCCGAGCACCGCCGAGCGTCGCGGCCTCAAGCAGCCTCGCGTCCAGATCCCCGCCCCGGAAGCCCTGCCGTACGGCCAGAGCCTTCACGGCCCGGAGGTCCTCAAGGAGATCGAGCGAGGGGGCCGAGGCCAGCGAGTCGGTGCCGATGCAGATCGGGTTGCCGTCGGACAGGAGCGCGGCCACGTCCGGCCCGCCCCGCCCGATCGTGTGGTTGGAGCGGGGGCACAGCGCGACGCTCGTGCCCCGGCGGCGGAGCAACCGCCGGTCGCCGGAGTCCAGGTGGACGCCGTGAGCGACGTGACAGTGCGGCCCGAGGGCGCCCAGCGCGTCCAGGAACCGCACTGGCCCGAGCCCGGAGCCTCCCTCACGCAGGATCGTGAAGTCGAACCCCAGATCCCGGACCATCTTCGCGAGCGGTCCGGTGCCGGAGACCGTGTACTCCCGCTCGTGCGCGGACTCGGCCAGATGGATGTGCTGGCGCAGGCCGAACGTCCTGGCGAGGATCGCCAGATCCTCCAGGACGCCGGTGTCGAGCGTGTACGGGGCGTGCGGAGAGATCCCGATCGGCCCGGGATGGTCCACCTCGCGAATGGCGGTGATCAGCCGATCCCGGCCGGTCGCGTTCCACTCCTCGTCGGTGTCGCCGAGGACCTCCAGATAGGAGACACCGCGCAGGCCCGTCTCGGCGAGCGCCGGAACGGCCTCGATGTCGGTGACGACGTCGGCGACCGCCGTGACCCCGTGGCGCAGGCATTCCCGCGCGCCCTCGAGAGCGCTGGCCCGCCAGTCGAAACTCGGCACGCCGGCGGCGGGACCGGACGGTCGATGGTCGATCGCCCGGGGCGGGGACCCGCCGCCCATCCCGAAGTAGACCGCGTCGAACGCGCCTGACCACTCCTCGAACGTCCCGTACGCGCGTCGCCCGACCTCGGCCATGCGCGTGTACTGCAGATGGGTGTGCGCGTTGACCAGCCCGGGAACGACCGTCCCGGCCCACCGCACCTCACTGGCTCCGGGATAGGCCCGTCGCACCTGACGTCGTGGGCCCACCAGCAGCACCCTGTCGCCCCGTACGGCCATCGCCCCGTCATGGATCGGCGGCTCGCTGACCGGCAGGACCAGCGGCGCCGAATGGATCAGGGCACCCATACCTGTCCGGTCAGTCCGTAGACCTTCGCGATGATCATCAGGACGGCGAGCGCCGCGAAGCCCGCCAGGACGAGATAGTCCGCACGGCCGAACGCCAGCTCACGCATCCACGTCCGGTGCTTGTCCCCGAAGCCGCGCAGATCCATCGCGTTGGCGGTGTCCTCGGCGTCGAGCAGCGCGTTGACCGTCACCGGGATGACCACGGGCCGCAGTGACAGCAGCTTCCTGACCGGGTTGCGGCTGCGGCTGTGCTCGTAGCCGCGCACCCGCTGCGCGTCGATCGTGTCCTGCACGCTCGCCCACGTGGACGGCAGGAACCGGAACGTCAGGTCGACGCCGTAGGCGAGCCGCTGGGACAGGCCCAGCCGGGCGAAGGCCACCCCGAGATCGGAGGGGCGGACGTTGAACGCGACCGGGAAGCTGACCATGGCCAGGGAGACATAGCGCACGAAAAGGGTGGCCGCGTAGGAGAGAGACGTCCAGGTGACGCCGGTGCCGGCGACCGGGATCGTGAAGAGGGTCTCCCCACCGACCCGGGTGTCCGCGTCGGTGAGGATGGTGTTCAGCAGGACCAGGCTCGTCGTGAAGGTCAGCATGAACAGCCAGTTGGCCCGGACGCCGCGCCACGGGATGCCCGCGGCGCGGTAGTAGACGGCGGCGATCGCGGCGCACGCGAGCACGCCCCGAAGGTCGTCGATACCCGCCACGGCCACCAGGTAGAGCGCGGGAACGATCAGCAGCACACGCGGGTCGCGACGGCCGAGGAAGGATCCCGCGCCCAGATAGCGTGGCGTGACATCCACCTCTGGTTACCGCCCGGCTCGCGTGGAGAGCGGCTCCCAGATCGCGTCGAGCGCGGGGGTCAGGATGACCACCGCGAGGCCGTTGGCGAGCAGCGCCGGCGCGTAGTTGGCCGTGAGGAACGTGTTGAAGTCGATCCCCTGGAGCCAGATGTCGGTGATGACGAAGAACATGCCGATCGCCGTGGCGACCACCGCTCCGATGGCGGTGACCACGATGCGTACCGCCTCGTTGGCGATCGGCGGGATGGCCGCGAAGATCAACGCGGCCGCGGCGCCGACAAGGCCGTTCGCGACGCTCCAGTTCCACCAGGCCAGGCCGCCTCCCTGGATCAGGTCGATGACCGCGTTGCCGACGAAGCCCGCGAAGAAGCCGGCGATCACGCCGAACCGCTTGCCGATGAACGGCACCAGCGCGAACGCGGGCCGGATGGCCACACTCTGCGTGCCCGGGACGATGAAGCTGAACAGGCCGATGACCGCGTAGAGCGCGGCGCCGACGGCTCCGAACACGACGGTCCTGGAGTTGATCGTCCAGGCGGAACTCTTCAACTGGGGGGACGGTGAACTCATGGGGGGATGGTCCCTTCCTTGTCGTGGGGGGTGCGGGCGAGGTCGAAGGGATGGGGGATCGGCCCGGCCGGAGGCAGGCGGCCACGGACGGCCCGGACCAGACTGGTCTCCCTGAGCCGGTCCCAGAGGTCGGTCCGATGGGCGATCTCCGCCGGAGAGGCGTCCGCGGTCACCCGGCCGCCGTCGATCACGACGATCCGGTCGGCCGCCGTCAGGGCCAGGTCGACGTCATGGGTGATGAAGTAGACGCTCTCGGTCGCGGCGAGGACGTGGCTCATGAACGCGTTGGTCGTGAACAGGTCCTGCCCCGCCGTGGGCTCGTCCAGGATCAGCGTCCTGGGCCGCATGGCCAGGGCGAGGGCGACCGTGAGCCGCCGCTGCTGGCCGTGGGACAGCGTGCGCGGCGGCCGGGTGAGGATGTCCTTCTCCCCGTCCAGCAGTACGGCCTGCAACGCCTCGGTCGACGCCTGGTCGATCTCCTCCCGGCCCCACCCGAGATTGCGCGGGCCGAACGCGAGCTCGTCGGCGACGGTCGCCGAGAACAGGGCCTGTCCCGGGTTCTGGAAGACGTACCCGAAGGTCGTGGCCAGGCTCAGGATCGACCGCTCGGCGATCGGCGTGCCGTCCACGAGGACCGTGCCGCGCAGGGGCTCGATGAGCCGGACGGCGGCCCGCAGCAGCGTGGACTTGCCGGCTCCGTTGGGCCCGAGCACGGCCACCCGCTCCCGAGCCCCCAGCCGCAGGCCGACGTCCTTGAGCACCGTGCGGCCCGGATACCCGAGATCCGTCCCCTGATAGGCCAGCCGGTACGGCGACCCTCCGGCGGGACCGGCTCCCTGCGTCTCCCGGGCCTGTGCGGGGAGCTCGTGAGAGTCCCGGATCCTCGCCGCGCCTGAGGGGAGTTCGTTCGGAGGGCGATGCGTCCAGGCCGTGGGTGGTTCCGGGAGATCCCCGGCGCGGGCCAGCAGCGTCTCGAAGGGAAGCTTCACGTGGCCGACCGGGGCGATCCGCAGGAAGCCCGCCACGTCGCCGTAGTAGCCGGGTTTTCCGCCTGTCAGGTAGAGGACCTCGCGGGGGCCGAATTCGAGGATCTCCTCCACGCGGTGCTCGACGACCACCGCGGCTCCGCCGTCGTCCACGAACCGCCGTAACTCGCGCAGGAGGCGCAGGCTCGCCGACGGATCGAGGTTGGCGAGCGGCTCGTCCACGATCACGACGCGCGGGCGCATCACCAGCACGCCCGCGAACGCGACCATCTGCAGCTCGCCGCCGCTCAGCTGGGCCGTCGGCCGGTCGAGCAGGTGGCGGATCCCGACCCGCTCCGCGACCTCGTCGATGCGCCGCCGGACCTCCGCCCGCGGCAGTCCCAGGTTCTCCGGCCCGAAGGCGATCTCGGAGGTAACCGTCGTGCCGACGATCTGCCGGTGCGGGTCCTGCAACAAGGTGCCCACGACCGAGGAGACCTCGCGGATCGTCTGCCCGGCCACCGGTCGTCCGCCGACCAGTACCTCGCCCTCGACCCGCGCCCGGTAAGAATGCGGGATCAGCCCGTTGAGGAGCCGCAACAGGGTCGACTTGCCGCATCCGGACGGCCCCGCGACCAGCGTGAAGTCGCCCGGCCGGATGGTCAGGCGCACATCCTTGAGGGCGGCCTGCCCGGTCGTCGCATAGGACACCGAGACGTCCCGCACATCGATCAGCGGCGTCACAGCGTCACTCCTGTCCGAACTTTGTGATCAGCATTAAACTGCATATCTATGCCCGACCGCAATTGCTGGACAGGCTACCTGGAATGTCGGGTTTACTGGAAGGGCCGTGCCGTCAGGCGCCCGACCCGAAACCGATGGAGCGAACGCGGCCCCGCGGTGCCGAGGCGGGGGAGCGCACGCAGATCGTCTGGCCGGTGATGTAGGCGCCGCCGCCCCGGCTGAATTCGGAGACCCGCGAGAGAACCGCGGGTCATTGTGGTGACGCGCTGGACCGTGATGCCCTGCCGTTCCGCGCGGGGCGCGAAGCGATCAGAGGACGCGCGTGAGCCGTACCGTGTAGGCGAGCTTGCGGCGCCCGGCGTCGTTCAGGTGCAGGTGGTCGCCGGAGTCGTAAGAGGCGGAGAGCTGTTCGGGCGCCTCGCGGTCACGGACCGCCTTGTCGAAGTCGATCACGCCGTCGAACGCGCCGCTGGTCCTGATCCACTTGTTGACCCGGTTCCGGAGCTCGTCGCGCTCCTCGGTCCACGACGAATAGCCGTAGAACGGCGTGAGCGTGCCGCCGAACACCTTCAGCTTCTTCTTGTGCGCCTGCTTGATCATCGACTTGTACGCGCTGATCAGCGGCTTCACCGAGGTGTAGTTGCCCTTGGAGATGTCGTTGATGCCTTCGAAGATCACCACGGAGTGGACGGCCGGCTGGGAGAGGACATCCCGCTTGAAGCGCCGCAGGGCGCTCGGTCCCACGTTGTAGTGGAGCACGCGGTTTCCGGCGATCCCGGCGTTGAGCACGCTCGCCCGTTTGGCGGCGGGCAGGCGGGCGATCCTGCGGTAGAGATAGTCGGTCCAGCGCCTGTTGACGTCGGCGTCCTGACCGGCGCCGTCGGTGATGGAGTCGCCGAGCGCCACCACAGAGCGGACGCTGGACGCCGTGGTCACGGCGATGCGGTCGAGGAAGTACCACTGGCTGCTGGTGTAGGTGAACTGGTCCGCGGTCTCGTCGGCGGCGTAGTCGCCCGCGGCCGACAGATAGGTCGTCGCGTACGCGCGCTCGTGGCCGGTCGCCCTCTCGACGATCCCGGGGACGAAGAGGCTGACGACCACATCCCGGCCGCCGGAGATCTTTCCGGGCAGGGGGTCGCTCCAGACCGCCTTTCCGGCCCGGACGGTCACCGATTTCCGGCCGTTGAACGTCACGGCCCGGTTGGTGTTCGCGAGCAACTCGGCGCCGTACGCCTGGAGGCCGACATGGACGTGCTCGAACCTGACCGCCTTGGTGCCGAAGATGTTGGACAGGCGGATGCGCAGGCCGGACCCGCCCACGCTGGTGCGCGCGACCATCCGGATCGTCTGGTCCCCCACGGTGGTGTTCAGCCGGTCGCTCGCGGCGGACCAGGTGCCGACCAGGTGGCGGGAGGCCGCCACCGCCGGGGTGGCGGGTAGCGCGCCTGTCGTCACCGCCGCCAGGACCAACGCCGCCATGGTCAACCGGTGCACCGGCCGTGCCATCCGTTCCTCCTGTGTCAAGAGCACTTCGAGACGGCATACATTACGGCCATTCGCCGAATGGAACGAGGTAAAGAGCGGGGAATCCCCTGGAGATGAATCGTCTGCTTGAATCTGCAGTGAGCCGTGATCTCCACCCAGCTCCCGAGGGACACCGATGCGCTCGCCCCGCCACCATGACGATCTCCCTGTGCGCCGGCGGCGGCGGCCGTCGCTCGCGGCGCCCGCCGTTGCCGGAATCGCGGCGGCCGTGGCCA
>JBIOWF010000290.1:0-28153 GCA_044868295.1 Microtetraspora sp. | reverse complement strand
GCGATCGGCGCGCTACGCCTGCTCAACTTCACCAACATTGCTGCGGGCACCCGCTGGGCCCGCGATGACTTCTGCAACCCGCTGATCGCCCTTGGTCTCACGATGTGAGAACTCCTTCAGCCCTGGTCTCCAAGGGGCTGGTGTCGTTGATCCTCAACGGCAATCCCGGCCCGAGCGCCGAGACCACCGCCCGCGTGCTGGAGATCGCCGATCGGCTCGGCTACCGCACCAACCGGACGGCCAGCCTCCTCGCCCGTCGCCGCTCCCGCATGCTGGGCGTCACGGTGACACCGAGCAACCCGTTCCACGCGGAACTGGTCGAAGAGATCCAGCGAGTCGCCGACCAAGGCGGCTACGATCTCGGACTCGGTGCCGTGACGCCGTCCCACGACGAACGACAGGCGATCGAAACCCTGCTCGACTTCCGCTGCGAAGCCCTCTTCCTCCTCGGATCGGTCCTGCCGGCCAAGGAGTTGGCCGAGCTCACCGCGGGAGTGCCCGTCGTCTCCGTCGGCCGCCCCATCGACCTACCCGGGTTCGACGTCGTCCGGACCGCTGACCAGGAGGGCCTCGGCCTGCTCGTCGATCACCTCGTCGACCTCGGCCATCGGCGGATCGCGCACATCGACGGAGGCGACGGCTTCGTCTCCGTCGACCGGCGACGCGCTTACACGCTGGCCATGGGCCGCCACGGGCTGCCCCCGACGGTCCTGCACGGTGGGGAAACCGAACGCGACGGCATCCGCGCCGCCGAAACGCTCGACCTGTCAGGCGGCGTGACGGCCGTTGTCGCCTACAACGACCGCTGCGCGGTCGGCGTGCTCGACCACCTCGACCGCGCCCACATCAACGTGCCCGAACGGGTATCCGTCACCGGCTACGACAACAGCACCCTCGCCCAGCTGCACCGCATCAACCTCACCACCGTCAGCCAGGCGCCCAAGGAGCAGGCCCGGCTCGCCGTCGCCGCGGCGATCGAGCGCCTTGAGGGAGACCGCACCCAGGATCAGGACATCGTGCTCGAACCACACCTCGTCGTGCGCAGGAGCACGGCCAAGGCGGCGCCATTGCCGTAGCGCCCGGTGCGACCCCTGGGCGCATGTCCAGGAGCGGGCTGGGCACATCTAGAGGATCATCGATTTGCCCGGGCGGTACGGATCACCCGTAGGGTTGCCCCGAACTGCGTGGGATATGAACCGATGGGTGCGGACATGCCGAAGGTGGGGCCTGCTTTGATCGCGGGACGGTATCAGCTGCAGGCGCTGATCGGCCGGGGCGGCATGGCCGAAGTGTGGCGCGGCCACGATCATCGGCTTGACACGGCGGTCGCAGTCAAGATCCTCGATCCTCTGGTGGGCGACATCGCCGCCGCTGAGCGTTTCGCTCGCGAGGCGCGGGCAGCGGCGCAGATCGTGCACCCCAACGCGGTCACCGTGCTGGACGTCGGCCAGGACGGAAACCGCCGCTTTCTGGTGATGGAGCTGCTCACCGGCCGCAGCCTGGCCGACGAACTGGCCGCGCGGGGCCGGTTGCCCGTCGCCGAGGCCTGCGTCCTGCTCGCCCAGGCCGCCGCGGGGCTGGCGGCGGCGCACCAGGTCGGTGTGGTGCATCGCGACATCAAGCCGGCCAACCTTCATCTGAGCGGCAACGGCACGCTCAAGGTCGTCGACTTCGGGTTGGCGCACATCGCCGCCGAAGCCGCTCGGTTGACCAGGGTCGGCACCATCGTGGGCACCGCCGCCTACCTCGCCCCCGAACAGATCGACGGATCTGGCGGGCAGGCCGCCTGCGACCTGTACGGGCTCGGCTGCGTGGCCTACGAGCTGCTGTGCGGGCAACCGCCCTTCACCGGCTCGGCACCAGAGCTGGTCTACCAGCACGTCCACCGATCCCCCGCCCGGCCCAGCAGCCACCGGCCGGACATCCCCGTCGAGCTGGAACGACTGATCCTGGCCATGCTGGCCAAGAACCCGGCTGACCGGCCCAGGAGTGCCGAGCAGGTCCGGCAGATCCTGGCCGCCCTGCCCTCGGCTCACGCTCTAGGACGGCATACCGGGCACCCGACACCGACCGCGACGGCTCCCCCGATCGCTCCGGCTGTCACGACGATCGCTCCGATCGCGCCGGTCGGGCGCTCGACACCGACCACGGCCGTTCCTCCGCCGCACGTCGCTCGCGCCGGTGACACCGCCTTACTGGATGCGCCGCCACCTGGCCCGGCCGCCGCGCCACCGCAGGGGCGACATCTGCTCGTCCAACTCGCCGTGGCCCTCGGCGCCATCATGATCGTCGCCCTGGGGGTGGTGGCCTATTCCGGCCCGGCGGGCCAGGCCGCCGCCCCGATTCCGTCGGCCGCCACCGCGTCTGTCAGTGAGCGGCGGCAGCCCACGCCGTCGGTCACAGCCACCGAGACCACGAAGCCCACAGCGCAGCCGACGCCTACACCGGCCTCGACGCCGTCCCGGCCGGCCGCCCGAGACCCACGCACGTGGTTGAGCGCCTTGGACCGTGCGGTGAGCGCTCAGCAGGGCAGCGGCGGGATCGACCCGAAACTCGCGGACAAGGCACATCAGAAGATCCGCGAAGCGGCCGAGAAGCTCGCCGAGGGTAACACCCGGGAAGCGCAGAAGAAGATCCAGGAGTTGGCCCGCGATCTCAGCAAGGCGCGCCGGAAGGGCAAACTCGCCGAAGGACCCCTGACCGTCTTCCTCAACCGTTTCGGTCTCAGCAGAGCTGAAGACGATCGAGCTCACGACGATTAGGCCGCAGGTCCACTCGGGCCCCGCCATATATCGCACAACCAGGGCATGATCAGGGCTCAGTTGTCAGCCAAGGCGCGAATGTCTTCCAGTGTCATCACATCGCGTGCGCGGAAATCCTCCGCGGCGCCGTCAGCGAAGACGATCACCATGCCGCGGCGATCCTCAACCGACGTGTTGGGGCCGCTGCCGTGCACGAACATTCGGTCCCACACCACTCATCGCCTCTTCGAAGCGCAGGCCGCCCTGACCCCGGACGCGATCGCACTGCGGTGCCGGGACGAAACGATGACCTACGCGGAGCTGGAGGCCGCGGCCAATCGGCTCGCCCACCATCTGGTGGCCCGCGGAGCCGGTCCGGAACGGCTCGTGGGGATCTGTCTGCCCCGGGGGTTCGCACTCATCATCGCCATGCTCTGGCTGAGAAGCACACATACTCTGGCGCCCGGCGATGTGATGCTCAGTTGGATGTCCGTGTCATTCGACGCGTCGATGTGTGAAACCTGGCTCCCCTTGATCTGTGGTGCGCAACTGTGCATCGCGACCGAGGGGAACATGGCGGATGTCCGGGCCCTCGCGGACTGTATCCGCCGGAACGCGGTAACACACGCGGTGTTCGTGCCGTCCTTGCTGGCCGAGGTGCTTCCGCTACTGGCCGCCCACGGAGTTTCCCTGAAGAGGATCTACACGGGTGGGGAGGAGTTGTTGGCGTCGTCGCGAACCCGTTCGGTCCGCCGGGGAGTCGGATGTACCGAACCGGCGACAAGGTGCGCTGGCGAGCGGACGGGCTGCTGGAGTTCCTGGGTCGAGTCGACGATCAGGTGAAGATCCGTGGCTATCGGATCGAACCCGGCGAGGTGGGATCGGCCATCGGTTCCGCCCACGGGGTCCGCCAGGCCGCAGTCATAGTGCGTGAAGACCGTCCCGGAGACAAGCGCATGACCGCGTACGTCGTCCCTGAGGACGGTGACGGGTTCTGCGTGGACAGACTGCGGGACCAGCTTGAGAAGCAGTTGCCCGCCTATCTCATGCCCTCCTCCTTCGTGGTCCTGGACCGGCTGCTATCGAGACCTTCACCGAGACGGTCACTCGTTCGGGGAGTCTCCTCGGGTCGCTGTTGCCGACCGGAGCATGGGTGGACCGAATGCGTCAGCGAAACGTGCTGATCGCCGCAGACCTGGCCCGAGCTCTTCTGTTCATGTCCATCCCGCTGGCGTGGTGGCTGGGTGCCCTTACGCTCACACAACTGTATGTCGTTGTGCTGCTGTACGGCTGCGCCACCGTCTTCTTCGATGTGACCTCGCAGAGCGTACTTCCTCAGATCGTCGACCGCGACGGCCTCATCCCGGCGAACGCCGCCGTGATGAGCCTTGCGGCCGCCGGAAATGTGGTCGGCCGAAGCGCGGGCGGGGAACTGGTCCAACTGCTCACCGGACCTGTGGCGGTGGTGTGCACCGCCGTCAGCCATCTGTTGTCGGCCTTTCACCTGGCCGCGATGCGCCGCACCCCGGCGCCCAAGGCTCGCGCTCCCGAGCAGGCCACCGGGTTGCGACGGCAGATCTCGGAGGGTGTGCGTCATGTCTGGAGCAATGGGGAACTGCGCGCTCTGGCACTCACGGGCGCTCTCACGAATCTCGGCATGCGGATCATCAACACCATGCTGCCGATTCTGTTCGTCCGCCAACTCGGCCTCTCGGCCGGCGTGTTGGGGCTGTTCTGGGCGGCAGGTGGAGTCGGCCTTCTCCTCGGGGCCTGCTGCGCCCGCCCGATCGGCAGCCGACTGGGTTATGGCCGATCCCTCGGCATCGTCGGCCTGTGCCTGGCGCCCGCCGGATTGCTGCTGCCGCTCGTCGGTAGTGGCCCTCGGCTGTGGCTTGCGGGGACCGGCTGGGTCCTGGTCATGTTCAAGACGGGCATGGACAACGTGCTGGGCGTCAGCCTGAGGCAGCGGTTGACACCACACCCGCTTCTCGGTCGTATGAACGCGACCTTCCGCTTCCTGCTCACAGGGGCATTCGCGATCGGCGCCGTTCTTGCCGGCCTGATCGGTGAGTTCGCCACCCTCGGCACAGCGCTTTGGACGGGTGGCGTCGTTCTGGGGCTCGCCTTCCTACCCGTCTTCCTATCGCCGGTCCGCTCGCGCCGTGGACTCCCGACGCAGGTTGACTGATGATGCATGGGCGTCCGCGATGAGGCCTACGCCGCGGCACCGCGCACCATGGTGATACAACGGCCAGTGCCACTGAGTGCGACATGACCCTGGAGCCGAATCATGCCTGATACCGCACGCCTCGACCAGTCGCCGGAGTGGACGGCGCTGGCCGACCACCGTGAAAAGTTCGGGGACACTCATCTGCGCGAGCTGTTCGCCGCCGATGCCAGGCGTGCCGAGCAGTACACGCTGAGTGTCGGTGACCTGCGCGTGGACTACTCAAAGCACCTGGTGACCGCCGAGACCCTGGGGCTGCTGCGGGATCTGGCGCTGGCCCGCGGGGTGGCGGAGCTTCGGGACGCGATGTTCGGCGGCGAGAAGATCAACGTCACTGAGAAGCGCGCCGTCCTGCACACCGCGCTGCGCGCTCCTCGCGACGCGGTGATCGAGGTCGACGGTGAGAACGTGGTGCCCAAGGTGCACGCCGTCCTCGACAAGATGGCCGGCTTCGCCGACCGGGTCCGTAGCGGCGCGTGGACCGGCGCGACCGGAAAGCGGATCCGGACGGTCGTCAACATCGGCATCGGCGGCTCCGACCTCGGCCCGGCCATGGCCTACGAGGCGCTGCGCCCGTACACGGCACGGGAGATGGCCTTCCGCTTCGTGTCCAACGTCGACGGCGCGGACCTGCACGAGGCCGTACGGGATCTGGACCCGGCCGAGACGCTGTTCATCGTCGCGTCCAAGACCTTCACCACCATCGAGACCGTCACCAACGCCACTTCGGCCCGAAGCTGGCTGCTGGCCGGGCTGGGCGCCGGTGAGGAGGCGGTGGCCAGGCACTTCGTCGCGCTGTCGACGAACGCGGAGAAGGTCGCCGAGTTCGGCATCGACACGGCCAACATGTTCGAGTTCTGGGACTGGGTCGGCGGCCGGTACTCCTACGACTCCGCGATCGGCCTTTCACTGATGATCGCTATCGGCCCGGACCGGTTCCGCGAGATGCTGGACGGGTTCCACCTGATCGACGAGCACTTCCGGACGGCACCGCCGGAGGCCAACGCGCCGCTGCTGCTCGGCCTGCTCGGCGTCTGGTACGGCGCCTTCTTCGACGCCCAGTCGCACGCCGTCCTGCCGTACAGCCACTACCTGTCGAAGTTCACCGCCTACCTGCAGCAGCTCGACATGGAGTCCAACGGCAAGTCGGTGGACCGCGCCGGGAATCCGGTTCGGTGGCAGACCGGCCCGGTCGTCTGGGGCACCCCCGGCACCAACGGCCAGCACGCCTACTACCAGCTCCTCCACCAGGGCACCAAGGTCATCCCGGCGGACCTCCTCGGCTTCGCCCAGCCGGTCGGTGAACTCAGCCCTGAGCTGTCCGCCCAGCACGACCTGCTGATGGCCAACCTCTTCGCCCAGGGCCAGGCGCTGGCCTTCGGCAAGACCGCCGACGAGGTCCGGGCCGAGGGAGTCGCCGAAGAGCAGGTCCCGCACCGGACCTTCCGCGGCAACCACCCCACGACCACGATCCTGGCCAGGGAGCTCACGCCGTCGGTCCTGGGCCAGCTGATCGCGCTGTACGAGCACAAGGTCTTCGTCCAGGGCGCGATCTGGGACATCGACTCCTTCGACCAGTGGGGTGTCGAACTCGGCAAGGTGCTCGCCAAGCGGGTCGAGCCCGCCCTCACCGAGGGCGCCCAGGTCCCAGACCTCGACCCGTCCACCGCCGCCCTGGTCACCGCGTACCGCTCGCTGCGAGGCAGGTGACAAACATCCGGCCATCTCGTGTTGTCGCCGAACTTTGTCCTGCATAGCCTGGATCGCATGGAGATCGATTCGCTGGACCGTTCTCTGCTGCGTGAGCTGCAGGATGACGCGCGGCAGACCAACCGAGAGCTGGCCGCCAAGACGGGGGTGTCACCGTCGACCTCGCTGGAGCGCGTACGGCTGCTGCGCGAGCGGGGTGTCATCACCGGCTATCACGCGGCCCTCGATCTCGAGGCCGTCGGCCGGCCCGTGCAGGCCCTCATTTCGGTCCGCATCCGGCCGCCGGCCCGGCGAGTGATCGAGGGCTTCCGTGAGTGGGCGTCGCGACTGCCCGAGACGATCGGCGTGTTCGTCACTTCCGGCACGTACGACTTCCTGATTCACATCGCGGTCCCGGACGTCGACGGCGTGTACGCCTTCGTCATCGACCGCCTCACGGAACGCCGGGAGGTCGCGGACGTGCAGACGGCGATGGTCTACGAGCACGTACGGTCCCGCCGCGTCGAGCCCGCCGGGTCCGACCTTTCCGGCTCCGCCCGGAGGACCCGCTGACGCGGTGCACATTCGACCGCGATTGCGCCAGATCACCGCACGAAATCCACCAACAGCCACCCCAACAAGCGTTTATCCGAAGGAAATTCGGCTGGTCTTTTCCCTGCCCACATATGTGCCTAGCCTTTACGCGCAAGCGCATATGAATATTCGGGAGACCAGGAAATGGCCGACGAAAACGCGACCGGCGCAACCGCCCGTGGCGTCGGATTCGCGCCCGGCGAGGTGGACGAAACCGTGTCGACCCGTGCGGCGCGGCTGAAGTGGGTGGTGGTGGTGGTCGACCGCGACCTGCCACCCGGCCGTGCCGTCAACGCCGCGATCTGCGCGGCGGCGGCCACGACGAACGCGGTGACCGGACCGCTCGGCGACGACGTCACCGACGCCGAGGGCAACCGCCACCCCGGGTTGCCCTGGCTGGGCTGCTCGGTGCTGGGCGCGGACGCCGCCGTGCTCCGCGCCCTGCGGGCCAAGGCGGCCACCGCCGCCGACACGTTCGTCGCCACCATGCCGGCCGCCGCGCAGGAGACGATCGTCTACGCCGGCTACGGCGCCACCATGAGCAAGACCGCCGCCGAGGACATGGCGTACTACGCCGTGAGCATCGTCGGGCCGCGCAACCGAGTCAACAAGATCGTTGGCAAGCTCCCGCTGCTCCCCTGACCCGGTCCTCCGCGCCGGCACCGTCATTTGACCCGGGACAGAGTGGCCGATCACCATGATGTCGTGAGCCGACCGTACCGCGATGACGTGCCTACTCGTCGGCGCCGCGATTCGGCGGCGCCGAGCATCAGGGATGTCGCCGCGGCGGCCGGTGTCTCGTACCAGACGGTCTCGCGGGTCGTGAACGAGTCTCCGAGCGTCAGCGTGGAGACACGCCGTCACGTTCTGGAGATCATCGAACGGCTCGGCTATCGGCCGAACCGGGCGGCCCGCGCGCTCGGGCTGGGCCGCGCACGCGCCGTCACGGTGGTCACGTCTAACACGATGCTGTACGGCTATGCCTCCACGCTGCAGGGGATCGAGGAGGCCGCGCGTGATGCCGGGCTGGCCGTCGGCGTCCGGGTGATCGAATCGGTGCGGAGCGCCGATGTGCGGCAGACCGTCGACCACGTCAGCGATCCCAGCGCGGGCGGGGTCGTGGTCGTGGCGTTCGACATCGAGGGTGTGGAGGTGCTGCGACGGCTCCCGGAGGACGTGCCCGCGGTGGCGGCCATCGAGCCCGGTGTGCTGCCGCAGGCCGGCCGTACCATGATCTGCCTGGACGAGCGGCCGGCCTCCGCGGACGCGACACGTCATCTGCTGTCGCTGGGGCATCGCACGGTCCATCATGTGGCGATCCCGTCGGAGGCCGGCACGCGCGGACGCGAGGCGGGGTGGCGGCAGGCACTGGCGGACGCGGGGGCCGTCGTTCCGCCGGTCGTCGCCGCCGGTTGGGACGCGCGGTCGGCCTACCAGGCCGGGCGTTCGCTGGCCGCCGACCCGGAAGTGACCGCGATCTTGTGCGGTAACGACGACACCGCGCTGGCGGTGCGGCGTGCCCTGTTCGACATGGGCAGGGACGTCCCGGGGGACGTGAGCGTGGTCGGCTTCGACGACGTTCCCGGCTCGGCGTACTGGACTCCGGAGCTGACCACGGTCCGGATGGATTTCGCGGGTCTGGGCCGTGCCTGCCTGGCCGCCGTGGTGGCCGAACTCGACGCCCTGCCTCAGCCGGAGATCCCGCTGGCCCAGCCGAGTTTGGTGATCCGCGAGTCGACGGCGCCGCCGCCCTCCGGACGCTAGACATCCGCTCGTAACAAACCCGTAACGAGGTCTTCCCTCTCCATTTGTGACCGGTCACACTCATCGACATGTGACCGGTCACATCGGAAACGAGGACCTGTCGGCCCACCGCACCACGTCCAGGCACGAGGCCGAGTACGGACCGCTTGGTTGCACGCCCCCTGTCGGGGCGTTTGACGCTGGGCTTCGAACCCGCCCGTTTCCAGACGAAGCCGCCAGCCTGGGTCAAATATCCAGGTATCACCTCGACCGTCGCCGATCAGGCGGGCAAGGGTTGAGCAGTCCGCATGCGCACAGGGTTCGCCCAGCTCACAGACTGGAATGAGCTAGCCTGAAAGGGCCATGGGGGGGCGATGACACGACGGGAAATGGGGAACCTGCCGGCCGAGATGACGAGCTTCGTTGGCCGCCGGAAGGAACTGACCGAGGCCAAGCGACTGCTGACGGCCGGGCGGATGGTGACGTTCACCGGCCCCGGCGGAGTGGGTAAGACCCGGCTGTCGCTGCGGGTCGCCGCCGAGATGTCGCGGACGTTCCCCGACGGGGCGTGGATGGTCGATCTGGCTCCGCTGGGGGCGGGAGAGCTGCTCGCGGAGACCGTGGCCGGCACGCTCGGATGCCCCAACCAGGGAGGCCTGTCCGCCCTTGCCGATTACCTCCAGAACAAGCGGTTGCTCATGGTTCTGGACAACTGCGAACATCTGGTGGCCGAGTGCGCCGCCCTGTCCACCAAGCTCCTCGAAATGGCGCCCGACCTGCGCATCCTCGCGACCAGTCGGCAAGCGCTCCACGTCTCGGGCGAGCACCTCCTGGAGGTGCCACCGTTGTCGGTGCCCGACGCGGGCGAGGACGCGTCCCCTGAGGCCGAAGTGACCTCGGAGGCGGTGAACCTGTTCGCGGACCGGGTGGCTGCCATCCTTCCGGGTTTCACCGTCAGCGCCGGCAACAGCCTGGCGGTGACACGGCTGTGCCGGCGGCTGGACGGGATCCCGCTGGCCATCGAGCTCGCGGCCGTGCCGATGCGGGCGCTGTCCGTGGAACAGATCCTCGATCGGCTGGACGACCGCTTCCGGTTGCTGACCAAGGGAAGCAGGGTCGGGGTGCCACGGCAGCAGACGTTGCGGGCGCTGGTGGACTGGAGCCACGACCTGTGCTCCCCCCAGGAACGGCTGCTGTGGGAGCGGTTGTCCGTGTTCTCCGGCGGCTGCGATCTGGAGGCGGCGGAGCACGTGTGCTCCGGAGACGGGATCGCCGCGGAAATCGTCCTCGACGTGGTGACGGAGCTGGTGGACAAGTCGATCCTCCTGCGCAAGGAGCACGACTCCGGCGTGCGTTACGAGATGCTGGAGACACTCCGCCAGTACGGATGGGAACGGCTTGTCGAATCCGGCCAGGAGACGACGCGTCGGCAGCGGCATCGCGACTGGTGCCGTGACCTGGCCGCGCGAGCGGAGGCCGAATGGTTCGGCGAGCGTCAGATGGATTGGCTCGTCCGGATCCGCCCGGAGCAGGCAAACGTCCGGGCCGCGCTGGAGTTCTGCCTGAGCGAGCCGGGCGAGGCGTGGGCCGCCCTGGAGATCGCCGGTGCCATGTGGAGCCACCGGCTTTCGTGGAGTTCCCCCAGCGAGGGCCACCATTGGCTCGAACAGGCGCTGAAGCTGGAGCCCGCTCCCAGCGTCGCACGGGCCAAGGCGTTGTGGGTCGAGGCGTGGCTCCTGCTGTTGCGGGGCGACACCATCGCGGCGAAACCGCTGCTGGAGGAGTCCTGCATGCTGGCGGAGCGGCTCGGCGACCAGGCCCAGCTCGCCGGCGTGGTCCACATCACCGGCTTCGCCGCGCTGCTCGCCGGAGATCTCCCCCAGGCGTTCACCCTGCTAGAGGAGGCGCTGGCCCGTCACCGCGCCCTCGGCCGCCCGGGTCAATCGTGGGTCGCGCTCTTCCAGCTGGCCATGGCCGCCGTCCTCAATGACGACCCCCGGGCTGCGGCGCTCTGCCAGGAGGCCCTGGACCTGTGCAGGCAGGAGAAGGCCGAGTGGTCGCTGTCGTACGCGCTGTGGATCGCCGGCCTCGAAAGGTGGCGGCGTGGCGACCCGTCGACCGGCGTGAACATGCTGCGGGACTCCGTACGGCTCAAGCTGCTGTGCAACGACCATCTGGGCATGGCCCAGTGCCTGGAAGGGCTCGCCTGGATCGCGGCCGACCATAAGCCGGACAAACGCGCCGCCGAACTGCTGGGCGCGGCCAACATGGTGTGGCGGTCCATCGGCACGTCACTGCCCGGTCTCGGACACCTGGCGCCTTCCCACGACCGATGCGAGGACCGGCTTCGGCGAAGCCTCGGTGACGAGGCGTTCACCACGGCCTTCGGTCGCGGCTCGGAACTCACGCTCGACCGCGCCGTCGCCTTCGCGCTGGACGAGAAGTCGGCGAAGGAGACCGGACGCGCCCAGGCGAGGTCCGATGTCGCATCCGTCCTCACCCGCAGGGAACGGGAGATCGCCAAGCTCGTCGCTCAGGGGCTGAGCAACAAACAGATCGCGGAGACCCTGGTGATCGCCCAGCGCACGGCCGAGGGCCATGTCGAGAACATTTTGTCCAAGCTGAGCTTCAACTCGCGCTCGCAGATCGCCAAGGCTTGGGGATCCCAGCAGGCCGGGGGAAACGAGTAGGACCTCTCCGAAACGTGATCAGGAGTCGCCGTCGCGAATCGGTGACAGCCGGCGGAGCAGATCGAGCACCACGCTGTTGTCCAGGTCGCCGAGCCCGTGCGCGACCACGGCCGAGTAAAGCTGCGCGACGACCGCGGTGACGGGGAGTGCCACGTGCTCGGCTGCGGCGCCTTCGAGCACGAAGCCGAGATCCTTGACGAGGTAGCGCGCGAGGCCGGTGCCGACGAAGTCGCCGCTGGCCAGGTGGTATCGCTTCTGGGTGAGAACCTCCGAGGAGGCCAGACCTCCGTCGAGAGCTTCGAACAGGTCCTGCGGGTGGAGCCCGCTGCGCTCCGCGAGCAGGACGGCTTCGGCGAGCGCGGTGAGGGTTCCGGCCACGACTAGCTGGTTGCAGGCCTTCGTCAGGGAGCCGGCCCCCACCCGTCCCATGTGGCGCACCTTTGTCCCCATCGCGGCCAAGTAGGGACGCACCCGCTCGAAGGCGGCCGGTTCCCCACCCACCATGATCGATAGCGTGGCCGCGCCGGCGCCCTTCTCGCCGCCGCTGACCGGTGCGTCCACCACCGCGACGCCGTGTGAGGAGAGTTCGCATGCCAGATTCCGTACGCCGACGGGCGACACGGTGCCCATCAGCACGAGCGTGTCGAGCGTCGTTCCAGGCGCGAGCAGGCCGTTCGTCCCGCCGAGCAGCGACCGCACCTCGGGGAGGTCGGGCAGCATGGTGAAGACCACCGTCGCGACTGCGGCCACGTCTGCGGGGGTCTCAACCGTGCGGCACCCGGCGGCGCGAGCAGGGTCGCGGGCGGGCCGGCTCCGGTTCCACACGACGACGTCGAAGCCCGCGCGGGCCAGGTTGATCGCCATGGGCAGGCCCATGGCGCCCAGCCCGACGAAGCCGACCGGGTCGCCGCTCATCGTCGACCGGCTTGGAGGGCGCCCGCGTTCACTTTCAACGGCATTCCCTTCAGAAGATGGCTGCTCGGGTGACCGGAACCCGTTCACCCGGGATGTGCGTTCGGCCGACGGCGGCCCGGAACCCGCACGCACCCCGAACGCGATCGGCTTTGGCCACTGGGCGTGGCAGGTCATGCGCTTGAAGCAACCAGGCGGCGAGCTCTTGACCAATAGTTCTGTACGATAAATAGGGTATTGGACGAGCCGAAGTGGCTTGTCCGCCGGGCGATGAAGCCCCGCGGAGAGGTCTGTGCACGACGCCTCCACTAATCAGCCCACGAGTCCGGGATCACAGACTGCGCCGGACCCGCTCGTGCGCATCCGCGGGCTCTGCAAGCGATTCGCCGGCATTCCCGCGCTGGAAGGAGTGGATCTCGAACTCCGCCGTGGCAGCGTCCTCGCCCTGCTGGGGCAGAACGGCGCGGGCAAGTCCACGCTGATCAAGATCCTGGCCGGCGTGTACCAGGCCGACGAGGGGGAGGTGGTGGTGGCCGGCCATCCGCTGGGAACGCAGGCTGCCTTCCGCAGCATGTCGTTCATTCACCAGGACCTCGGCCTCGTCGAGTGGATGACCGTCGCCGAGAACATCGCCCTGGGCACCGGTTACCCCCGCCGCGGCGGTCTGATCTCATGGCGTCGGGCTCGTGACCGCTGCGCCGAGGCCCTCCGGATCGTCGACGGTCACATCGACCCCGGCGAGCGGATCGTCAACCTCACCCGCGCCGAGCGGTCACTCGTCGCCATCGCCCGCGCGCTGGCGTCCGAAGCCGAGGCGATCGTCCTCGACGAACCGACCGCGAGCCTGCCCTCGGCCGACTGCGCCCGCCTGTTCGACGTCCTCCACGGGCTGCGCGACAGCGGGCACGGGATCATTTACGTGAGCCATCGGCTCGACGAGGTGTACGAGATCGCCGACAGGGTCGCGATCCTGCGCGACGGCCGCCTCGTCAGCCATGAAGCGCTCGCCGGAAGCGATCCCGCACGTCTGGTGCGTGACATCGTCGGGCGCGAGCCGGAAATTCACCGACGCCCGGCGCGCGGCACGGCCCGTGACAAGGGGTACGACGCCGGAGACAACGCGGCAGATGACGCGGCAGACGTCGGGCGAGATGACGCCGGAGACATCGTGCTCAGCCTTACGGACGTGTACAGCGGCCAGGCCGGCCCGGTCAGCCTCGAACTGCGGGCGGGCGAGGTGCTCGGCATGGTCGGCCTCACCGGCGCCGGCCACCTGGATCTGGGCCGCACCCTGGCCGGCTCACGCCCCATCCTGAGCGGCCACGCGGTGCTCGACGGGCGGCCGTACCACCCCGCATCGGTGTCGGCGGCCGTGGACGCGGGCGTGGGGCTTGTGACGAGCGACCGGCAGGAGGAAGGCGTCGCCCCCGACCTCAGCGTCCGGGAGAACTTCCTGGCGAACCCGAAGGCGCATGGCCGGTCGCCGTTGAGCTGGCTCCGGCCGAGCCGGGAGCGGGCCGAGGCGGCCGCGCTCATCGCGTCCTTCGGCGTCCGGCCCCAGGACACCGAGGCGTCGATCGCCACCCTGTCGGGCGGAAACCAGCAGAAGGTCATGATCGGTCGCTGGCTCGGGGTGGACTGCCGCCTCCTGATCCTTGAGGAGCCGACGGCCAGCGTCGATGTCGGCGCCAAACCGGAGATCTATCGGCTGCTCGACGACGCCCTGGAGACCGGCCTCGCCGCGATCCTCATCTCCACCGACTTCGAAGAGGTCGTGAACGTGTGTGACCGCGCCCTCGTGTTCGTGAGAGGAACGGTGACCGCGGAGCTGGCCGGTGACGCGCTCACGGTCACCGGGCTCACCCACGCCGCGTCGGCCGTGCCCCCTCCCCCGAACTCGGAAGGTGAGCTGGACCAGCAGGCCGGGACGGTGCGCCGATGATGGCCGCGCGGCTCCCACCCCGCCGACGGTCCGCCGGCCAGCTCATCGGCGGCTACGGGCTGCTCGCGCTCGCGATCGTCCTGTTCGTCGTGTTCACGCTCATCCTGCCGGACACCTTCCCCACGATGGCCAACATCACGTCGATCATGTCCGTCCATTCGATTACGGCGATTCTCGCGCTCGGCGCGATGATCCCGATCGTCACCGGCAAGTTCGACCTGTCCATCGGCTACGGCCTCGGGCTGGGACACGTGATGACTTTGCAGCTCATCATCTCCGCCGGCTGGCCGTGGCCGTTGGCCTGTCTCGCCGTACTCGTCGGTGGAGCGCTCGTCGGCGTGATCAACGGCTTCCTCGTCGAGTACGCGCAGATCGACTCGTTCATCGCCACCCTCGGCACCGGCAGCGTCCTGTACGCCATCACGGGCTGGGTGACCCAGGGCGCCCGGATCGTTCCCGGCCCGGACGGCCTTCCGGAGGCCTTCACCGACATGTACAACGCGAGATTCCTGGGCCTGCCGGTACCGGCGTTCTACGTGCTCCTGCTCGCCGCGGTGCTCTGGGTGCTGCTCGAACGCCTCCCCCTCGGCCGCTATCTCTACGTCATCGGCTCGAACCCCCGGGCCGCCGACCTGGTCGGAATCCCGACACGGCGATATGTCGTCTACGCCTTCATGGGCTCCGGGCTGGTCACCGCCTGCGCGGGTGTCCTCCTCGCCGCGCAGCAGGAGATCGGCAACCCCAGCGTCGGGCTCGACTACCTGCTGCCCGCGTTCGTCGCCGCCCTGCTGGGCTCCACCGCGATCAAACCCGGGCGGGTCAACGCCCTGGGCACCGTCGTCGCCGTCGGCATCCTCGCGATCGGCCTGTCGGGCATCGGCCAGCTGGGTGCGGAGTTCTGGGTGACCCCGCTGTTCAACGGCGTCACCCTGCTCATCGCGGTCGGGCTGGCCGGCTATTCGGCTCGGCGCCGGCTGCGCGCGGGGCTGACGCAGCGCCGTGCGCCGCCTCCGCCATCGGGACCTGCGGCCCAGCCGGGCGTATCGCCCGGTGCCCCTCCGCCGTCCCCGGCGGACCCGCCCGCCAAAAGGAGCCACGCGTGAACCTCACTCGCAACCGCGTCCTGGCCGCCGCAGTGGCGCTGGTGGTGACCGTCGTCGCCGGTGGCTGCTCGCACGGCTCGCCAGCCCTGACACCGAATTCCACGCCCGCCCCGAGCGGGTCGCTGGCGGGCGTGTGCCCCGTCCTGTACACGGCGAAGAACGCCGTCGCGCGCGCCGAGGTGATCAACCCTCCGTGGGACGGCCCCACGACCGGGCCACGAGCGGTCCCCGGCAAGACCATCGTGTTCGTCGCGGCGACCATGACCAATCCAGGCATCGCGGGAGTGGCCCGGGGCGTGCAGGAGGCGGCACGGTCCATCGGCTGGAACATCCGGGTGATCGACGGCCAGGGCACCCCCGCCGGGGTGCGGGCGGCGTTCAGCCAGGCGATCGCCCTGCGCCCATCGGGGATCGTCATCGGCGGCTTCGACCCGAACTCCGTGTCTCAGCAGGTCGAGCAGGCCGAAGATGCGGACATCCCGCTCATCGGATGGCACGCGGTCGCGTCGCCGGGGCCCAGCACGAACCCGAAACTCTTCACCAACATCACCACCAGGGTGGAGGACGTCGCGAGGATCAGCGCGTACTGGATCATCGCCACGTCGAACGGGAACGCCGGGGTCGTCATCTTCACCGACTCCTCGATCCCCTTCGCGGAGAACAAGTCGCAACTGATCAAGAAGACCCTGCTGAGCTGCCCCGGCGTCAAGCTGCTCTCCTACGAGAACATCCCGCTTCCGGACGCCGGAATCCGGACGCCGCAGCAGGTCTCCTCGCTCGTGTCGCGCTTCGGTGACCGGTGGACCCACTCGGCCGCCATCAACGACCTCTACTTCGCCGACGCGGCGCCCGCGTTGCGGGCAGCGGGAAAGCGGGGCGACGAGGCGCCGTTCGCGGTCGGGGCCGGTGACGGCGACCCGTCGGCGTTCCAGCGGATCCGCGACCGGCGGTTCCAGGCCGCGACCGTTCCCGAGCCGTTGAACCAGCAGGGCAGCCAGATCATCGACGAGTTCAACCGCGAGTTCGCCGGTCAGCCGCCGAGTGGCTACGTCGCGCCGGTACACCTGACCACGACCCGCAACGTGGACGACACGACGTCGTGGGAACCCTCGGGCTATCGCGCCGCCTACACGAAGATCTGGCACGGGTGACGTCCCGCCCTGGTGTCCCATGACGGCGGCGTCCCCTCACCGCAGCGGCTCATGAGCACAGCGCCCCGTGACCGCACCGTCCCCTCAGCTCGGCGCCCTGTGACTGCGGCGCCCCATCACCGCAACATCCCGTCGCCGCGCCCCATCACTGCGGCGTCCGTGAGCGCGGCATCCCGTGAGCGCGGCGTCAGGCGAAGTCCTCTGGCGTGAACTCCTTGGGCTCGACGAGGACCAGCCAGTTGCCGGAGATGTCGCGGATGACGGCCTCGACGCCGTACGGCCGGTCCGACGGCTCCTGCAGGAACGTGACGCCCTTGGCGCTCAGCTCATCGTAGGTCTTGCGGCAGTCGTCGACCCGCAACCCGAGGCCGCCCATCTGCCCCTTTTCGAGTTGACGGCGGATGAAGGCCGCAGCATCGGCGTCGAGCGGCGGCCCCGGCGGCATCAAGGTGACCTGGAGCTCCGGCTGGCTGGGGTGGCAGACGGTGAGCCAGCGGAAGCCCTCGCCCATGGTGACGTCGGTGTGGGGTTCGAAGCCCAGGATGTCGACGTAGAAGTCCCGTGCCTTGTCCTGGTCGAGGCAATACACCGTGACCAGGGAGATGTTTGTGATCATGTGATCAACCCCAGGCCGTGCCGGTCGGCCGGCGCTTCTCTCGAATTGCGCCATCTGGCCCGTGGGCGGCAGGGCCCGCCGTCCGATCTGGCCCGTGGGCGGCAGGCCACGCTGTCCCATCTGGCTCGTGGGCGGCGGGCCCCGCCGTACCGGCCGGGTCCAGTGGTCCGCGCATGAACAGGTAGCAGCCGGGGACGTGCGGGCCGCCACGAGCGGCCCACCGGTCCCGGTAGGCGCGGGGGCTCTCCCCCACCAGTTGGGTGAATCGCGATGAGAACGACCCGAGGCTGGCGAACCCGACCAGCATGCACACCTCGGTCACAGTGAGGTTGGCCAGACGCAGCAGGTCCTGGGCGCGCTCGATGCGGCGGCGGGTGAGGTAGCGGATCGGCGTCTCGCCGTACGCCGCCTCGAAGCTGCGGACGAAGTGGAACTTGGAGACCCCGGCGACGGACGCGAGCTGGTCGAGATCCAGCGCCAGGCGATAGTGACGGTCGATATGGTCACGCGCCCGGCGAAGATGCGGCAGCAGCTCCACCGCCACGGCACGAGTCCTCGTCCCAGTCACGCCCACGAGCGTACGTGACGGCACCGACACAACCCGCGAATGTTGCTTAGAGAAGTAAAGATGCTTTAGCTTAATAAGCATGACGTTGACGCAGCGGGAACGAGAGATCATCGCGTTCCTGCGCCGGGATCCGCTGGCGGGGCCGCAGGCGATCGCCGACTTCCTCGGCACAACGCGGGCGGCGGTGAACGTTCACCTGTCGAACCTGACCAAGAAGGGCGCCGTCCTGGGGCGCGGTTACATCCTGCGCCAGGAGAACGCGGTCGTCGTCGTCGGCGGCGCGAACGTCGACATCAAGGTCCGCAGCCTCGCGCCGGTCAAGCACCACACCAGCAATCCCGGCCGGTCCAACACCACCTGGGGCGGAGTCGCCCGCAACATCGCGGAGAACCTCGCACGGCTGGGCACCCCGACACACCTGATCGCGGCGATCGGGCATGACGCCGCGGGCGAACGCCTGCTGAGCGACACCCAGGCGGCAGGGGTGCGAGTCGACCATGTGCATCGAAGCACGCACCCGACCGGCACCTACACCGCGGTTCTCGACGCCGACGGGGACCTGGTCGTCGCCATCGCGGACATGGCCGCCACGGACGGCCTGAAACCGCAGGACCTCCACCGCGGGCGGGATCTCATCGCGAACGCGAGCCTGCTCGTGCTCGACGGAAACCTTGCCCTGGAGGTTCTGACATACGCGGCGGACATCGCGCACGCTGCCGGCGTCCCCACGGTGATCGACCCGGTGAGCGTCCCCAAAGCCGCACTTCTCGCTCCGCTGCTCACGAGTGAGCGACCGATTTTCGCGGTCACTCCGAACCTGGAGGAGCTCCAGGCGATCACCGGCCGGCGGATCGGCGATGACGGCGATCTGGTGCGAGCCGCCACCGCCCTGCACGAACGGGGTGTCCAGCACGCGTGGGTACGACTCGGCGAGCGCGGCAGCCTGCTGAGCACTCTCGGCGGGGACCACACGTTCCTCGCCGCGCCCCTCGCCGAGGTGTGCGACGTCACAGGAGCCGGCGACGCGATGCTCGGCGCGTTCGTGCATTGGGTGCTGCTCGGCAGCGACCCGGTCACGGCGGCTCGCTACGGCCACGCCGCGGCCGCCCTGACGGTCGCGAGCCCGGTCACCGTGCGCCCCGACCTCTCCCCGCGTCTCATCGAGGACACATTGAACGAGTTCACCCGGAGGCCCGCATGACGACCCCTCACCCGCGGCTGGATCTGACCGAGGAAGTCCGCGAGGCCCTGCACGACGCGCGTCCCGTGGTCGCCCTCGAAAGCACGATCATCAGCCACGGAATGCCCTATCCGCAGAACGTCGAGATGGCCGACCAGGTGGAGGAGATCATCCGGGGGTTCGGTGCGGTCCCGGCCACCATCGCGGTTCTCCATGGCCGGCCGCGCGTCGGATTGAGCCCGGCGGACCTCGAACTGCTCGCGACCAGCCCGGCGGTGCGCAAGGTCAGCGTGCGCGACCTCGCCTATGTAGTGGCACGCGGCGAGCACGGCGCGACCACCGTCGCGAGCACGATGCGGCTCGCCGCCCTGGCGGGGATCAGTGTCTTCGTCACCGGCGGCATCGGTGGAGTGCACCGCGACGCGCAGACGACCTTCGACATCAGCGCGGACCTCACGGAGCTCGCGGGCAGCAGGGTCGCGGTCATCAGCGCCGGAGTGAAGAGCATCCTCGACATCGGGCTCACGCTGGAGACACTGGAGAGCCTGTGCGTGCCGGTGCTCAGCTACGGCACCGACGAGTTCCCGGCGTTCTACTCGCGGATCAGTGGGTTTCCCTCCCCCATGCGCGTCGACTCGCCGCAGGAGATCGCCGCCATCATGCACGCTCAGTGGGACCTGGGGATGACGGGCGGGATCAGCATCGCCAACCCCATCCCCGAGACGGACGAGATTCCCGCGGACCGAATCGGCGACATCATCGACCAGGCTCTGGCCGAGATGCGAAAGGCGGGCATCGTGGGGAAAGAGACCACCCCCTACCTGCTGGGCCGCATCGTCGAGCTCACCGGGGGCGACAGCCTCCGGGCTAACATCGCCCTGGTGAAGAACAACGCCCGGCTCGGAGCCCAGGTCGCGATCGAGTACGCGGCCCGCGTGTAGGCCGTCATCATGAGGCCGCGGCGCACGGAATCCGTCGAGAAGCGACGTGGGGGCGCGGGTAATCACCAGGCGTTCGCAGCGCTCCGCGCATCGCCATGCACCCCGGCCTCTTTCTTCATGTAAGGCTCTCGACGGCGAGGCCCGTTTGCCGCCTACCGAGGAGCAAATTAGCGGCGTTTGCGCTGGTCAAGGCAATATGTTGCAACCCTGGCAAACGCGACTGAAAAATGGTGGTTTCTTCAAGACGGTGATGGGGTACTTCGCAACTCGCGCCATCCCGTGCGAGAACGCCGCAGACACAGGAGACGTTACCGCCGGTCCGGCGACCATTGCCGGAGCGCATGGGGTTGCGTGTACGCATTCCGCGACGGGACGGCGAATTTCACGTCCCTGCGCGGGCGGTCCAGGCGATTCAACTGAATAGACGAAGAACTATGCGTGTCGCGTTCGCGGCGAGGGTTTGAGGATTCTCTAGAGAGCTCCCGCCGCGGCGCGCTGTGGCATATTCAAGCACTGAACGGTATATTTCGGATACCCTTATATCCATCCGGCATGGGGTAATATTTACTATCCGTATTTACCTTCCCAAGAGATAACGGTCAGTCTAATATCTTGGGCTATGTGGCGGTCTGCATCAGATTTCCCAGATAAGCAAGTGTGGCCCCCTGGTCTCAGTGATGCTCCGGCCGAACACGATTCCGGCTCGGGCACTCCCCCGCTCGCTCATCGCCCGTCCCCACCCGAATGGGACTGGGAACCTGAACGGCTCTCCCTCATCCAGTGGCGGAAGCTACTCCCGGCTGGAGTGACCTTCGTTCTCTTCGCGGGAGTGGGGCTCTGGCTTTCCACGACGAACGCTCCCGAGCCGCAGGCCGTACCGGCCGCTCTGCAGCCCTCCGGGGGAGCCTGGGACGCTGCGGGCCCGCCTGGCCCTGTCGTGCCGATGGCGGATGAGAGGGTCGCCGCCGAACCCTCTCCCCTGCCGTCGGCCACCACCACGAGGAACGGCAAGATCAAGGCCGCGCAAGCCGACCCGACTCCCTCCACCTACTCGGGCGAGTCCAGCTCGCCGCAACTCTCGACCCGGCGGGCGCACAGCATGCACAGCCGCTATCAGCAACTGCTGTCCGCCGCCCAGACCGCGATGAACGACAAGGCGATCGGCACGCTGGAATGGGGCCTCGCGCTTGACATGACGCGAGCGAGCCTGAAGACCGCCCGCATGGAGGGCACAACCGTGGCGGCCGGGATATGGCCCAACACGCGAGTGTGGGTCCCCCGCCACATCGAAGGGACTCCCGACTGGTTCGTCGCCGTTTCCTACGAACCGGGAGTCGCCCGGATCACCGATGTGCTGGCCGCGACTCCGGCCGGGTGGCGGTTGGTGGCCTCCACCGCCGACACCCGGTCCACTCCGGCGAAGCTGCCCGCCATCGCCACCGACTCCCACGGTCGGGCCATGAGCCTGTCCGAGGACGCCACCGGCCTGCGCGGGACGCCCGGTCAGGTGGCCCGCGCGCACCTGGCGAGCCTCCAGGACGCCCGGTTGGATCCGCGATTCGCCGACGGGCCGTGGACCAGCGACGCCGTGCTGTTCTGGCAGCAGGAACGCGAACAGCTCAGCCAGGCCGGGTGGAACCTCACGCTGACCTACCGGCCGTCCGGCCTGGTCCGCGCGCTTCGAACCACCGACGGAGGGGCTCTGATCTGGTACGCGACCCGTTCCACCGACACCCGCACGGCTGAGCGGGCGGGCGCGAAGGTCGGCCTCAAGGGCGCGGCTGCCGTTCGCACCGGGAACAGGTCTTTCTCCCAATCGGTGACCGCGACGTACGGACGCATGTACGTGGCGTATGTCCCGCCCGCCGGCTCCACCGAGCCCGTCCGTGTGATGGGCGAGTGGTCCGACGTCTTGGACACCTACGGCACCTGACGTCCCAGCAGCAAAGGAAGAGGTATTCATGGCGACACCCTCACGCGCGACGGTGATCACCGCGACTGTCGCTATAGGTGTGTTCGGGGCCGGAACCGGACTGGGAGCCATCGTCTCCGCCGGTTCCCAATCCGAAGACGGTCAGGTGGCGCGCCTTGCCGCGGGCACCTACCGCCTCGACGACCAGACGGAGACCTGGACGTCCCGGTCGCCCACGGAAGACACCCCGCCCGCCTCGCTCTCCGGTGTGGACGAGGGCAGCACGATCACGACCGGTTCCGGCGAGCAGCGGGTCTGCCTGACCACCACGACCGACGGGCAGGCGGTCGAAGCCGGCGGGACGGGCTGCACGCCCCTTCCCGTGCTCGCCTCCGGCGCCGCCCCCGCCTTACGCCCGGGCAATCCGAGGAATCCGCCGACAACGCAGCCCAAGAGCTCGTCCCCGGAAAAGAAGTCCCCCGAAAAGAAGTCTCCGGAGAAGAAGGATTCCCCGGCGAAGGAGACCACCGCCCCGCCCGCCGCCCGGTCGACGCCCACCTCCGACCCGAAGCCCCGTTCCGGAACGTCGTCGACGCCAGAGGCCACGCCGTCGTCGACCCTCAGCGCCACCCTGTCTCCCAACCCCGGCTCAACGATCAGCGTCAGCCCCACTCCCACGGTGTCACCAGGTGGGGCCAGCCCATCTCCCACGGTGTCACCAGGTGGGGCCAGCCCATCTCCCACCGAGCCATCGCGGGTGGTCAGCCCCACATCCCGTGGGGTCAGCCCCTCTCCCACCCATACGCCACAGGGGAAGGTGCTCAGCACGCTGCCCGACGGAAGCCGGTTGGTGCAGCGCTCGGATGGAAGCCGCGCGATCTGGGGACCCGACGGCCGGCTCGTCCGTGTCTTCCCTGGCCCGTGGGCCGAACGCATCGCCGTGCTGCGAGACGGGAACTGGCTGATGCTCCGGCCCAACGGCGATCGAATGATCGTCACATCGGAGGGGGTGGAGATCGCCCACCGCGGCGAGCCGTCCCCCTCCGCTGAGCCGACGCCGATCCAGAGCGCGCCCCCCGTCGCCGACGGGAACGTGCTAAGGCCCCCCGGCGACGGCACACTGCCGGTGTTCCAGGATCAGGAACTTCTCCAGCGCGCCTATGAAGCTCTCGCGCTGAACAAGGGCATGCGGTACACGGACGCCAACGGCAACTGGGATCTCAACATCGCGCCGCCTGGCACTCCCGAGTGCCGCAACTACTCGGCCGCCGAGCTGCGGAGGCTGAGCGCGGGTGGCCCGCAGGCCGCCATACCCCGCGACTCCTGCGCGTTGCCGGCCTTCGTCCGGTGGCTGTACGCGGATCCGGCCCCCGGAGAGGTCAGCAACTGGACCAAGTTCACCGGGCTCCCGGAGCGCAACCTGGACCTGGTGGTGACGAACCCCGAGACCATGCCACCCGCACAGTCAGGCCCCGGCCTGGTCGAGCCGGATCAGGGCGGGTACGCCGGATCATGAGCACGCCCATCGGAACCCGGAATGTCGCGCTCCAGCCGGGCCGGTCGGTGGAGTGGGTGAGCGAGCACGGCGCGCATCTGCTGGACTACGCCTCCTACCACCTCGGCCCGGATGAGGCGCTGACAGCGGTCATGTCCAGCCTGGCCGACTGCGGAGTCCAGGCCATGCCCGGGGACGTCGCTCCTCGGGCGTGGCTGCTCGCCGTATTGCGCCGCGATTGTCACAATCACCCTAATTGTCGAGATGGGTACACCCCCGGCGTGGGCCCTGGCATGCCCGACGTGCGGCTGATGGAACGTGCCTGGACGCTCGTCGACCCGTTGGGCACCGAGGCTCTCCGGTTGACGTACCGCCACGAGCTGACCCTGAAAGATCTCTCCCACGTCCTCGAACTGCCGGTGGACGAGATCGGCAGGCTGGTCACTCGGAGCCAGGACCTGGTCGAGACCCTCGTCAGCGGTCTCGACGCCCTCGCCCATGAGCGCCACACCTGCCCGGACCTCGCGCCCCTGGTGGACGCGCTGATCCCCGACGAGCAGGGGCGCCAGGACCTCGCCGGGTTCAACGAGGCACGGATGGCCCTGCTGTCGCACATGGTCGCGTGCCACGTGTGCAAGCGCCCGTTCAACATCCGCTACACCGTTCCACAGATGATCTCCTATCCGCTGGTCCCTCCCCTCACCACGGAGGCGAGGAAACGATGCGTCGACTCGATGCGACTGGCCATCATGCTGGCGGACCCCCGCTCCACAGGCTCAGCGACGGAAGAGCGAAGGGCGCCGGGCACCGAAACGGACCTGGGAAACACTCCGCCTCCAGTCATCGGGCCGATACCCCGAAACGAAACGGCACCGCCGTACGGCACCGGACCGGAAGAAGGGGCCGAGCCGTCGGACAGTCCCGGAGCGGGCATCACGACTACACCGGCTGACTCGGTCGAGCCCCGAACCGGGTGCCAGTCGTCAGACCAGCCCGAAGCACTCGACAGGCCCGAACCTGGAACCCGATCCGAACCCGGAACCGGGTCCGACCTGGCGGACGGAACCGAGCGGGAAATCGAGTCGACAGACGCGGCGACGCCCGGGAACGGGGCTGAGGCGGCGGAGGGGGCGGCTTCTTCGGCATTGGCCGTCGTTCCGGCCGTCGTTTCCCGTCCGGGGCAGGAGACCCCGCTCTATGACGCGCTGCTCTCACAGGCGTGGGCCCGCGAAGTCCTGTCACGGACCGGCGAGAGACCGATCGCCGGGAAGGCGGCCATCGAGAAGCCCCGCAGGGTGCCACTCGCCGCCCCGACCTACGCCGAACTCGACGACCGGGTCGACCTGCCGAAACGACGAGATTGGCCGTATCGACAAGAACAGCCGATTCGACGAGAACCGCCGACACGGCCGGAGCAGTCAGCATTGCGAGAGCGGCCGTATCGGAGTGACCAGCCGGAACGGCGAGGGCGGCCGGATCGGGGAGACCGGCTCGATCGGGGAGACCGGCTCGATCGGGGAGACGGGCGAGAACGGCTGGATCGGGGAGAACGTCAAGGACGGCGAGAGCGCCTGGAGCGCGGTGACCGGCCGGAGGGGCCGGGCGTGGGACCACAGGTCCGGACGGCGAGCCTCAAGATGGCCATCATCGTGGTCGCGGGAACGGCGGGCATCGTGACCGGAACGAATTTCCTGGGGCCCGCCGTCAAGGGCGATTCACCGGCGAGGTCGACCCAGCCCTCAGTGGCGCCCGCCGTCGTGACCGCGAGCGACGCCGCAGGCCAGGAAGGCCTCATCAGTCGAATCAAGATCCCGTCCGTGGTCACGCTGGACGAGTTCGGACGGGGGACCATGACGCTCACCGTCTCCGGGCCCTCTCTGGAGTGGCACATATCGGCTCCTGGCCTGGTCGTGACGCCCTCCAGCGGCACCGTGAAGGAGGGCGACTCGGATGTGGTCACCCTGCGGGCCCTGCGGGTGCGGTACTGGTGCGGCGCTCCCGGGGCGGTCACCGCGCCCCTGACGGTCGACGGCCCCGACGACTCGATCACCGCGACGGTGCGCTGGCGCACCTGCTGACACCGCTCGCGACTCCCTCCGCTTGCCATGAAAGGACCCTTGCCATGACAGAGATTCACACCTCCTCGCCCACATCACCGGCATCGCCTGTATCAGCAGCAATGCCTGCATCAACGGCGTCGCGCATGTCTCATACATCGACCGAAACAACTGCATCGTCTGCATCGCATGTGTCATCGGCGATGCCGGCATCGCCCACGTCTCGCACTTCGACGGAAACAATCGCGTCGTCGGCATCGCCTGCTTCGCATGTGTCACCGGCGACCGCGGAGCACCTCACCGAGATGGTGCCGCTCACCGCGGAACACCTGCTCACCAACCGGCGCCCAGAGCCGGCCGGCGGGTGGCGGCGCCTGGTCTGGCTGCTTTCCGGCCGGCGGATCATCCCCGCCGAGTCCGCCACGGAGCTTGAGCGCCGGACGTTGATGGCCCAAGCTCAGACTCCGGTCGCGAGGGGTCATCACCGGATCGCGGTCATGAGCCTCAAGGGCGGCGTCGGGAAGACCACGACGACCGCCGCACTCGGCAACACCCTCGCCTCGCTGCGGGGGGATCGCGTGATCGCGATCGACGCCAACCCCGATCGGGGAACTCTCGGCATCAAGGTCAAATCCGAGACGGCGGCGACCATCCGCACCCTCCTCGCCGAGGCTCCCCACATCGTCCGCTACGCCGACGCGCGCGCCTTCACCTCCCAGTCCCCGGCCCGGCTGGAGGTTCTCGCCTCCGACACGGACCCGGCCGTGAGCGAGGCGTTCAACGCGGAGGACTACCGCACGGTCGCCGGCCTGATCGAGCGCTACTACTCGATCTGCATCACCGACTGCGGCACCGGGCTGCTCCACGGCGCCATGGGGGCGACCCTCGAACTGGCCGACCAGATCGTGCTGGTCAGCCTGGCCGCGGTCGACGGAGCGAGCTCGGCCGCCGCGACGCTGGACTGGCTCACCGCCCACGGGCACGGGGAGCTGGTCAGGAACGCCATCGTCGTGCTGAACGCCGTGGAGGAGAAGTGCGACGTGGATATCGCACTGCTGGAGCGCCATTTCAAGTCGCGCTGCCGCACCGTGATCAGGGTGCCCTTCGATCCGCACCTCAAGGAAGGCGCCGAGGTGGACCTGCTGCGTCTCCGGCCCGCCACGCGCGCCGCGTACCTGCGCCTCGCGGCCGCCGCCGGCACGGCATTCGGCGTACGGCCTGACCGGAGCCATTAGTGATGCCAATCACCGAAGATCCCATCCTGGACTGGGGTCTTCGTCCTCCACGGCGCACCTCGCGCCGGACACTCGTCGTAATCATTGCGATGGTGGGCGTATTGGCCGGGGCGATCGGCTTGTGGCTGATCCTTCGGCCTGATCCCACTCCTCCGGTACGCGCTCCCGCGACGAGCTCCGTCGTCCTCCCTCCGCCCGCCGGGTACGACGGCGCGGCGGGATATCCCATCGGGTTCCCCCGGACGGAGCTGGGCGCGGCCTCGGCAGCGGCCGCCGCTCTGGAGTCGGTCTGGACGCTGGAGGTGGATCAGGCCGAGCAGGCGGCGGTGCTGTACGCCGCGCCCGAGCAGCGGGAGGCCGCCCGCGACGGCGCCCGCGCCACCGTTCGCGGGTGGCGTGACACCCTCGACCTCTCCAAGGAGGGAGAGCTCCCCGCGGGCGCGGCCATGCGAACGCAGACCGTGGGCATCCAATGGCGGCCGGGCGCCTCGGACCAGGTCCACGTCTCCGTCCTGGTCCAGGTGACCGCGACAAAGGGAACCAAGAGCAACGAACCTCTCTACTCCAGCCTGTACGCCATGAGCCTCCTCATGGCGTGGAGCCCTGACATCCGCGGCAAGGGCCATGGGGACTGGGTCAACATCCCTGATCCAGCGCCTCCGGCCGTCCCCCAGGCCGCCCCACCCGGAACTCCCGAATTCACCGCGGCGGGTTGGAAACCTCTCATCGCTCCCACCCCATAGATCAAGGAAAAGCGTCACATGAGCCCACGCTTCACGTCCAGGCGCGTCACCCTGGTATCCGGCCTCCTTCTGTCCGGGGTCTCCGCATCGACGGGCGCGCTCATCGCGCAGCCCTGGGCGGCCATGGCGGAACCCGGCGGGGATGCCGCGTTACCCGGCCTGCCCCCGACCGACACGCCCACGCCCCACCCCACCTCGCCCACGACCGACCCCGCGGCGTCCGAGGTCGCCCCGCCGGCACCCACCGAAATCCCTTCCTCTCCTGCCGGCGAAGAGCCGCGCTCGCCGGACGCGCAGAGCACCGGCGAGGGAGTGCGCCCACCGGATGCCCGGGACACCGGTGAGACCGCCAACGGGCAAGATCCCTACAGTCGGGACTCCCTGCAGGTCCAGAGAGCCGACCCGCCGCCGCGCACGGAAAGAGCCGCTCCCGAAGTGGTCCAGCCGACCCCGAGCGCGACGTCACCCGATCCCACCACCACACCGTCGCCCGATCCCACCGCCACGCACTACGCGGCGCCCAGGGCTGGAACAACCTCCGGTCCGACCCCCGATCCGGTCCCCACCAGCACGGTCCCTGCACGGAGAAACACCTTCCCTGAAGCCGTCTTACC
>JBIOWF010000289.1:0-36893 GCA_044868295.1 Microtetraspora sp. | reverse complement strand
GTCCTAGGTGCGGTGGACTCAGTGCTTCGGGTCCGGGTAACCGCTCGTCCGACCATTTCCCTCTTCACGAGATAACGATCAAGGGCGGCGGATCGGCGAAATCGCGTACCTTGCCGTCCTGCTGGGGTGAACGCCAAAAAGCCCTGCCCGCCGAGCTTTGGTCGGCGGGCAGGGCTCTTCATGTGGAGGTGGCGGGAATCGAACCCGCGTCCTTCAACACCAGGTCAGGGCTTCTCCGGGCGCAGCCTGTAGCGCTTTTCTCGGCCCCGGCGATCTCACAGGCGAGTCGCCGACAGGCTCAGTCACTGTTAGATTTCCCTACCGACCCCGTGACCGGGTCGATCGGTTGAGCCTCCTAGCGATGTCAGATCCGGGCCGGAGGCGCTCCCGGGCTGACAGAGGTTACTCGCTGCTTAGGCGGCGAGAGCCAGGTTGCCCTGGCTGACCTCAGTGCGCTTGTTATTGGCACTTATTGGTTTGCGGTCACAGTGTTAACGAGGTTATGTCCGCCGTCCTCGGCCCGCTTCCCCTGGCTTGACATGTCGAAGTCGAAGCCGGTCACCCCCTCTTGAGTTGTCAACCCGGCTCCGAAGAGCCGAGCATCGCAACCTTATCCAAGAGAACACCGGCGACGCGAACTGAAATTCCCGGTCGTACGGCAGGCCGTCGACGTGCCTCATGGCGAACCGGGGCAGGCTTCACATCGGGCTGGACGGCAGGGCGTCGACGGCCTCATGGCAAACCGTGGGGCAGGATTCGCATCAGGCTGGACGACGGGTCGGCGAGGTATGCCTCATGACAGACCGAAGCCCCCGGAACGTGGCATCGAGCGCACGCTCCGGGGGCCGACCGGCAGGGTCGAGCCGGTCCGGACGGCAGGGCTCCCCCCGAGATGGAGCCCTGGTCTCATCACGGTGACTGAGTCCGCAACCCCCCAAGCGGAGCCCAGTCACCTAGAAAGACGCAAGGAAGCCCCCAAACGGTTGCTCGGCTGGCAGAAAATTCCGCCTCCGGTTCCTGTTGGGTGTGCGAAGCACTCATTTCCCCCAGCCCATGAACCGCGATAGCAGGATTTATCCGGACAGGATCCGACGCCGATGGGCCTCCCTGTACGGCGCGGCATCATGGAAGCCGGCACCGGCGACCCCGCCGGACGGCGTTGCCGTCCGGCGGCTTGTCCTGGAGGAGATGCCCGCGTGCCCGGAGGGCGGGCATCACTGTCCGGCGCGGATGTTCTGGAAGAAGGCACCGGCGACTCCGGCGGCGGCCGTGGGGTCGGTGCTCTCGACCATCACGGCGATGGCCAGGTCGCCTTGCCAGCCCACGAACCAGGACAGGTTCTTGCGCTGCTTCTTCTCCACGTAGGCGACTCCGGAGGCCACGCCGTACACAGGATCACCGGAGGTGGCGGCGGCCCCGGCCGTACCCGACGTGACTCCAGCGCGCATGAGATCGCGGAGCTTGGCCAGGGTGGCGGCGTCCAGCGGCGAGGGCGCCAGAGTGACCCGGGGCGGGCTGTCCACGGACGGATCCGGGGAGGGCGGCGAGGTCACGAGGACCGGCGGGTGCCACGTGCCCGAGGCGACCGTGCCCGCGACCAGCGCCATGGACAGCGGGCTCACCCGGACGCTCTGGCCCGCGATGATCCTCGCCACGGCGGCATCGCCGTCGGGTGCGGGCACCGAACCGCTGAACGTGCTGAGCGGAAGGCCCCACTGGCCGCCGATGCCGAACTTGGCGGTGTCGGCCATGAGGGCAGGCCCGCTGACGCGCCTGGCCATGGAGGCGAGGGCGGTCACGCAGCCCTGTGCGAAGTCGGTCGCGAAGGTGGGAGCGGCCGTGCCCCCCAGGAAGCCGGTCTGCTGGAACCGGGCGCCGCCGACCGAACGGTCGGCGGTGCAGGGCACCTTCTGCCGCGGATCGAAGCCGCCCCTCAGCAGCGACTCCGCGGCGATGATCGAGAAGGCGGTGCCGGCCGGATATTTACCCGCGAGCGCGTCCTTCTCCTGATTCAAATCCCTGGTCGACACCGCGCGAATCTCGCCGGTCGAGGCTTGGACCGCGACCAGCGCGACCGGGCGGGAGCCCAGCACGGCATGGTCGGCGGCGCCCTGCAGCCGGGAGTCGATGGTGGTGCGGACCGGCGTGTTCTTGCGACCGGGCCACGACTTGAGCTCCTTCACCTGCTGCCCGGGAGGCGCGGTGTCCAGAATGACCACGCGCGTCTCGGTCGACCCGGTCAGCTGATCCTGGTAGGCCTTCTGCAGCCCGTCCTTGCCGACCGTGTCCCCCGCCCGCTGCGGCCCGCCGAGCTGCTGCTCCGCCTCAGGCGTGATCGCCGTGACGTGTCCCACGATCTGCGTGGGCGACTTGGGCGCCACGGGTGGGTTGTCGGTGACCATCGTGAGGCCGCTGATCGCGGTCAGCTTGTCCTTGAGCTGGGCGAACTTGGTGCGCCCGAACGTCGCGAGAGGCACGAAGTCCTGCGGTGGCGACGACAGGATCCGGCTCAGCAGGCGGTCCTGGGCGAACCCGGTGACCTGGGAGAGCTGCTCGCACAGCCGTACCCTGGCCTCGTCGCTCAGCTTGGCGGGATAGACGCCGGCGACGTGGAGGAGCGTCTCGTCCTGGAGCGAGTCACCTTCGCGATCGAGGATCGGCTGCCGCCCCTCGGGTTCGATCGCCACGGCCAGACGCTGCCCCTCGTGCAGGTCGGGATGGATCACGCTGGGCGACCAGTGCACCTTCCACCGCCCGTCGACCAGATGGAGGGGCAACGCGCCGTCGTACTCCCACAGGGGGTTGTTCTCGCCCAGGTCGACCTCGGCGTGGTACTCGGCCCGCGCCTCGTCCCCGTCACGCTGCAGGCCCTTGACCGTGAACCTGATGGAAGCCGCGTCCAGCTGCAGGCCGACGTCTTCCAGCGCCTTCTCCACGACGGCCGGGTTCCCGTCCGCGCGCCTGGCGGCGGTCGCGTAGTCGCCGGTCTGCCAGCCGACCAGGAAGTCCCGCACGGCCTCATGCGGGGACGGCTCCTCGAAACACGCCGTCAGCAGCGGCGCGGCCAGCCCCAAGGCCAGAGCTGCGCGTACGGCTCTCGCAAGGGAGGACACGGACTAGCGGCCCCCTCGGCGGCGCACGGCAGTGGACAGCGCGCGCGCCATGTCCCGGTTGTCCTGCTTCTCGCGCAGCGTCTGCCGCTTGTCGTAGTCCTTCTTACCGCGGCCGATGCCCAGCTCGATCTTGGCCTTGCCGTCCTTGAAGTACATCGCCAGGGGGACCAGGGTCAGGCCGCGCTCGCTGAGCGTGGCGTGGATCTTGCCGATCTCCTTGCGGTGCAGCAACAGCTTGCGCGTGCGCCGCGCGGCGTGATTGGTCCACGTGCCCTGGCTGTACTCCGGGATGTAGACGTTGATCAGCCACGCCTCGCCGCCGTCGACGGTGGCGTAACCGTCGGTGAGATTGGCCTTTCCCGCGCGGAGGGACTTGACCTCCGTGCCGGTCAGGACGAGCCCGGCCTCATATGTGTCTTCGATGAAGAAGTCGTGCCGGGCACGTTTGTTCTGAGCGATGAGCTTGCGCCCGATCTCACGTGGCATACAGGGAGCTTACCGGCGGCCGGGGTGGCACGCGGGCGCGGAGCCGTTCCGCACGCCGCGCGGTGGCCTGGTGTTCGGGAGAACCCGCAGGTCACACCCTCAGGTAGCGGCGGAGGGTGATGAACGACGCGAGGATACAGATCAGCACGCCGATGACCGTGGTGAGCGTGATCACCCAGGCCACGGAGTTCCAGCCGAGCTGGACGACCATGTATCCCTGGATGCCGTCGAAGAGCAGGATCTTGGTCGCGATCAGCAGCACGGCGGAGAACACCCCGCCGATGAGCCCCGCGATCGTGCCCTCCATGACGAAGGGCAGCTGGATGTAGACGTTGGAAGCGCCGACCAGCCGCATGATGCCGGTCTCCCGCCGCCTGTTGTACGCGGAGAGCCGGACGGTGTTGCCGATCAGCAGGGTCGCCGCGAACACCATGATGAGCGCGACCGCGAGGGCCATGTTGCGCAGCTTCTCCAAGAAGCCGAAGTATTTGTCGACGAGGTCCTTGTCGTTGACGATGTTGGACACTCCGGCCTGGCCCTGCAGGCTCTCCTGAACGGCCGCCGACGTGTCGGGATCCTTGAGCTTGATCCTGAACGACTCCGGCATGTCGTCGACCTTGACGGCCTCACGCAGGATGTTGTTGACGTCGCTGGCCTGGAAGTTCTTCCACGCCTGCGCCTGGTTCTCGAAGATGACGGCCTCGACCTGCGGCATGCTCTTGATCTGGGCCTCGAGCGCCGCCTTCTGCTCGTCGGTGATCGCGGCCTTGTTCCGGCAGGCCTCGAACGGCGAGTCCTTCTTGCACAGGTAGACCGAGAGCTCGATCTTGTCGGTCCAGTAGGTCGTCAGCGAGGAGACCTGCGAGTTGATCATCAACCCGATCCCGAGCAGCGCCATTCCGACAGCGACGGTCACGATGACCGCGATGGTCATCGTGAGGTTGCGACGGAGGCCGATCCAGACCTCGGAGAAGATGAAGTTGGCCCGCATGGTCCCTTTTACTCCCTAACTACTGCGCCTACCGTCGGACGTCTCGCGACCCGTCCGCTCGGGTCGCCGCTGTCCGGCTAGTACGCCTGGCCGTACACGCCGCGTGACTGGTCACGGACGATCTTGCCATCTTCCAGCTCCACCACGCGCTTTCGCATGGAGTCGACGATGGCCGCGTCGTGCGTGGCCATGAGGACGGTTGTGCCGGTCCTGTTGATGCGGTCGAGCACCTTCATGATGCCGATGCTCGTCGCGGGGTCGATGTTTCCGGTGGGCTCGTCGGCCAGCAGGATCATCGGGCGGTTGACGAACGCGCGGGCCATCGCGACCCGCTGCTGCTCGCCACCGGACAGCTCGTCGGGCATGCGGTGCGCCTTGCCCTCAAGCCCGACCAGCTCGATCACCTCGGGCACGACCTTGCGGATGAACCGCCGGGGCTTGCCGATGACCTCGAGGGCGAACGCCACGTTCTCGTAGACGTTCTTCTTGGGGAGCAGCCGGAAGTCCTGGAACACACAGCCGATCCGGCGCCGCAGATGCGGCACCTTGAAGTTGGACAGCTTCGAGAGATCCTTGCCGGCGACGTGGATTGCACCGGAGTTGGGCCGCTCCTCCTTGAGGACCAGCCTGAGGAAGGTGGACTTCCCTGATCCCGAAGGACCGACCAGAAACACGAACTCGCCCTTGTCGACATCCACGCTCACGTGGTCGAGGGCGGGGCGGTTCTGGTTCGCGTAGACCTTGGTGACATTATCGAAATGGATCACGGGTGCATCACGGCAAGCCAGTCTAGGGGTTGGGACATCCAGCTCGGGGGGCGCCGCTCACTTTGCAGTAGATCGACGTTCCGGTTGGCCAGAGCTCAGTCTAGGGGTAACACTGGCATGGAACGTCCATAACGGAAACAAAACGATTAGGGTCTCGGTGCTGGGATGGTAAGAGTGCTATGAGCTGCGAACATTTGATTTGCGCCGCGTGCGCGGGGCCGGTCGTCGAAGGCCGTTGCCCAGTGTGCCGGGAGGGTCGCGCCAAGGTGCACCACCACGGCTTCATGGGCCTCTCGCCCCTTGTCATCGCGCTGGTCGTGCTGCTGGTCTTCGCCCTTCTGGGCATCAAGCACGCCTACGGCTACTAGAGTCGCGGCCCCAGCCGTCTCCGAAGGCCGGCGCCTGATCGAGCGTACGAATCAAGCGCCCGGCCGGCCGCGCCGCGCGGACGGCGCCGCGTCGTGCGCCGCCGAACCGCCGGGTGCGCGCGCTATTGCGCTTCCTGGCGGCGCATCCAGCGGATCTCACCCTCGATGAACTCGTCGAGGTCGCCGTCCAGCACCGCGCCGGGGTTGCCCGCCTCGACGCCCGTACGGAGGTCCTTCACGATCTGGTAGGGGTGCAGGACGTAGTTGCGGATCTGCGTTCCCCAGGAGGTCGTGGACTCGCCCCGGAGTTCGTTCATCGCGGCGGCCTCCTCCTGGCGCTTACGCTCCAGCAGCTTGGCCGACAGGACTGTCATCGCGGAGGCGCGGTTCTGCAGCTGGGAGCGCTCGTTCTGGCAGGAGACGACGATCCCGGTCGGGATGTGGGTGATCCGGACCGCGGAGTCGGTGGTGTTGACGCCCTGGCCGCCGGGACCCGACGACCGGTAGACGTCGATACGCAGGTCGTCCTCGTTGATGTCGATGTGGTCGGTCTGCTCCACGACCGGCACGATGTCGACACCGGCGAACGAGGTCTGGCGGCGGCCCTGGTTGTCGAACGGGCTGATCCGGACCAGCCGGTGCGTCCCGTGCTCGCCCCTGAGCGTGCCGTACGCGTAGGGGGCCTTGATCGTGAACGTCGCCGACTTGATGCCCGCCTCTTCGGCGTAGGAGGTGTCGTAGACCTCGGTCGAGTAACCCTTGCGCTCGGCCCACCGCAGGTACATCCGGAGCAGCATCTGCGCCCAGTCCGCCGCGTCGACGCCACCGGCCTGCGAGTTGATCGTGACGAGCGCCTCGCGCGCGTCGTACTCCCCCGAGAGCAGCGTGCGGACCTCGAGCGCGCCCACATCGGCCCGCAGTGAGGCCAGCTCCTTGTCCGCCTCGGCGAGCGCGTCCTCGTCGCCCTCCTCGGCGGCCAGTTCGAACAGGATCGGGAGGTCGTCGAGCCGGCGGGTCAGGCCCTCGACCCGGTTGACCTCGCCCTGCAGGTGGGAGAGCCTGCTGGTGACCTTCTGCGCCTGCTCAGGGTCGTTCCAGAGGTCCGGCGCGGCAACCTGCTCCTCCAACTCCGCGATCTGCTTGCGCAGGGCGTCGAGGTCCAGCACATCCTGAATGCTCTTCAGGGTGCCGGTAAGCTCGTTGATCTCTTCGGCTGGATCGATGGCTGCCACGTCTGTAAAGGGTACGCGAACACGGGACCCTGTTAGGTAACGCACCTGGCTAACATGTGGGTCCGATGTACGGAGGAGGACGGAGGAGGTTCGCGTGAACGGGGTCATGGACGTGCTCGCCCGCGTTCGCCGCTCCGCGCTCGCTCTTGTCCTCGTCTCCGGTACGGCTGTCGCCTGCTCGAACGCGTCGCCCGCGCAACCCTCGGCGAGCCCGGTGGCCGCCACGTCGAGCGCTCCTCCCTCGCCCGGCCCGAGCCCGGCGACTCCGGCGGTGACGCTCGAGGAGGCCGGGCGGGCGCTGAGCGCCTTCCTCGCGACCGACGACGTGGTCCGGGCGGGCATGGCGGAGCGGTGGACCATCCAGCTCACCCGTGACGGGCAGCGCCCGATCACGATCGCGCAGTTCCACTCCACCGGCATGAAACCCCCGCGCTACACCTGGGGTCACCGGAAGCTGCTGGTGCCGCGCCAGGAGGCCTCCCAGCGAGCACCCCAGTGGTTCGCCGCCACCGTCGAGCGCCGCGACTCCGCCGGCCATGCCCGGACCGCCGTGCTGACCTTCATCCGGCAGAACACCGATGCGCGGTGGCAGACCAGCTTCGAGTCGCTGCTCTACCCCGGCGAGCGGCTCCCCGCGGTGTCCGTCGACGCCGACGGCTACGCCACCGCCCTCGACTCCCGGGACCAGAGCGTCGCGATCACCCCCAACCTGATGGGTCCGCTGCACGCGACGATCGCCGAGGAGGGCTCGAAGGGGTTCGCGTCCGGGCTGATCGCGCCCGGCCCGCAGACGACCGGCTACTTCGCGGAGATCGGCACACGGAGGGAGATGGCGCGGGAGGAGGACTGCATGAACTACGACTCCATCTTCGCCGCCGCGGCCGACTATCCCGTCCTCGCGCTGCGGACCGACGGCGGAGGCGCGCTCGTCCTCTACACGCTGATCCGGACCAGCACCTGGTCACCGGTGCTCAACTGCGGCTACGGCCGCCCGCTCGCGATCCCCAAGGAAGCGCGCTGGGACCTCGATGATCCGGTCGTCCGGCGGGAACGGCGGATCCTGGAGACCCAGCAGTACGTGGGCCTGGTCCCGCCCAAGACCTCCATCGCGCCCGCCAAGGTCATCGGCTACGACGGCCTGGTGACCAAGGCGAGCACGAGTTAACCTCGCCTCGCGCCGCTCGGCGGCGACCGCCCGCCCTCAGGGGGCGGGCGGTCATGCGGCGCTCGGCCTCAGGGTTCCGTGTGCGGGAGGTTGCTGGTGGCGACCAACGTGCGGATGGCGCGCAGCGCCACCGAAAGCGTGGCGAGGTCGAAGGTGTCGCTCTCCCAGATCTCCGAGAGCGTCTGCCTCGCCCTGCTGACGGCCGCCTCGTTCGCCTCCGACCAGCGGGCCAGCCGCTCCTCGGGGGACAGTCCGGGCTTGCTGTGAATGAGCACGTCGCGGGTCAGGCTGGCGTGGGCGGCGTACAGGTCGTCGCGGAGGGACGACCGGGCCATCGCCTTCCAGCGGTTGTCCCTGGGCAGCGCGATGATCCGCTCCCTGAGCCGGGCGAGCTGCACCCGGTCCGCCAGGTCGAAGTAGACCTCGGCCACCTCGCTCACCGGCCGTCCGGTCACCGAGGCGATCTCCACCAGGTCGAACGTGGAGTAGGCGGGCACCATCGCGGCCACCCGCTCGGCCAGCTCCTCCGGCACGCCGCGGGCGACGAAGCTGTCCCTGCGCTCCTCGTACGCGCTCCGGTCCTGGCCGGTGAGGAGCTTCGGCAGGTGCTGGAGCAGGCCGCTCGAGCCCTCGATGAAGAACTTGATGGTGGACGCGAGGTCGAGCGGCGGCCTGCGGTTGCCGAGCAGCCACCCGGTGCCGCGCTCGGAGAGCTTGCGGCCTTCCAGCAGCATGGCGAGCTGGGTGCTGGTGTCCACCTTGTTGTCCAGCGCCTCGATCTGGCGGACGAAGCTCGGCAGGTCGAAGACCTCGCGAGCCGCGAGGTAGGCCCGGACGATGTCGGGCACCGTCGCGCCGATCTCCTCCGTGAACCGGAACAGGAAGCTGGTCCCGCCGAAGTTGACCATGTCGTTCACGACGCAGGTCGTGATGATCTCCCGGCGCAGAGGGTGCGAATCCATATATGTCCGGAATCGCTCGCGCAGGGCCGACGGGAAGTACGACACCAGCCACGACGCCAGGTACGGATCGTCGGGAAGACGCGATCCCAGCAGCTCGGCATCCGCCACGATCTTGGTGTAGGCGAGGAGCACCGCGAACTCCGGCGCGGCGAGCCCGAGCCCGGCCTGCCTGCGCTCGGCCAGCGTCTTGTCCGAAGGCAGGAACTCCAGCTCCCGGTTGACCAGACCGTCCCGCTCCAGCCTGCGCAGATATCTCGCGTGGATGTGCAGCATCGCCGGCGCCTGCGCGCGGGAGGCGGCGAGCACCACGTTCTGCGCGTAGTTGTCGCGCAGCACGAGGTCGCCCACCTCGCCGGTCATGTCCATGAAGAGCTGGTTGCGCTGCTTGTCGGTCATCTCGCCGTCGCGGACGACCTGGTTGAGCAGGATCTTGATGTTCACCTCGTGGTCCGAGGTGTCCACGCCGGCGGAGTTGTCGATGAAATCGGTGTTGACCAGGCCGCCACCCAGCGCGAACTCGATCCGGGCCAGCTGGGTCAAGCCGAGGTTCCCGCCCTCGCCGACGACCTTGGCGCGCAGGTCCGCCCCGTTGATCCGGACGGCGTCGTTGGCCTTGTCGCCCACGTCGGGGTGGGTCTCGGCGGTGGCCTTGACGTACGTGCCGATGCCGCCGTTCCAGAGCAGGTCGACCGGCGCCTTGAGGATGGCGTTGATCAGGTCGTTCGGGGCGAGCGCGGTCACCCCGTCGGGGATTCCGAGAGCGGCGCGCATCGCCGGCGAGACCGGGACGGACTTGGCCGTCCGGGGCCAGACCCCACCGCCGGGCGAGATGAGCCCGAGGTCGTAGTCGGCCCAGGAGCTGCGCGGCAGCGCGAACATCCGCTCCCGCTCCGCGAAGCTCCGCGCCGGGTCCGGCGCCGGGTCGACGAAGATGTGCCGGTGGTCGAAGGCGGCCACCAGCTTGATGTGCTGTGACAGCAGCATCCCGTTGCCGAAGACGTCGCCGGACATGTCGCCGATCCCGGCCACGGTGAAATCGGTCGTCTGGACGTCTACGCCCATCGTCCGACTGTTGCCCCCTGGGGACGACCCCAGACCCCGGAAATGGTACTTGACCGACTCCCAGGCGCCCTTGGCGGTGATGCCCATGGCCTTGTGGTCGTAGCCCACGGAACCGCCGGAGGCGAAGGCGTCGCCCAGCCAGAAGCCGTACTCCCTGGACACATCGTTGGCGATGTCGGAGAACGTCGCGGTGCCCTTGTCCGCGGCCACCACCAGATAGGTGTCGTCGCCGTCGTGCCGTACGACGTCACGCGGCGGCACGACCTCGCCGGCCACCATGTTGTCGGTGATGTCGAGGAGCCCCGAGATGAACTGGCGGTAGCAGGCGATGCCCTCGGCCAGCAGCTCGTCCCGCCCGCCGGCCGGCGGGCGCTTCACGACGAATCCACCCTTGGAACCCGTCGGGACGATGACCGTGTTCTTCACCATCTGCGCCTTGACTAGGCCGAGGATCTCCGTACGGAAGTCCTCCATCCGGTCCGACCACCGCAAGCCGCCACGGGCCACGTTCCCGAAGCGCAGGTGCACGCCCTCGACCCTGGGCGAGTAGACGAAGATCTCGTACTTCGGCCGGGGCAGCGGCAGCACGCTGATCGCGCTCGGGTCGAACTTCAGCGAGATGTACGGCTTGCGCCCGCTGCCGACGGTCTCGTCACCGTCCAGGACTGTCGACGCCCTGGTCGCCGCCGACTGGTAGAAGTTCGTCCGCAGCGTGGCGTTGATCATCTCCAGGTAGGCCCGGAGAATGCGGTCCTCGTCGAGCGAGGCGACCTCGTCCAGGGACGCCAGGATCTCCTCGCCCAGCGCGTCGCAGAGCTCCGATCTGACCTCCTCCGCGCGCCGGGGGTCGAAACGGGACTCGAAGAGCCGGACCAGCAGCCGGGCCAGCCGGACGTTGCCGCGCAGCACCCGCTCGATGTAGACCTGGCTGAACGTCGTCCCGGCCTGCCGCAGATATTTGGCGTAGGCCCGCAGGATCTGGGTCTGCTCCCAGGTCAGCCCACCGGTCAGCACGAGCGCGTTGAAGCCGTCGTTCTCCACCTCACCGCGCCACAGCGCGGCGAACGCGTCCTGGAAGAGCCGCTTGAAGTCGTCCCTGTCGACCTCTTCCGACGGGGTGTAGCGCAGGCCGAAGTCGTAGATCCAGGCGTCCCTGGTCGTCGCGCCGCCGTCCAGGTCGATGTCGTACGGACGCTCGTCCACGACCTCCACGCCCATCCGCTGCAGCAGCGGCAGGACCTGGGACAGCGAGATCGGCGCCCCCACGCGGTAGATCTTGAATCGGCGCTCCCCCTCGGCCGCGCCGTACGGCTCGTAGAGGTTCATCCCGATCTCGCTGGGGTCCTGATTCGTCAGCTGTTCCAGGCGCTTGAGGTCGGCGACGGCCGTACGCGGCGGGAAGTCCGCCTTGTAGCCCTCGGGGAAGGCCACGCCGTACCGGCGGGTCAGCGCGGGCGCCTCCTCCTCGGAGCAGAGCTCGGTGATGGCGACGGCGAGGTCGTCCTCCCAGGACCGGGTGGCGGCGGCCAGGCGCGCCTCCAGCTCCTCGATGTCGACGGACAGCTCGCCGAACGGCTTGCCACGCTCACCGCGGATCACTACGTGCAGCCGGGCGAGCACCGACTCACCGATCATGGTGCTGTAGTCGAGCGTCGCGCCGCCGAGAGCCTTCATGAGGATCTCCTGCATCTGCAACCGGACCTTGGTGGTGTACCGGTCACGCGGCAGGTAGACGAGGCACGAGATGTAGCGGCCGTAGTCGTCCTTGCGCAGGAACAGCTTGACCTTCTTGCGCTCGCGCAGCCGGAGCACCCCGAGCGCGACCGGCAGCAGCTCGTCGACGGGGATCTGGAAGAGCTCGGCGCGCGGGTACGCCTCCAGGATCTCGATCAGATCCTTGCCGTCGTGGCCCTCCGGCGACAGCCCGGCCCGGTCCAGCACGTCGCCGAGCTTGCGGCGCAGGACGGGAATCCGGGAGATCGACTCGTTGTACGCCACATGAGTGAAGAGCCCGAGGAACCGGCGCTCGCCGATCACCTCTCCCTCCGGGGAGAACAGCTTCACGCCGATGTAGTCCAGGTACGCGGGACGGTGCACGGTCGCGCGGCTGTTGGCCTTGGTGACGATCAGAACCTGCTTCTCGCGGGCCTTGGCGCGCAGCTCGGCGGGCATGGCGGCGAAGCTGGCCGAGCCGGCCTTGTCCGCCCTGAGGATGCCGAGCCCGGTGCCGGTCAGGGCGCGCAAGGTCTCCCCGGCGGGTGACTCCTCCAGGCGATACTCGCGGTAGCCGAGAAAGGTGAAGTGGCCGTCGGCCAGCCAGCGCAGCAGCTCAAGGCTGTCCTCCACCCCGGCGGGGTCCAGCGGCGGCGGGTTGACCACCAGATCCTCGGCCAGGTTCACGGCGAGCGCCCGCATCTTCGCGAAGTCCTCGACCGCGTAGCGCACATCCTGCAGCACCCGCTGCAGGTCGCCTTCGAGCTGCTTGAGCAGAGCGGCGTCCGGCTGCCGGTCGATCTCGATGTGGATCCACGACTCACGGAGCAGCTGGCCGGTGATGTCCTCCTGGCCGGGACCGAGGAGTTGCCCGGTCATGTCCCGGCGGACCCGCATCTGCGGGTGAACGATTAAGTGGGTGCCGATCTGCTTGCGGTCCAGCTCCATCGTCACCGAGTCGACGAGGAAGGGCATGTCGTCGGTGACGATCTGGATCACCGAGTGACCAGGATCCCAGCCGGACTCCTCCAGCATCGGGGTGTACGCCCTGACCAGCGCGCGCCCCTGAGGCCTGTGCTCGGCGAGGTGGCGGTGCGCCATCGCCGGCCCGTAGATGTCGACGGGGTTGCGGTCGGCCAGGTCCTCCGTGGCGACGTGCTTGTAGTACTGCCTGAGGAAGGCGAGCGTGCTCTCGTCGTCCGCATGCTGAGCCCCGGGCGCGTGCGCACAGGTCTCGGCGGCGTTCCGGAGAAGATCGTCCAGGCCTTCGTCGGACTCGCGCACATCCCGCGCCTTGTCGAGCCGCATTTGGTCACTCACTCCTTTGTGAGATGTCGTTGACTCGTGGAGCCGGCCACGCCGTACCCACAGCAGTCCATGGAGAAACAGTCCCCGCCGAAAGGGAGAAGATGCGCCCGCAGGAGAGGGGCTCCTTCAGACGGGCGTGGTCACCGTCGGGAGGGCGTGTGACGTCTGCGCCGAAACTCGGCAGCGGCGGCGCGACTCCCCCTGTCCAGGCTCGCCGTCGCGGCGTCCCAGTCATTGCCCTACTCCTCCGGCGGCGCGAGCTACCTGATCTCCATTGATCAGGAGTCCGGCGCCATCGAACAGATACCACCCGAAAACAATACGGACGTCAACCTGAGGGTGGCCGAAATGAGCTTAAGGGATCGTCGCCCGGCGGATGATGCCCCGCACTCGCGCTGCGCATAGGAGCGAAGTGATGAGACTGTGACCAACCTGGACGCGATCTGGCACGTCTCATGGGGTGGTTCGAACCTCGGGGAGTGATCCATGATCAACCGGCGTAGCTTTCTCTCACTGACGGCGCCCGTCGGCATCGCGTCGCTCGCGGGCCTGCCCGTTCTGTCGTCGCGCGCCGCGCCGGACTGGAACGGGCTCGCCCGCGGGCTGGACGGCAGGCTCATCCGGCCGGGCGACGCCTCGTACGACGCCGCCCGCAAGCTTTTCAGCGCCAAGTTCGACGCCGTACGGCCGGCCGCGGTGGCGTACTGCAAGAACCCGTCCGACGTGGCCGAATGCGTGAGTTTCGCGCGGCGTTTCGGCGTGCCCGTCACGTCCAGGTCGGGTGGTCACAGCTACGCGGGCTGGTCGACGGGCCCCGGCCTGGTGATCGATGTGTCGCCGATGAGCAAGGTCGGCTACTCGGGCGGGCGGGCCACCATCGGCGCCGGAGCGCGGCTGGTGGACGTGTACGCCAAGCTGGCGGCGCACGGGGTCAGCGTCCCCGCGGGTTCGTGCCCGACCGTCGGCGTGGCCGGGCTCACGCTCGGCGGCGGCATCGGCGTGGTGTCCCGGAAGTACGGCCTGACGTGCGACGTGCTGGAGTCGGTACAGATCGTGACGGCCGACGGACGGCTGCGGACGTGCTCCGCCACCACCGATCCCGACCTGTTCTGGGCCTCGAGAGGCGGCGGGGGCGGCAACTTCGGGATCGCGACCTCCTTCACGTTCCGCACCCACCAGACCCAGGACGTGACGGTGTTCTTCCTGCACTGGCCCTGGTCGAAGGCCGCCGCCGCGCTCAAGGCGTGGCAGGCGTGGGCGCCGAGTGCCCCCGACGCCATGTGGTCGAACCTCCACCTCAACAACGACCCGTCGCTCGACGGGACGATCGGCGGCCTCTACGTCGGCGGCAAGGCGGCCTGCCAACGACTGCTGCAGGGCCTGGTGGACCGGATCGGGACGGACCCGTCCAGCCGGTTCGTCAGCCAGTCGTCGTACGGCCACGCCATGATGACCATGGCCGGCTGCGGCGCGCTGTCGGTGGCGCAGTGCCACCGGCCGGGCTCCCTGCCAGGCGAGACGTCGGCCGGCCGGCTGGTCCGCGACGTCTTCTCGGCCAAGTCCCACATGGCGTACGCGCCACTGTCCGGCGCGGGGATCCGCGCGCTGATCGCCCAGGTCGCCGCGACCGGCCGGCACAGCGTGCTCCTCGACGCGCTGGGCGGCGCCGTGGGCCGGGTCCGCGCCGACGCCACCGCCTTCCCCCACCGGCAGGCCCTGTTCAGCGTGCAGTACTACGCCCACCGGAGCGGCGCCGCCGCCTGGGCGCGAGCCGCGCACGCGGCGATGCGCCCCCACTTCGGGGATCACGCGTACGTCAACTACATCGACCCGGAGTTGGCCGGTTGGCGCCGGCAGTACTTCGGCGCCAACGCCGCACGCCTCGCCCGGGTCAAGGCCGCCTACGACCCCACCCGCCTTTTCCGCCTCCCTCAAGGCGTGTAGCGGCCCCGGGGTCTCCCTCTCGGCGTGTAGCCGCCCCCGGGAGACCTTGCCGCCTCCCTCAAGGCGTGTAGCCGCCCGGGACCCCGGGGTGAATCAGGCGTTCGGCTCCCGGGCCTGGAAGTACCGCAGGACCTCGGGGTTGGCCATGGCGTCGAGGTTGGCCGCCTTCTCGACGGGGGTACCGAGAAGGATCTTCCGTACCGGCACCTCCAGCTTCTTCCCGGACAGGGTCCTGGGGATGCCGGGGACCTCGTGGATCTCGTCTGGCACGTGACGGGGCGACAGTTCGGTCCGCAAGGCCGTACGCAGCCTGGAGATCAGGTCGTCGGACAGCTCGGAGCCGGGCGCGATGGCCAGGTAGAGGAGCAGGCGGCCGTCCTGGCCGAGCTGCCCGGTGTCGATCACCAGGCTGTCGGCGATCTCCTCGAAGCGCTCCACCACCCGGTAGAACTCGCTGGTGCCCATCCGTACGCCGCCCCGGTTGAGGGTGGAGTCGGAGCGACCGTAGATGACGCAGCCGCCGTCGGGCAGGATCTTGATCCAGTCACCGTGCCGCCAGATGCCCGGATAGTCCGCGAAATACGACTCGCGATAGCGGTCGCCAGAGGGGTCGCTCCAGAACATCACCGGCATCGACGGCATTGGCTGCGTCAACACCAGCTCCCCCACCTCACCGATCACGCTCTTGCCCACGGGGTCGAAGGACTCCACCCGGGCGCCGAGGCAGCGGCACGGGATCACCCCCGCCCTGATCGGCAGCAGCGGCACCGCCCCCACGAAACCCGTGCACACGTCCGTGCCGCCGGAGAACGATCCGAGCGGCACGTCGTCCCGCACGTCCGCGTGGACCCAGGCGAAACCCTCCGGGGGGAGGGGCGCGCCGGTCGAGCCGATCCCGCGCAGTCGCTCCAGCCCCGTCGGCTTCAGCCCCGCCTTCATCGAGGCCACGATGTACGGCGCGCCGGTTCCGAAGTACGTGACCCCCTCCTCGGCGGCGAGCTCCCACAGCGCCCCGGTGTCCGGCTGGGTGGCGCTCCCGTCGTACAGGACAGCGGTCGCGCCGACGAGGAGACTGCCGATGAGGTAGTTCCACATCATCCAGCCGGTCGTGGTGTACCAGAAGAACACATCCCCCTCGCCGAGGTCCTGATGGAACGTCAGCGCCTTCAGATGCTCCAGCACGACGCCGCCGTGGCCGTGCACGATCGGCTTGGGCAGACCCGTGGTGCCCGACGAGTACAGCACCCAGAGGGGATGGCCGAACGGCACCGGCTCGAATTCGAGCGGCTCACTCTCCCCTTCGGGAGAGCCGAGCTCCGCCCACCCGATCACGCTCGGGGCGTCGACGGTGGCGCTGCCGGTGGAGGCGTCGAGGCGGGACCCGCCGAGGTAGGGCACCCGTACGGTGGCCAGCAGAGTGGGAAGCTTGCCGGCGATCTCGGCCACCGTCTCCGAACGGTCGTAGGCCTTGCCGTTGTAGCGGTAGCCGTCGACCGCGATCAGGACCTTCGGCTCGATCTGGGTGAACCGGTCGATGACGCTGGGCGCGCCGAAGTCCGGCGAGCAGGACGACCAGATGGCGCCCAGGCTGGCGGTGGCCAGGAAGGCGATCAGTGCTTCGGGGATGTTCGGGAGGTATCCCGCGACCCGGTCGCCTCGGCCGACACCGAGCCGTACGAGACCGGTGCGGACTCGGCCGACCTCCTCACGCAGCTCACCAAGGGTGTATGCCCTGCGGTTTCCCGACTCATCGCGAAATATCACTGCAAGCCGGTCGGCGTCTCCGCGCAGAGCGTTGGCCGCATAATTCAGCGTGGTTCCGGCGAACCATTTCGCGTCCGGCATCGTCCCAGAGATGACGGGCCCGTCACCACGCTCCCCGACCACGCCGAAGTAGTCCCAGATCGACGTCCAGAACTCCGCAGGAGAATCGACCGACCACTGCCACAGCTCGTCATAGCTCGTCCCCGGCCGGCCAAGCCACTCCATGTATCTGGTGATCCTGGCATCGCGCACGATTTCCGGTGTGGGTTCCCAAAGCAGAGCGCCTTCCTCAACCATGCCCCTATCCTCGCCACGGCCGAGCTCTGTGTCATCACTTGAGCCCCACATAGGAACGGTCCCCCATATGGCGGTGTAAACCATGCATGCCCGGCCAGAGGTTCGGCGACACGCCCACTCGGCAGGTGGCCTGCCCGATGGGGATGTGTAAACCACGCATGCCCGACCAGCGGTCGGCGATGTTCAAGCTCTGAGATGTTCGACCGCGATCCGCGCCGCCGACCCGATCGCCGCGTCGGCTCTCGGCTGGTTCTGGGCGGTGCCGATCGACCGGGTGAAGACCGCTATCGCGTAGCGTCCGCCGTCCGGGTACTCCACGACGCCCACCTCGTTGCGGGTCGTGGGCAGCGTGCCCGTCTTGCCGCTGACCGCCACATCGTCGTACGGGAAGCCGGAGGCGAGCCGGTGCGGCCACACCTGAAGCCCCATCGAACGCCGGATCTCCGCGCACGACTCGGGCGTCGCGGCCTCGTTCCGCCAGATCATGCCGAGCAATGTCGTCATCTCTCGCGGGGCGCCGCGATTGGTCCGTTGGGGATCGAGCACGCGCAGCCGGGCGATGACCTTCGGATCCGTGGACGCCAGGGCAGGGTACTGGGGAGCCCGCTCAACATGGCGGCGGTCGCCGCCGCGATCGCCGACGGCACATGGCGCCCGCCCCGGCTCGTCCCGGCCGCGCTGGTCCCCCAGGGCGGGGCCCAGCCACGCAAGCTGGAGCCCGGCGTCGTGAGGGCCCTGCGCGAACTCATGCCCGCGGTTGTGAGCGAGGGCACGGCCAGCCGGGTGTCCTTCCCGCCCGGTACGGCAGGCAAGACGGGCACCGCGGAGTTCGGCTCCGGCGCGGAGCCGCCGACGCACTCGTGGTTCATCGGCTACCAGGGCGATCTCGCGTTCTCCGTGATCGCGGAAGGCGGCGGCACCGGCGCGGCCGTGGCGGCCCCGATCGCGGCCCGTTTCCTGAACGCCCTGTGAGAAGCCGGGCGCGGTAACCGCCTCCCGAGGGCGGCCGTCATAGCGAAAATGAGTGTTGCCGCGCGCCGTCGTCCGAGTGCGACCGGCACGTCGCGCATCATGCGGACGAGTACAGCGTCTCCAGGTCGACGAGCAGGATTCGCGAGTCCTTGGCCGCAGCAGATCTGAGATCGGCATCGAATCCGGCCCCGCTGTATAGAGCGATCACTGTGTCGCGGGTGTCAAGGCCCTTCCCATGTAGCTGGTCCCTGGCCTGCCGCAGCCGGTTCACATGACCAAGATTCATGATCTCCATCCACTTGGCCTCCCCAACAGAGAGCAGCCTCCGCTTGCTGTCGCCTTCCTGAGCAGCGAGGACCATCACATCCACCTCGATGTTCTGTCCCTTTCCACTGCCCTGGGCGAGGCCGGCGGCCACGTCGGTGGGCAACTCGCCGTCCCAATTCGCCGTCAACGCGAACTGGCGGCACAAGTGCTCGAAGTGCGGACCCATCACCTGTGCCGCGAACCGTCGCGCCGACCCGCGCCAGACATGTGCGGCCTGGCCCAGCTCCAGCTGACTCCAGGGGTTTCTCATGATCGCCTCGTAGAAGACGACCAAAGGTTCGGCGATCCGGTAGAGAGAGGCCCCTTTTCGGACCGGGTCGATCTCCTTTCGGATGAGCCGGCAATCTTCCAGGACAGCCAACGGGTGGGCGATATCTGTTGACTTGCGACCCATATAGCTTGCGATGCCGCCCCTGGTGTTGTTGCCGGTCGCGATGGCACTCAGGACCGCGTGATAGAGCGCTTCATCGCGGATGTCACTCTCATTGGAGAGCAAGTACCGGGCCTCCCGAAAGAGCGGGGTGTCCAGGCTGAGTACACGCCGGATGACCCAGTCGTCGAAATCCTCAATCGCTCTCGGCGCCTCATTGTCCACGAAGCGGGTTCGGTACGCGGGAGTGCCTCCCACGACTGCATTGACCTGGGCGGCGAGCCTGGGGTCAGAGATTCCCCAGAATCCGGCAGCGGTCCGGTAGTCGAAAGGCTGTACGACGAGATCAAGCGACGAGCGCCCCCGGAGCGGCGCCTGCCCGGCGAGCAGCTTGCCCATGATCGACATCGCCGACCCCGCGAGCAGAAGTCTGGTACGGCTCCTGCCCTGACGTGCGCCGCCACGAGCATCGATCTCCCGCTGGATGATCGACGGAATGGCCGGATCAGCTTTGATCAGGTAGGGAAACTCGTCGAGGACGACGACGCGGTCAGCGCACCGATCCAGGAGAAGGCCGATCGCCTCGTCCCAGTTCCGAAAGGCGAGCCGGCCGCCCATGTCCAAGTAGTCCGCCAAAGCGGTGCCGAACTGGCGGAGAGCATCCACCGAGGTGGACTCGACGGCGACGAAGTAGAAACCGCCGACCGCCTCGGCCAACGCTTGCAGAAGGAAGGTCTTCCCCTGTCGGCGTCGCCCACTCACGACACCCATCAGCATCTCGTCGGTGGTGGACTCGACAAACCGCACGAGAGCCGCCCACTCTCGATCCCTGCCGAACACATGGGCAGGCTTGACGATCATCGCTCTCCTTATAAGTCAACTTCTAAGGAGAGCGTATCTTATAAGTACACTTCTACATCGCCTTCGGCTACGGCGTAGCGGCAGGCGTCAGTGCCGCGCGAGGTTCCGCAGGGTGTTCGCCTGGGGAGACCGGCAGTGGCCCGCCCCTCAGGACTACAGAAGATGGATTTGCCCATGAGCAAACCAGGACGAATGGGGTGATCGAAAACGCCTCTGTAGTGACTAGGGGCGGCACCCACCACGACGCGCGTGATCGGTGAGTGCATGGAAGGCTCGGCCGGAGAGGTCAACCAGCCTGGCGGGTTGACTTGGCTGGAGAGGTCAGCCGGCTTTGCGGTCGACGGGGCTGGTGAGGCGGGCGACGGCGGCCACGACCTCAGAGGCGTTGGACAGGTCGGGCAGCACGATGTCGGCCCCCGCCTCGTGCAATTCGGCCGCCGTGGAGCGGCCGGACGCCACAGCGATCATCCCGGCCCCTCCGATTTGGGCCGCCTGGACGTCACGAGTCGAGTCGCCGATCAGGACGGTGTTGCCCGAGGTGAAGGCCGAGCCGTACTTCTCCTTGGCCCTCCCCTGCGCCACCTGGAGCAGCGTGGCCTTCGGATAGACCTCTTCGCCGTATCCGCCGACCTCGAAGTCCACTGACGCGTCCAGGCCGAACGCCTTCAGCTTGTGCACCGCGTTGCTTTTGATCGTCCCGGTGAGGACGGACTGGATCACCCCGTCGAGCCGGGAGACGGCCTTGAGCGCGTCCTTGGCGCCCGGCATGGTGCGCCCCTCCTTCGCGAGCCGCTTGCGCTTGTCGGCGAAGCAGACGGCCAGCGCGTCGAGGAACCTCGGCAGGTGGTAGTCCTCGACGGTGATGGCGTTGATGGCCAGGGTCTCGAAGATGATCTCAGAGTCGGGGCGGCCCATCGCCGGTGCGAGTTTCACCAGCGGCCTCCCGGTGACCATGCGGAACGCGTCCGCGTAGGCGTCTCGGGCGACGATGGTTACATCGACCAGGGTGAGATCGACGTTCCAGAGAACGAGGCGGTTAATCGTGGCCTCCGGTGGGGGGTCGGGCCAACAGACTCGCTCCCAAGGGTACGGCTACCGCAATGCCGGAAAAGCAACCAATGCCGAGGTTGTAGGCGCATCCGCAAACATTGTGCCGATCTGCTTTTGGGATATCGGCACGCTTGGGCCGCCTGCGGGAGCCGTACCGGGGAATCAGACCTGGTCGAGGGCGGCGGCGAGCGAGTCGACGACCGGAACGCCGACGCTCTCCAACTCTGAGCGTCTCGTCATGCCGCCCGAGTAGAGGATCGCGCCGGCGCCGACGTGCTGCGCGGCATGCGCGTCGTCGACGCTGTCGCCGATCACTACGACGTTTCGCGGGTCCAGGTCGAGCGCCTTGAGATGCGCGACCATGTGCTCGGCCTTGGGTCCACCTCGGGCAGTCCGCAACCCGTCCACCCTGGCGAAGTGCCCGGCGATGCCGAACTCACCGACCTTCGGCACCAGCTGCTCATGGCCCCACATGGAGAGCAGCGACTGGGTCCGGCCAGTCTGCTCCCAGGCCCGCAGGCTGGACAGCGCCCCCTCGGCCAGCTGGCAGGCCAGCATCAGGCGGTGATAGTGCTCATGGAACCCGTGGTCGAGTTGCTCCCACTCACCGTCCTTGAGCGGCCTGTCGAGCATCCGCTCGTAGAGCACCCAGATCGGCCGCGTGTAGATCTCGCGGAACCCGTCCGGGTCGAATGGGCCGATCCCGTATGGCCGGAAAACCTCGTTGGTTGCTCCCACCACCGCGTCGAGGTCGTGAAAGAGCGTGCCGTTCCAGTCCCAAACAATGTGCTTCATCAGAATCAAGCTTAACCGGGCCATGTGACGTTTCTATGAACCCCGCAGGTCAAGCAGATGGGCTCCATCCCACACGCAGCGGACAGGCAGACGTCACATGCGGCAGGCCAGGCACACGGGCTCCACGTCACATGCGGCAGGCCAGGCACACGGGCTCCACGTCACGTGCGGCGGACCAGGCAGACGTCACATGCGGTGGGCCAGGCATACGCCGCCAGTCACACATGGCAGCCCCGTTGGACGGGCCACAAGACACACGCGGCAGGCCAAGCAGACTGGCCGCTGATCACAGGCGGTGGCCGGACAGGCGGGCCGCCGGGCACGCGTCCGGGGTCGCGTGGCCCGTGCTCGGGCCGGGATCAGGCGAGAAGATCTGGGATCTCCTGGGTGGCGTACCAGAGCAGTTCGTGCGCCTCGGCGCCGTCCACGGTGAACTGGGCGTCGTCGTCGCCGCTGTCGGCGGCGGGCAGCGCGGCGATCGCCGCCTCGATCTCGGAGACGGCGGCGACGTCGTCCACGTGCACTGCGGCCAGCTTGCCGAGCGGAACAGGCGCCAGCAGCCGGACCCGGGCGCGCTCGCTCAGGTCGGCGCTCGCCTTGACGTCGCCGTCGGGCACCTCGGCCGCGACGACCACCCGCCGCGCGGCGACCTCGCCGCCGTCGGCGCGGCCGGCGGCGAGCAGCCGCAGCGAGGCGCGTGCGGCCTCGGTCAAGGCGACGTACTCAAGCTCTTCCGTGTCGCCGGAGACATACCACTCGATCAATGCGGGGGTCACCGCGAAGCCGGTCAACGGGGCCGGTCCGAGCTCGCCCGCGGCGGCCGCCCGGGCCAGCGCGGGGAGCGTGCACGGCAGATACACGCGCATGCGTTCCTCGATCACGATATTTCGATGTTCGTTCGATATTGAGGGGTTCGATATTGAGTGAAGGTCCGGCCCGCTCACCACGCGTCCGCCGAAGGGACCAGCTTCCCACGCTCACGTCCACTGCGAGGCCAGGTCGCCGGCGTCACGGGCGGAGGGGCACGCTGAAGAGCCGCTCCATCTCGGCGATGGTGGCCTGGGTGTCCATGTGGTGGATGCCCACGATGCCGAGCGCTCGCGCCGCCTGGATGTTGGCCTCGATGTCGTCGATGAACACGCACTGCTCAGGAGACAATCCGACCAGATCCAGGGCGTGCTGGAAGATCCGCGGCTCGGGCTTGCGCATCCCGACCTCACCTGAGATGACGATCTCGTCGAAGAGCCCCTCCCAGGTGGTCCGGGGATATTCGTTGCCCCATGAGTTGGACAGCAGGCACGTGGTCAGCCCGGCCCCACGGATCTGGCGCAGCATGTCGTGCATCTCCTCGACCGGCTGGAACGCGGCGAACATGCGGGTGAGCAGGCCTTCGGCCGCAGGAGCGACGCCGTCCAGGGTCAGCAGCCTGGCCGCCAGCCCGCGCTCGAACTCGGCGGCGGAGATCTCTCCCCGCTCCAGGGCGTGGATCGGGTTCACGCCACCGGGCGCAGCCGCGCCGAAGCCGCGCCGAGCCGAATCAGTGCCGCTTTGAACCAAGCCGAAGCCGCTTCGAGCGGAATCGGCACCGCTTTGAGCCAAGTCGGCGCCGCTCTGAATCGGGTCGAAGCCACGCCGAGCCGAATCAGTGCCGCTTTGAGCCAAGCCGACGCTGCTTTGAACCGGTCCAGCGCCGCTCTGAACCGAGCCGGTGTTGCTGTCGGCCGGGCCGGTGCCCCCGTAGGCGTGCAGGACGAGCTCGCGCATCGCGTCCCGGTAGTGCGTGGCGTCGATGCGGTCGGCGGCGAGCCAATGCGCGATCGCGTCGTTCAGCCCCGTCGTGAGGACGCCGCCCCAATCGATCAGCACACCCTTCAGCACGGCACCTCCCGTTCAGTACGGCACCTGCCGTTGAAACGTGATCCAAGGATAGGTTCCTTAGGAAAGGTTCAGCGCGACGGGTATGCGGCCGCCGGCCCGGCCGGCACCGGTGAGAACCGCGGCGGCTGCCTCCAAGGAGCTGTCGGTGGCCGAGTAGACGGCCAGCGCGCCGGCGTAGGCGCCTAATCGGGCCAGCTCGTACGGCGCGCCCATGGACACCACGATCACCGGTCTGCGGGTCTTCACCATCGCGCCGACCAGCTTCGTCTGCATGGGGTCGGCATCCTGGGTGGTGACCACCACGACATCGGCGCGCCGGGCGGCCCGCTCGGCCGCGGAGATCTCGCCGGCTTTGGGAGTTTCAGCCGTCTTGACGGCGGTGGCCCCGTCCAGGAGCGCGGACAGCCGCTCGCCTGCCGGACCGGTCACGAGCACGGAACCACGAAGGGGCAGGGGCGGGGAACGGACCAGCGTCACCGCCTGCGCCGCGATCTTCCGGGCGACCTTGAGATGCTCGTGCGATCTCACGGCGCCGGGGTCCACGGGCGTCGGCTCGAACAGCCCGCGGGACATCTTCAGCCGCAGGATCCGCGTGACCGACGCGTCCAGCCGCGCCGCCGGAATCCGGCCCGAACGCACCGCCTTCAGGACCGCGTTGTACGCCTTGGGAAAGTCCGGCGGCATCAGCAGCACGTCGGCCCCGGCCAAGACAGCCCGCACCGCCACCTCCGCGTCGCCGTACCTCTTGCGGACCCCGGCCATGTCCAGCGCGTCGGTCACGATCACGCCCTTGAAGCCCAGCTTCTCCCGAAGCAGTCCGGTGAGGATCTTGTGTGACAGCGTGGCCGGGTTCCCGGACGAGTCCAGCTTCGGCATCACGATGTGAGCCGACATGATCGCGTCGACGCCGTGGGCGATGGCCGCGCGAAAGGGCGGCGCGTCCAGCTTCTCCCACTGCGACCGCGAATGCCGGATGACCGGAAGGCCGGTGTGGCTGTCGACCGTGGTGTCGCCGTGGCCGGGGAAGTGCTTGGCGGTCGCGGCGACTCCCCCGGCGTGGAAGCCGTCGACCGCCGCGGCGACCATCGCGGCGACCTTCGCCGGGTTCGAGCCGTAGGACCGCGAGCCGATCACCGGATTGGCCGGGTTGACGTTGACATCGGCGACCGGCGCGAAGTCGAGGGAGATCCCGAGGGCCCTGAGCTCCTCCCCTGTCACGCGGGCGGACTTGCGGGCGTTGCCGGTGTCACCGGTCGCGCCGATCGCCATGGCCCCCGGCAGCGGAGTGACCAGCGGAGCGAGGCGGGACACGACGCCGTTCTCCTGGTCGACGCCGATCACGAGCGGGATCTTCGGGGAGGCCTTCCGCAGCCCGGTCGTGAGCCCGGCCACCTGCTTGACGTCGGAGACGTTGCCCGCCCAGGGGAACAGGATCACCCCGCCGGGCCGGTACTTCTCGATCATCTTGGCCGGGGTGGCCACACCGTACCTGGCCTGGTTCTCGCCGTGCGCGGAGTCGGCGCGCGAGCCGTACAGGACGGGCATGAACAGCTGCCCGACCTTCTCCTCCACGCTCATCCCGGCCAGGATCGCGTCCACGTTCGATCCCGCGGAGGGTGAAGGCGAGGCCGACGCCGTACGGCTCTCGCCTGCGGCGGGCGTCGGCGTCCGCTGTGCGACCTGCGCCGTGCCCGGGGAGCATCCCGCCACCGCGATCGTCAACAATGCCACGCCGAGCCTCAGTCGAAACATCCCATCACGGTATCCGCGCTGATGGCCGCTCGTCCCTTTCCTCACACGAGGGATCTGAAACCTCAGCGGACAGGAGAGCCGTAAGTCTCTGCGGGTCACGCCCTCGCAGATGCCGGTCCACTGGATGCCGTGAGGCTGCCGAGGAAGATCAGCGCCGCCGTTCCACACCATCGGCCTGGCCCTTGCGGCCCTGTCCACCCTGGGCGCGGTCGTCACCCACCTTGCGCTCTCACCGAGTCGGTCGCACATCTAGGGTCGTGTTTTCCAAATCAAGCCCTGCTGCGCGACGGGCAGCTTTCATAAAGCACTCCCTGGCGGCACGTCAGGCAGGGCTTCGGGCTCAGAGGCCGAGGGCGGTGAGGCCGGGGAGGTGGGCTCGGGCGGCGGCCCTGGCCGCTTCGGCCGAGGTCGCCGAGCGGGCTGCGGTGGCGGCCCGGACACACTCGTCGAGCGTGTGCCTGGCCAGCGTCGCCCGGACCCAGGAGAGGGCCGGCGAGGCCATGGAGAGCGTCGCCACCCCCATGCCGACGAGCACGCAGGACAGCACCGGGTCCGCTGCGGCCTCTCCGCAGACCCCGCAGGCCTTGCCCGCCGCCCGCGCTGCCGACGCCGCCAGGGCGATCAGGTCGAGCACGGCGGGTTGCCAGGCGTCCTGCAGCTCGCTGACCGCGCTGACCTGGCGGTCGGCCGCCAGCGCGTACTGGGTGAGGTCGTTGGTGCCGATCGAGAAGAAGTCGACCGCCTTGATCAGATCCTGGGCCCGCAACGCGGCCGAAGGCACCTCGATCATGATCCCGGCGAGTTGCAGCCCTTCCGCACGGCAGGCCTCGGCGAACCACGCGGCCTCCTCGACCGTGGCGATCATCGGGGCCATCACGTGCACCCTGGCCGACGCGCCGGCCGAAGCGCGGGCCAGCGCGGCGAGCTGTGCGGCCATGATGTCCGGATAGCGCCGCAGCAGCCGCACGCCACGCTCGCCCAGCGCGGGATTGGGCTCCTCCGCCGGGGGCGGCAGGAAGGCCAGCGGCTTGTCCGCCCCGGCGTCCAGCGTCCTGACGACCACCCGGGCGCCGGGAAACGCCTCGAAAACAGCCCGGTAGGCGGCCTCCTGCTCCTCAGGGGCGGGCTCTGTCTCCCGGTCGAGGAAGAGGAACTCGGTGCGGTAGAGCCCCACCCCCTCCGCGCCGCTCGCCAGCGCCGCGTCCAGGTCGCGCGGGCCGCCGATGTTCGCGAGCAGCGGTACGGCGTGGCCGTCCGCGGTGCGGCCGGGGCCGGTGACCGCCGACAGCACGGCGTTCCTGGCCGCGACGGCGCTCCGGGCCGCCGCCACCTCGCTCATCGAAGGCGAGAGCCGTACGACGCCGGAGGTGCCGTCGACCAGCACCGGAGTGCCCGGCTGGATCGCCGTGGCGTGCGCGCACCCGACGACGGCGGGCACGCCCATCGAGCGGGCCAGGATCGCGGTGTGGCTGGTGGGCCCGCCCTCCTCGGTGACGAACGCCGCCACCAGGTCCCTGTCGAGCATCGCTGTGTCGGCGGGCGCGAGGTCCTTGGCGATCAGCACGAAGGGCTCGGGGGCGTCCGTCGGCACGCCTGGCATGGGCAGGCCGGTCAGCACGGCGATGGTGCGGTCCCGGATGTCGTCGAGGTCGGCGACCCGAGCGGCCAGGTAGCCCCCCGCCGCCGCCAGCATTTCCCGATATTTCGCGAAAGCTTCGAACACCGCCCTCGGCGCGGCGGTGCCCTGGTCGACGAGCTCCTCCACCGTGGCCGCGAGGTCCGGGTCGAGGGCCATCATGGCCTGCGCGGTGAGGACGTCCTGGGCGTCGCCGCCCGCCTTGAGGCCGCGTGCCTCCAGGTCCGCGGCCACCTGTTCCAGCGCCCGCCGCGCCCGGACCTTCTCCGCGCGCGCGTCGCCGTCATGGCGGGCCCCCTTGGCGGGCTCGGGGACGGCGCCGATCAGGAGGTGCGCGGGGCCGTACCCGGCGCCTGGACTGACGCCGGTGCCCTCAAGACGCTCCACGAGATCAGGGAGCCGAGGCGATCGAGGCGAGCAGGTCGAGGAGCTCGTCCGCGCCCTCGCCTTCCGCTGTGATGACGATCGAATCCCCCTGCCGGACGTCGAGAGCGAGCACGGACAGGATGCTCTTGGCGTTCACCGCCGGGCCGCCCGGCTTGGCGATGGTGACATCGAAGGGCGCCTTGGCCGCCGTCTGCACGAACGTCGCCGCTGGGCGGGCGTGCAGGCCCACCTCGGACTCGACGCTGACCTTTCGCTCGGCCATTGTTCCTCCTCTGATGCCTGCTGCCTGCTGCCTCTTTTGTGGCGGTCCAGACCACTCACAGATGCGTTAGTGGCCAGTCAATACCCGATAGATCAGGTATTACAAGATCCGCCTGGGACAGTTCGTCCGGATGGTGCGTCGTCGCCACGCCGACGCAGGCCATCCGGGCGGCCTTGGCGGCGGCGATCCCGGCCAGCGAATCTTCGAAGACCACGCAGTCGGACGGATCCGTGCGGAGCCGCGCGGCGGCCTCCAGGAACCCCGCGGGATGGGGTTTGCCGACCGACACGTCCTCGGCCGAGATGACGGTCCGGATCAGGTCGGCGACACCGACCTGGTGGAGGCGTTCGTCCGCCCACCAGCGTCTCGCGGACGTGACCAGCGCGATCGGCGAGCCGTATCGGGCGATCCTCCGGACGAGATCCGCGGCGCCCGGGACCGGCTCGATCTCCGGCAGGTCCGGATGGTCGTAGTAGGAGCGAATCTCGTCGATCATGCGCTCGACGTCGGCGTCGGGGAAGACCTCGGAGATCACATCCGGCCCCCTGCGGCCCATGAAGCCGCGCAGCAGCATGTCGTCATAGGAGATCCCGTGGCTGTCCAGCCACATCCCCCAAATGGCCCTGCTCCGCCGCTCGGTGTTGACGAGCGTGCCGTCGAGGTCGAACAGCGCGGCTTTCATAATGCCCACTGGAAAAGCTCGTCACCGGCGCTCACCCGGCCCTCGACCACGTCGCTCACCGAATCGGCGAGCGCGTCCAGGGCGACGACCGGGCACACCGGCGAGCGGCCGCCCGCCTCTACGGCCGCCGGGTTCCAGCCCACGACGGGCTGGCCGGCCCGGACCCGGTCTCCCTCGGCCGCGAGGAGCTCGAAGCCGTCGCCCTTGAGCTGCACGGTGTCGATGCCGAGGTGCACCAGCACGCCCCTGCCGTCGTCCCCCATGACGATGTAGGCGTGCGGGTGCAGCTTGACGATCGTCCCACTGATCGGCGCCACGGCCTGCCCCGGCTCCCTCCTTGGATCTATCGCCGCCCCTGGGCCGACCATGGCCTGCGAGAACACCGGATCCGGCACGGCCGTCAAACCGATGGCCGCCCCCGCGACCGGGGCGTGAACAGTCGTCAACGAAGCCCTCTTCCTGAGTCGGCCCCCGGTCGGCGTCACCCGATGATGTCCTCGATGTCACTGGCGATCGTGTCGGCCTCCGGACCCACGACGACCTGGACGATGTTGCCCGCGGCCATCACCCCATGGGCGCCGGCCGCCTTGAGGGCCGCCTGGTCGACCTTCGAGGCGTCGTACACCTCGGTGCGCAGTCGCGTGATGCACGGCTCGATCTCGATGATGTTGTCCACACCACCGAGCCCGGCGATGATGGCGTGAGCGTCTGCCGCCATATGGGTCCTCCTTAATGGGCCGGCATCAACCAGGTGCCCCGGATCAGTCGGTCTGCGTCACCTTGTTCAGGCCACGCGGGGCGTCGGGGTCGATACCGAGCCTGCGCGCGAGCGCCTCGGTAAGCAACTGGCCGGGGACGATGAGCCCGAGCGGAGCCACCCATTCGGGCAGGTCGGGACCGTGCAGCGCGGCCGTCGACGCGGCGGCGAGCTCCGTTCCCCCGCCGACGCCGAAGGCGGCGGCGCCGGCACCCGTCACGCGCTGCGCCAGCGCGACCGTGCCCGCGAGGGTGGGACCCTCGCCCGAGGCCACGAGGATGGCCGGGGTGTCCTCGTCGACCACGGCGATCGGGCCGTGCAGCAGATCCGCGTACGACAGGCCCATGGCGTGCAGGTAGCAGGCCTCCTTGAGCTTGAGCGCGAGCTCCAGGGCCGTCGAGAAGGCCAGGCCGCGGCCGGAGACGACCACGCCCGGCTTGCCCGCCAGCCCCTCCACGACCGCGTCCAGGTCACCTGGGTCGGATATCAGCTTCTCCACGGCGTCCGGCACCCGCTGCAGGTCGTCGGCGTTCACGTCGGCGCCCAGGCCCAGGGCCAGCACCGCGAGCGCCGCCAGCTGGGTGGTGTACGTCTTGGTGGCGGGGACCGCCTTCTCCTCACCGGCCAGCGTGCACAGCGCGAGATCCGCGGCCTGCGCGAGCGGCGACAGCTCGCCGCCGTTGGTGATCGCCACAGTCCTGGCGCCGCAGTCCTTGGCCCAGTTCAGCGTCTCGACGATCTCCTCGGTGCGGCCGGACTGGGACAGCCCCACGGCAAGCACCCCGTCGAGGTCGAGCCGCTTGCGGTACGTCGTGGCGATCGACGGGGCGGCGAGCGCGGACAGGCGGCCGGCGTGGGCCTCGATCAGGTAGCGGCCGTAGACCGCCGCGTTGTCCGACGTGCCCCGCGCGATGAACAGCAGCTGACGGGTCTCGCGTGCGAGCTGCTGAACCTCCCCGGCCCTCGGAAGCAGGGCGTCCAGCGTGGCGCGCAGCGCGGCAGGCTGCTCGGCGATCTCGCTGCGCATCTTGGTCGTCATCTGATGTTCATCCTCAAATCCCGGCTGCGTGAGATCGGGCCGTTATCGATCCGTCGCCGGTCCGTACATTGACACATATTTCCGGCCTGTGGTCTAGTCCGGACTAGACCAGTACGAACCATAACCGATTCAGATGATCAGATCGAGAGGGGATCAGTGGCCCAGATCGATCCGGACAGCCCGGTGCCCAAGTATTTCCAGCTCCGCGAGATCGTGCTCGACCTCATCGAGAACAACGAGCTGCCGATTGGCGCGGCGATCCCGTCCGAGCGGGAGCTGTGCCAGCGTTTCGGCCTGTCGCGGATGACGGTACGGCAGGCAGTGGATCACCTGGTGTCCGAGGGCCGCCTGCATCGAGTCCCCGGCAAGGGCACATTCGTCGCCCGGCCGAAGATCGAGCTGGCTCTCCAGCTCACCTCGTTCAGCGACGACATGCGGGCCCGTGGCATGGAGCCGGGCTCCCGCGACCTGGACCGCCGGGTCGTCCGGGCCAGCGCCCACCTCGCCCGGGAGCTCGGCATCCAGCCGGGTGACAGCGTGCACTTCATCGAACGGCTACGCACGGCGGACGGGGAACCGCTGTGCATCGAGCGAGCCCACATCCCGGTAGCGCTCGCACCGGACCTCGACACCTACGACCTGTCCGGCCGGTCCCTGTACGCGTTACTCGAGTCCCGCTACGGGTTGGTGCTGGACGCCGGGGAGCTCACCATCGACGGCGGAATCGCCGACCCGAGTGACGCCGACCTGCTCAAGCTGCCCCGCGGGGGTGCCGTGCTGCTGCTGCAGCGCCGTTCCTTCGCCGGAGGGGTGTGCGCCGAGCTCGGGGTCTCCACCTATCGGGCCGACCGCTACCAGCTCAGGACTCTCCTCGAGACTCCGGCCCGGCACACTTAGTGTCATTCCTCACTCCCTGGAGGAACACCGATGAGTTCCACCGCCGCCGACTCGGGCCTTCCAGCGACCCCGTCCTCGGGATCCGCCGTGATGGGTGTGCTCCAGCGTCTGGGCCGCTCACTGATGCTTCCCATCGCCGTTCTGCCCGCGGCGGCGCTGCTGCTCCGCTTCGGCCAGCCCGACATGCTGGGCTCCAACGGAGCTGAGCCCGGCGGGCTGGCCGACGTCGCCGGCTTCGGCTGGATGGCCGATGTCGCCAAGGTCCTCGCCAACGCCGGTGACGTGCTCTTCGGCGCCCTGCCGCTGCTGTTCGCCGTCGGTGTGGCCGTCGGCTTCGCCCGTCGCTCGGACGGCTCGACCGCCGTCGCGGCGCTCGTGGGATATCTCATCTTCGATCGGGTGTCCAAAGGGCTGTTCTTCGACGCCCCCGCCACCGATGCCGTCCACAAGCGTGTCGCCCAGACGGTCGTCGGCCCGGACGGCAAGCCCGTCGAGGTGATCAACTGGGCCGCGGGCAACCCGACCGGCGTGCTCGGCGGCATCATCATCGGCATCGTCGCGGCCCTGCTGTGGCAGCGGTACCACCGCATAAAGCTGCCCGCCTGGCTGGCCTTCTTCGGCGGCCGGCGCTTCGTGCCGATCATCACCGCCTTCGCGGCCGTCGTCATCGGCGTCGCCTTCGGCCTCGTCTGGCCGCCCATAGGTGAGTGGATCAACAGCTTCGGGCAGTGGCTGGCCGACAACAACGAGGTCGGCGCGGGCGTGTACGGCGTCGCCAACCGCCTTCTCATCCCGCTCGGCCTGCACCACATCATCAACTCGATCGTGTGGTTCCAGGTGCCGGGTTGCACGGTCAAGGGAGTCCAGTTCTCCGGCGACCTCACCTGCTATCTGCAGGGAGCGGACGGCTTCGGCTCCTTCATGGCCGGATACTTCCCTGTCATGATGTTCGGCCTGCCGGCCGCCGCCATCGCCATCTGGCGGGCCGCTCCGGCGCACCGGCGCCCGGCCGTCGGCGGCATCATGATCTCCGCCGCGCTCGTCTCGTTCGTCACCGGCATCACCGAGCCGATCGAGTTCGCCTTCATCTTCGTGGCCCCGCTGCTCTTCGTCGTCCACGCCATCCTCACCGGCATCTCGATGGCGTTGGTCGCGGCACTCGACGGGCGGCTCGGCTTCGGCTTCTCCGCCGGAGTCACCGACGCGCTGCTCAACATCGGCAAGGGGAACACGCACAACTTCTGGCTGATCATGGGCATAGGCCTGGTCTATGCCGCGCTCTACTATGCGATCTTCACTTTCCTGATCAAGAAGCTGAACATCATGACTCCAGGCCGCGAGCCGGAGCCCGACGTGGACTCCGGAGAGACCACCGAATCGGCACGCGCCCGCCCCTGAACCACCATTGCGGGCGGCGATAACCCCATGGGCGCGGGTCCGGAACTCGTCGGGTTCTTAGCCAACTCTCGGGACCGACCCCCGCAAACGGCCACACGACGATGCCTTGATCGAAGAAGTTGGCGGCTGTCGTATCAGGCCGTCAGACCGGAATCTCTAGTAGTCGTCAGCCCCTGCGACGACCCACGGAGCTCCGATGCCCAAGCCAATCCCCCTGCCTCGGCTCACATCCGTGCCCCAGGCCGATCCTCCGTACGACGACGAGCGCGGGCCGCAGGCGGGCACGCCGGAGACCTACGGCTCCCTCGCGCTCGCTCCGGTCCATACCGCCCGGCCGTACGGCGAGGGGCGGGGCGCGCTCATCATGGGACCGCCGGGATCGCTGCCGGACGAGCGGCGGCTACGCGGTCTCGGGCAGGCGCTGGCCGAGATCCTCTCGGGCCGCCGGCCGCCGGAGACCGTCCAGGACCGGCTCACGGAACGGGCGTACGCCGAGCTCTGCCGGGCCGGAAAGATGATCGACGCGCGCCGCCCGCCGCTGGTCGGGCTCCCCCACATTCAGCAGCCCCGGGCCGGCTCGATTGAGATGTGCCTGCTCGTCCACTGCGGACCACGCAGCCGCGCGCTGGCCGTCCGTCTCGAACGGTACGGCGTCCAGTGGCTCGTCACCGACTTCGAAACGGCCTGACGCCATCCCTGCGCACGAGGTGTCTCGACCCTGCTCAGAGCCGCTCCGGAAGACATGGTCACTCGCGACGAGAAGAAGTCCCCGCCGATCCCGGCGGGGACTTCTTGAGTCGCTCACGCCTCGACGTGCCTGGGGTCGCCGTGGCAGCGCTTGAACTTCTTGCCGGAACCGCACGGGCAGGGGGCGTTGCGCTCCACGTCGCCGTACGCGGCACGCTGCTCCGGCGTGGATCGGACCCGGCTGACCTCGACGTCACCGGTCTCGCCCGGTGCGCTGTAGACCATCTCGGTCGGCCGCGACGGCTGGCGGAGCGCCCGCGCGATGATCGAGCCGGTCTCGGCGACGGCCGCGTCCTCGCCCGAGTCGTCCTCGACGATCGGGTTCTGCTGGACCTCGACCTCGAGGTTGAACAGGTAGCCGACCGACTCCTCCTTGATGCCGTCGAGCATCGCGGAGAACATGTCGAAGCCCTCGCGCTGGTACTCGATCAGCGGGTCGCGCTGCGCGTACGCGCGCAGGGCGATGCCCTCCTGGAGGTAGTCCATCTCGTAGAGGTTCTCGCGCCACTTCCGGTCGAGAACCGAGAGGATGACCCGGCGCTCCAGCTCGCGCGTGGCCTCCGAGCCGAGGTCCTCCTCACGGCGGTCGTACGCCTTGAGCGCGTCCTCCCTGATTCGCTCAGTGATGATCTGAGCGGTCAGGTTCTCTCTGTCGCCGCCGGCTTCCGTCACCAGCTCGTCGAGCGTGACCGAGATCGGGTAAAGCTGGCCGAACGCCTTCCACAGCTTGTCGAGGTCCCACTCCTCGGCGAAGCCCTCGGCGGTGGCCGCCTTGACATAGTCCTCGATGACGTCGGTCACGAAGGTGCGGACCTGCTCGTGCAGGTCGGCGCCCTCCAGCACGCGGAGACGCTCGGCGTAGATCACCTTGCGCTGCCGGTTCATGACCTCGTCGTACTTGAGGACGTTCTTACGGATCTCGAAGTTCTGCTGCTCGACCTGGTGCTGCGCGGACGCGATCGCCTTGGACACGATGCCCGACTCGATCGGCACGTCGTCAGGGATGTTCAACCGGGTCATGACCATCTCGACCCTGGGCGAGCCCAACAGCCGCATCAGGTCGTCCTCAAGCGACAGGTAGAACCGGGACTCGCCGGGGTCCCCCTGCCGGCCGGAACGGCCGCGAAGCTGGTTGTCGATGCGCCGCGACTCGTGCCGCTCGGTGCCCAGCACGTACAGACCGCCGATTTCGACGACCTCCCCGTGCTCGGCCTTGACGGCCTCCTTCGCCTTCTCCAGCGCCTCGGGCCAGGCCTTCTCGTACTCCTCCGGGGTCTCGGAGGGCGACAGGGCACGCTGCTGCAGCTCCAGGTCGGCGCGGAACTCGGGGTTGCCGCCGAGCATGATGTCGGTGCCACGACCGGCCATGTTCGTCGCCACCGTGACCGCGTGCTTGCGGCCCGCCTCGGCGATGATCGCCGCCTCGCGCGCGTGGTTCTTCGCGTTGAGCACCTCGTGCTGCACGCCCTGGCGCTTGAGCATGCGCGACAGCTTCTCGGACTTCTCGACGCTGGTGGTGCCGACGAGGACCGGCTGGCCCTTGGCGAACCGCTCCTTGATGTCGTCGACGCACGCCTGGAACTTGGCGTCCTCGGTCTTGTAGACCACGTCCGCCTGGTCCCTGCGGATCATCGGCCGGTTGGTCGGGATCGGGACGACACCCAGCTTGTAGGTCTGGTGGAACTCGTTGGCCTCGGTCGCGGCCGTGCCCGTCATGCCGGCGAGCTTGCCGTACAGGCGGAAGTAGTTCTGCAGGGTGATGGTGGCGAGCGTCTGGTTCTCGTCCTTGACCTTCACCGCTTCCTTGGCCTCGATGGCCTGGTGCATGCCCTCGTTGTACCGGCGGCCGTGCAGCACGCGACCGGTGAACTCGTCGACGATCAGGACCTCGCCGTCGACGACGATGTAGTCCTTGTCCTTCTTGAACAGCTCCTTGGCCTTGAGCGCGTTGTTGAGGAACTGCACCAGATGGGTGTGCTCGGGCTTGTAGAGGTTGTCGACGCCCAGCCAGTCTTCCACGCGCTCGACGCCGGATTCGAGGATGCCGACGGTGCGCTTCTTCTCGTCGACGACGTAGTCGCCGGTGCTCTCCTCGCCGTCCTTGCCCTCGACGCCGCGGCGGAGCCTGGGGACGATCTTGGCGAACTCGGCGTACCACTTGCCGGACTGCTCGCCGGGGCCGGAGATGATCAGCGGGGTCCGCGCCTCGTCGATGAGGATGGAGTCGACCTCGTCGACGATCGCGAAGTTGTGGCCCCGCTGGACGCACTCCTCCATGGACCAGGCCATGTTGTCGCGCAGGTAGTCGAAGCCGAACTCGTTGTTCGTGCCGTACGTGATGTCGGCGTTGTACTGCTTGCGCCGCTCCTCCGGAGGCATGTTGGCGAGGATCACGCCGACTTCGAGGCCGAGGAACCGGTGGACGCGGCCCATCGTGTCCGCGTCACGCTTGGCCAGGTAGTCGTTGACGGTGACGACGTGCACGCCCTTGCCGGAGATGGCGTTGAGATAGGCCGGAAGCGTACAGGTGAGCGTCTTGCCCTCACCGGTGCGCATCTCGGAGATGTTGCCCATGTGGAGGGTGGCGCCGCCCATGAGCTGCACGTCGAAGTGGCGCTGGCCGAGGACCCGGCGGGCCGCCTCGCGAATGGTCGCGAACGCCTCGGGCATCAGGTCGTCGAGGGACTCGCCGTCGGCGTGCCGCTGCTTGTACTCGTCCGTCAGCGCGCGAAGCTCCGCGTCGGACAGGCTCTTGAAGTCTTCTTCAATGGAGTTGACCTGCTCGGCTATCCGCTTGAGCTTACGCAGAGTCTTGCCTTCGCCGGCGCGAAGGATCTTGTCAAGAATGGCTGCCACTTTTTGTAAAGCTCCTCGCAGGTCTACCCCGGCGGATCCACCGTGGTTGAGGACAAGACATACTTCCCCGCTGTCATCGTAGGCCGTTCCACCACCAGACACAGCCAACGTCGACGCTCGGGTCGCCCGCCGACGATCACGGCGGACAGCCGCCCACGGCACTAAAACGCGTGTGACCACATCAGGAGTTCCCCCCCTGTGTGTGCGGCGGCCCTCCTATCGGGTAAAAAGCTGTGTATGGCAGAGAGCGCACATCAGGGCAGCCACGGAGGAAGTGCCAAATCCTGGCTAGCCGTCACCATTATCTTGCTGGGCTTCACCGTAGGCGGTGTCGCCCTGACGACCGGCCCGAACTGGTTCCTCTTCTGGGTCGGGGTGGGGATCTGCGCGGTCGGCGGGCTGCTCGCCCTGGTCTTCGACATCTTCTCGGACGTGATCGTGGACGCCCCCCGGGCGCTGCCCGCGCAGGAGCACCACTCGCCGTTCGAGCACACATCCTCATAGTCCGAGACAGTCCGCGACATTTCCAGGTAGTTCGAGCACACCCCCATAGTCGTTTTGTCGGTGGCGGCCTCTAGCATCTTCCCGTGACCGATCTGACTGCCGACGACGCCCGCAGGATCATCCTGCGGGCCCAGGGTTTCCTCGGATCCGGCGGCCGGCGCGGCGGCGTGCCGGGCATGCTCCGCCGCGTGGGCGCCGTGCAACTCGACACGATCTCGGTGCTCGCGCGTTCCCACGAGCTCGTGGCCTACGCCCGGCTCGGCCCGATAGGCAGGGACTCCACCGAGCGGGCGTACTGGCACAATCCAGCGCAAGCCTTCGAATACTGGTGCCACGCCGCCTGCATCATCCCCATCGAACACTGGCCTCTGTACGGCTTCCGCCGCCGCGCCTTCCGCGAGCGGCGATTCCGCTGGCACGAGGTGCCGCCCACGATCGACAAGGTCCTGGAGCACGCCCGCGAGAACGGCCCCCTGACCACGGCGGACATCGGCGGCGCCCGGATCGGGGGGCGCGCGTCGGGCACGCCCGCCGAGGCGAGCGCCGCCGAC
>JBIOWF010000288.1:0-2054 GCA_044868295.1 Microtetraspora sp. | reverse complement strand
AGGAGCTGGGCGAGTGGCTCGGTCAGCAGCTCGCGCGTCGGCCGAAGACGGTCCTGTTCGTCACGCATCACATCGACGAGGCCGTGCTCATGGCGGACCGCGTGCTGGTCTTCTCTCCCGCCCCCGGCCGCGTCCTCGAGCTGGTCTCGGTGCCGGCGCCGCGCCCCCGCGGCGCGGATTTCCGGCGCTCTCCGGCCTTCGTCGAGACGACGGCCCACATCCGACGGCTCCTCGTCCGGCCGGCCGGGGTCGGCGCCGAAGCACCCGCCAGAGTGTCGAAGTGAGCCGGGCTCTCGGCCGTGCGCTCGTGCAGATCGCGATGCCGGTCGCGTCGATCCTCTCCCTCTGGTACCTCGCGATCCTGACCACCGGCCTCCCGGCCTTCGTGATCCCGCGCCCGGAGCGGGTCTTCGAAGCGCTGGTGGCCGACCGGGCTCTCATCACTCATCACCTGATCGAGACACTGAAGGCGGCGACGGTCGGGTATGTGCTGGCCAACGTCGTGGGGATCGGGTTCGCCGTGCTGCTGGTCGCCCTGCCCCTCACGCGCCAGCTCGTCATGCCGGCGGCGATCACGCTCCGGAACGTGCCCTACGTGGCCCTGGTAACCGGGCTGTCCCTGGCGCTGGGTGACACGCTCGGCTCCAAGGTCGCGATCGTCGTGCTGGCGGGTTTCTTCCCCGTCATGGTCAACACGTACCGGGGACTCCTCGCCGCAGATCCGGTGGTGCTCGACCGGATGCGCGTGCTCAGCGCGAGCCCGCTCGAGATCTTCCTCCACGTGCGTCTCCCCTACGCGCTGCCGTTCATCGTGTCCGCGCAGGAGATCACCGGCAGCGGCAGCATCATCGTGGCCATCGCCGCCGAGTGGATGATCTCCGGCTCGGGGCTCGGTTACGTGATCAACCGGGCCATGCAGCAGTACCGGGGGGACCAGGTGTACGCGGTCGCGCTCCTGGCGGCGCTGCTCTCGTTTCTGGTGTACTCCGCGGTTCACGTCATGGGCCGGCGTCTCGACTGGCAGAGCACCGCGCGGGACCGCGAATGAGGGCCCCAAGGCTGCCCCAGACCGCCCCAGGCCGCTCGAGATCGAAGGCCGTCGGATGGCGGGGAGCCGCCTCCGCCCCCGGGCCGTGATCCACGCTCCATCGCGCCACTGGGGTGTGATCGCGGTGGCGGCGGCGGGCGTCGTCGCCATCACGGCGGTCCTGGCGGCCACCGGGATCCTGCCGGGCGAGACGGCGGTGCGCGCCGTGGTTCGCGGCGTTTCGTCCCGGGAGATGAGGTCGCTCGCCCGCGCGATCCGCCCGCTGGGTACGTGGTGGGGGATCGTGCCCGGGCTCCTGCTGCTCCTGGCGGCGTCCCGGCACGCGCGCCGGCGGTGGTGGCTGTGGGGCCTGGCCCTCGTCGTGGCGCCGCTGGCCGGCGAAGCGCTGCAGGAGCTGGTGGGCCGCCTCCGGCCCCGCGGCCCGGCTCTCGGCTTTCCAAGCGGCCACGCGACCGCCATCGCGGCCTTCGGCGTCGCGACGATCTATCTGGTCGGGCGGTCCAGGCTGGGGCGCGGTCTCCGGGTAGGCGTCGGGCTCGCGGCCGTCATGCTGACCCTGGCCGTCGGGCTCTCCCGAATCGTCCTCGACGCCCACTGGTCTCTGGACGTCGTCGCCGGATTCGCCCTCGGTGCCGCCGGCGCGGCCGCGGCCGCATGGTGGGACACATCCCACCCGCTGCGGGAGCCTGGAGCGCCTCCGCAGGGTCGCGCGCCTTGACGAGCGCCCGCGCGGGTGCTTCAATTCGCGTCGCCTGAATCGGCCCTTCCTCGGATAGTCTTCGACTCAGGCAAGAGTGGCGAGATGCCCGGGGTGGAATGACGATGCCCGCCAGTCAGCATGGGCTGGACAACGCTGCACCGGGTGACGATCGGTCCCCCGGCCGAAGCCCGGTCTCGGACTCCCTCGCCCTTCCCCCTAGCCGTCACCCCACGTCGGTGTCGGTCATCATGTGCGTCTACCTCGGTGACCGGCTGGGCCCGCTGTGCGACGCTGTGTCCAGCGTCC
>JBIOWF010000287.1:0-24630 GCA_044868295.1 Microtetraspora sp. | reverse complement strand
CCCGGATTCGCCTGCCACACAGGGCTTCCAGCACTCGGGGACGCCCCGCGTAGATCGTCTTCCTACGGGGGTGGCGCGACGCGCCTACGTTGGCGCGCGAAAACGATGGCGCACCCCTTGACCAGCGTTTCGGGCCTCGCATGATCGCGACGTCGGCGAACGAGGCCATGTCCCCGGGCTTGGCCGGCATAATGCCCGGACGCCTCGCCCGGACGCCTCGCTCTGGGCCGCGTCAGCCGTACACGCCTGTGGCGATCGCGATCGTCGCGCGCTAGCCTGTACGGCGACCGAACGCGGGAGCCCGGTGCGACCGGGCTGAGAGGACGGCTGTGGAGCCGCCGACCGCCACAACCTGCTCCGGGTAATGCCGGCGAAGGGAGTTTGCGCGATGACCGAACCGCGCTTGTCCACTGTGAAGACCTACCTCCCCGGCGCGGACGGCCTCCGGGTGCCGATGCGCGAGGTGTCGCTCACCAACGGCGACTCGGTCGTCCTGTACGACACCTCCGGGCCCTACACCGACCCGTCCGTCACCACCGACATCGCCAAGGGGCTGCCCCGGCTGCGTGAGGACTGGATCCTGGCCCGGGGTGACGTGGCGCGATACGGCGGGCGGCCGGTGCGGCCGATCGACGACGGCTACCGGGAGCAGGCCGACCGCGCGCGGGGGCTCGGCTCTCTGGACGCCGTCTTCCGCGGTGACGGCCGGGAACCGCTGGTGGCCAATGGGGCGCCGGTCACCCAGCTGGCCTACGCGCGGCGGGGCGTCGTCACCAGGGAGATGGAGTTCGTGGCGATCCGGGAGGGTGTGTCCGCTGAGTTCGTTCGCGACGAGGTCGCCGCGGGGCGTGCGATCATCCCGGCGAACGTCAACCACCCCGAGAGCGAGCCGATGATCATCGGTCGCAACTTCCTGGTGAAGATCAACGCGAACATCGGCAACTCCGCCGTGGCCTCCTCCATCGAGGAGGAGGTGGAGAAGATGACGTGGGCGACGCGGTGGGGCGCCGACACGGTCATGGACCTGTCCACGGGCCGCAACATCCACACCACCCGTGAGTGGATCATCCGGAACTCTCCCGTGCCGATCGGGACCGTGCCGATCTATCAGGCGCTGGAGAAGGTGAACGGCCGGGCCGCCGACCTGTCGTGGGAGGTGTACCGGGACACGCTGATCGAGCAGTGCGAGCAGGGCGTGGACTACTTCACCGTGCACGCGGGCGTCCGGCTCGCCTACGTTCCGCTCACGGCCCGCCGCAAGACCGGCATCGTGTCGCGCGGCGGCTCGATCATGGCCGCCTGGTGCCTGGCGCACCACCGTGAGAGCTTCCTCTACGAGCACTTCGCGGACATCTGCGAGATCCTCGCGGCGTACGACGTGGCCTTCTCGCTGGGTGATGGCCTGCGCCCCGGCTCGATCTACGACGCCAACGACGAGGCCCAGTTCGCGGAGCTGCGCACGCTCGGCGAGCTTACGAAGATCGCCTGGGAGCACGACGTGCAGGTGATGATCGAGGGCCCGGGTCACGTGCCGATGCACAAGATCAAGGAGAACGTGGACCTCCAGCGGGAGCTGTGCCAGGACGCGCCCTTCTACACCCTTGGCCCGCTCGTCACCGACATCGCGCCGGGCTACGACCACATCACCTCGGCGATCGGCGCCGCCATGATCGGCTGGTACGGCACGGCCATGCTCTGCTACGTCACTCCGAAGGAGCACCTGGGCCTGCCGGACAAGGACGACGTGAAGACCGGCGTGATCACCTACAAGATCGCGGCGCATGCGGCCGACCTGGCCAAGGGCCATCCGGGCGCGCAGGCGTGGGACGACGCGCTGTCGGACGCGCGGTTCGAGTTCCGCTGGGAGGACCAGTTCGAGCTGTCCTTGGACCCCGACACGGCCCGGTCCTTCCACGACGAGACCCTTCCCGCCACCCCGGCCAAAACGGCGCACTTCTGCTCCATGTGCGGCCCGCACTTCTGCTCGATGAAGATCACCCAGGACGTACGGCGTTTCGCCGAGGAGCGTGGACTCACCGACGCCGAGGCGCTGACGGCGGGCATGAAGGAGAAGTCCACGGAGTTCACCGAGCGCGGCGGCGAGGTCTACCTGCCCGAGCCGCGGAAGCTCTAGAGGCGCGGAACCCCTGGGAGCCGCCGCAGTCCTAGAGGATGCCGAGGAGATCCTTTGTCCGGGTGACCCGAGCGAAGCCGCCATGGTGGAGGCTGGCCGCGGTGGCCCGGGTGATCTCCTCGGCGGCGACCACGTCACCGTCCGGCCCGGTCGCGTCGAAGGTGTGCATCGCGTCGATCGGGTAGATCACGTCGAAGCCGAGGTTGCCGCCCATCCTGGCGGTGGTCTCGTTGCACATGTTGGTCTGGATGCCGATGATGACGATCTGGTCGATGCCGCCGGCGCGCAGCCAGGTGTTCAGGTCGGGTTCGCCGTAGAACGCGGAGTTGACCGTCTTGGTGACGAACAGGTCGGGTTCGGCGCCGCCCATCGCCACCGTGACGGTGTCCTTCAGTTCGTTGCCCGTGGTGCCTACGGCCAGGGGTGATCCGGGAGTGCGGGAGTCGTGGCGCACCAGCACGATCGGCCGTCCCGTGGCGCGCCAGGCCCGGATCAGCACGGAGATGTTCTCTTCGGCGTCGTGGTTGTCCCGCCTGCCCCAATAGGAATCGTCGAAGCCTTTCTGGACATCGATGACGATCAGGGCCGCGTTGTCGTGGATCTCGCTCATGTCCGCAAGTCTGGCCCGGTGCCGCAGCGCCCACGAGTGGCAGTTATGTCATCGTGCGGTATTTTCCTGCCATGTTCACGATCGCCGCTGTGCTGTACGACGACGTCCGCGCCTTCGACTTCGCCGTGATCAGTGAGGTCTGGGGCATGGACCGGGCGGAAAGCGGCGTGCCGCCCTTCGAGCTGCGGCGCTGCTCGGCGGGAGCTCGTCCGGTCAGGATGTTCCCGGGCGCCCGGATAGACGCGACTCATGACCTTGACGGCCTCGAAGGAGCCGACCTGGTCGTGGTGCCCGGCCGGGACGCTCCGTTCGACCCGGTGCGGCCGGAGGTGCTCGATGCCCTGCGGCGGGCGCACGAGAACGGCACCCCGATCGGGTCTCTCTGCGCGGGTGCGTTCGTTCTCGCCGCCGCCGGGCTTCTGGACGGGCGCCGCGCGGTCACCCACTGGCTGCTCGCCGACCGGCTCGGCGCCGACCATCCGGAGGTGACCGTCGAGCCGGACGTGCTGTTCCTGCACGACCGGGGGATCTGGACGGCGGCCGGCACCGTCGGCGGGGTCGATCTCTGTCTCGAACTGGTACGGCGGGCCCACGGAGCCGGCGTCGCCAACACCATCGCCCGCCGGATGGTCACCGCCGCCCACCGCGACGGAGGGCAGGCCCAGTTCGTCGAGCGTCCCGTGCCCGCCGCTGCGACCGCCCAGTCGGCGCTCTCCGCGACGCTCGACTGGGCCCGAGGCCATCTCGACCAGCCCCTCACTGTGATCGAGTTGGCCCGGCACGCCCGGTCCGCGCCACGCACCTTCGCCCGTCACTTCGCGGCCGTGACCGGAACCACCCCCGCGCAGTGGCTCATCCGGCAGCGGGTCGCCGAGGCGCAGCGGCTCCTGGAGACGACAGAGCTCTCGGTCGACCAGATCGCCGGACGCTGCGGCTTCGGCGCCGCGACGATGCTCCGCCGCCACTTCACCCGCCTGGTCGGGACCACGCCGACGACCTACCGTCGCACGTTCTCCCATTGAGACGGCGGGATCGACGGAACCGTGCTCGGGTGTGGTGTCACCACCCCCGGGCCGCCCGACTACTGGGTCTTGACCAGGGAGAACGCGCCCCGGCTGAGGGAGATGAGCTCGGAGGCGAGAGTCTTCTCGTCGAGTACGGCCTCGGGGTTGTTCGTCAACGGGGTAACGACGTAGGTCCTGCCCTTCGATGTGCGCGCGAAGTAGGACAGGTCCAGGACTCCCGGCTCGGAGCCGCCCTTGGCCCAGACGGTCGGCCACTTCTTCGGATCCAGTTGGAGCCCGATGTCGTTGGCCGACAGCGCCTCGTGCAGCGGCTTGCTCTTCAGCCTGGCCAGCCCGGCGTACGCGCGGCAGATGTCACGCGGGGAGCCGAACCACTCCAGCGTGCCGATCTCACGGGGCTTGCTCCATCCGACGATGTCTTTCAGGGGCTGCTTGGCGACCGTCTTCTTCAGATAGGCGCGCTTGCCGGCCGTGCCGAGCGCCAGGTAGGCCTTGGCCTGCTCGGGGTAGTTCACCCCCTTGAGGAGGAACAGCTCGCGCGTGGTGAGGAAGGGAATGTTCAGCGGGGCATGGTCCGACCACTGGCGCACCTTGGCCTCGACGGCCCTGCGGCCGACCGTGTGGATGAGGATGTCGGTGGCGGTGTTGTCACTGATCGAGATCATCAGTTTGGCCGCCTCGCGGACCGTGACGGTGCTGTTGTCCGGGGCCTCCGCCAGCCCACCCGCGCCGAGGCTCCGCCACTCGGGCTTGACCTTCACCTTGGTGCTCCAGCTCAACTCGCCGTCGCGGATCTTCTGGGCCACGGCGCCGAGCACGTACAGCTTGAGGATCGACCCCAGCGGCTGAGGCTTGTCCGGAGCCACCGCGTGTACGACCTGGCACCGACCCCGGGCGTCGATCTCGGCGGCGAGGAAGCCGACCTCGGGCGCGACCTTGCGCAACCTCTGGTCGAGATCGGCCCAGCTCGCGGGGGCAGGCGGGACGGGCGGGGGAGCAGGCTCCGCCGTGAACTGGTCGATCTTCCCATCCTTGTCCACGTGGAGGCGGAACAGGACCGGTTCGCCGGCGACCGTCCCCAAGCCGGACAGGACCGTGGGCGTGGCGTCGCCGAGCTCTTTCAGCGCCAGGCCGGCCAGGTCCTTGAGATACGCGTTGGCCCCGGCGACCGTCACAAGCTGGAGATAGGCGGCGTTGAGGTGCTCCTTGAGCTCGGCTTCCGTGAGCGGCGTCCGGCCCGTCGCGTCGAGCAGCCAGCGCAGCTGCCGGCCCGCCGGGCTGTCCGGGATCTCCGGGGCGGCGCGGGTGGCGGACGCCACCGCCACGGCCTGCCCGGCACCGGCGAACGCCGTCACGGGGATGGTCGCGGTGACGATGGCCAGGGCCAGTAAGCGAGTCGATCTGAACGGAAATCGCACGAGAGCTCCTAGTCGGTTCGGGTGTGAGATCGCCCGACCAGCGATCTCCATCCAAAGCTAGGAAAGGTGACGCCGCCGCAGTACCCGGCCGCCCTCCGTCTTCCGGGCTGCGGCGAACCACACCGGACCTGCGGACAACCTCACCTCCGGCTACGACGCACCGGCCGTCCTCCGTCTTCCGGGCTGCGGCGAACCACGCCGGACCTGCGGACAACCTCACCTCCGGCTACGACGCCGGGATGCGGTGCTTGGACAGGTGCGCCAGGACGGCCTGGTTGGCCTCCCAGCCGTCGGGGAACTTCACGGGCACGTTGAGCTGGACGGGGCTGATGGAGGGGTGGGCGTCCAGGAGTTCGGCGATCCCGGCCCGCGCGACCACGATGCAGGCGTGCCGGTGACGTGAGGTGAGGACGCACAGCCGCCCCGACTCCAGGTGGAAGTCGGTGGCGTCGCGCCGTCCGGACAGCGGATGGAGCACGATCGTGACGTCGTACTCGCGGCCCTGCAGCTTGTTGGCGTTGTCCACGGTGATGCCCGACGGAACTCCGGCCGCCCGGATCGCGTCGGCCTGATCCCGGTGAGCGCAGCCGATCGCGATCCGGTCCGGGCCGACGGGGTGGGATCCGTGCTCGTCGTGGGCGACCGCACCACGCCGCAGCAGGCGAGTGGCGATGCCCGCGCAGGCCTGTACGGCTTCCGCGTCCGTTCGAATGGTGTGCCGGGCGGGCAGTTCGTACAGGGCCCACCCGGATGCGGCGGCCTCGTCGAGGGCGGCGTCCCACGGCACGGGGAACCCCGCCACTCCGAATTCGAGCCGCCGATCGGCGGGAGCCGTACCGGAGCGGAACCCGGTGAAGGGGTAGAAGGCCTCGGAGACGAGCGGCGCGGCCCCGGCGGGCAGCCGCCAGGAAACGGGCAGCCGGTGGACGGGCACGTCGGGGTTCAGCCGGGCCATGACCGCGACGGCACTTTGCATGGGATCCCAGGACAGGCCGGCCCAGCGGTCGCCATCCACGGTCGAGAAGGGATCGAGCTGGCCGGGATCGCCCACGAACAGGGCCCGCTCGAAGAGGGGCGCGACACGCAGCAGCTTGTCCGAGCGCATCTGGTACGCCTCGTCGACGATCGCCCACGGCCAGGTGGCGCCGCTCACGTATGCCCACTTGTCGGCCGTGGCGATGATGACCGGGCAGCCGGCGAGCTCGTCGGCCTTGCCCGCCACCGACACGCCGGGATGCCGGGTGACCGTCTCCGGGGGCACGTACCCGGACGCCGTCAGGCGCCCCACGCCCAACGCGGGATTCGCGGTGGCGAGACGATCGATCAGGTCGTTGACCTGCTCGTTGGTCTGCGCCACGATCATGAGCCGGTCGCCCGATTCCGCGACCTGCAGGGCGGCCCGTACGACCAGGGTGGACTTGCCCGCTCCCGGAGGCGAGTCCACGATGACACCCCGGTGCAGGCCGCCGGTGAAGTCGGCCAGAATCGCGTCTGTGACGGCCCGGGCCGCCGCGGCAGGAGTGCCCCGCTCACCCTCGCCGATCTGTGCGCTCTCCGGGGCCTGTGCGCCCTTGATGACCTGGCCACGCCCACTGAGCTCGCTCACGACCATGCCTCCTGGGCGTCTTTGGCGACGGTGCTCACGATCGGCGCCTGCTGGGCCTCTTCGGCGACGGTGCTCACGACCATGCCTCCTGGGCGTCCTCGTCGGTCGGGACGTATTCGGCGGGTGGGCCGCCGTGTGTCCATGGCGTGTCCTCCCGCGACGGGAAACGGGCGCCTTGGCGGACGTCGAGGGTGAGGTCGGCGTAGCAGAGGCGTTCCCCCACTTCCGGGACGCTGCCGGGAGGCGGGGTGAGGGACCGGCCCATGCCGCCGCTGAGCTGGAGCACCACGGTGTTCCCTCCGGCTATCTCGATCACTCGGGCTTCCTGCTTGGGCCTGGCGGGGCAGCGCAGCGTGTCGCCGGGCGAGAGCCGTACCGGATCGGATGTCTCCACGGTGATGAGCGGGCGCAGGACGCGTGAGCGCCCGGACGGGATGACGCGGGTGGGCTCGGCGGCGGCGACCCGCCCGGCGAAGGCGTTGCCCGCCATGCGGTGTTCGGCCATGACAAGCGGATCGTCGAACGCCCGCTGCGCCTCATACCGCTCCTGGGCCTTCTCCAGCCTTTCGAGGCGGATCGCGGCGCCCACGGCGCTGTCGCGGCGCCCCTGCGGATGCTCTCCTTCGGCCAGCCGGTTGGTGAAGCCGGTGAACTCGAAGCGGTCGTCCCGCCACCGCACCGGCACGCTGCCCGCTTCGGGCAGGCGTCGCAGCAGGCCGACGGCCCGCCACATGAGCCGCCAGGTCGGCTCAAGCTGGCTGCGCAGGGCGTCGCGCACCTGCGCCGAGGAGCCCGAGCTGTCGTAGGCGCGGATCGCCGGGTCCAGGACCTGGTTGTCGAACCCGGGGTCGGTGTCGGGCCCGGCCGGAGGCGACCACATCGGGTCCTCGGCTTCGGCGGCGGCCTCGACCCCGCTCATCCCCTCCGGCGGATCGATCCACCCGAGCAGCGCGGCGAGGTTGGCGTCCTCCATCGGGCTCTGCCCGGTCGCCCAGTGCGCGGTCAGCGATTCGGTGACGGAGACCAGCATCGCGGACCCGGCGAACTCGCTCCGCTCGGCGAGGAAGGTCAGCCAGCGCCCGAGGGCGGGCACCGACGGGTGCACGGGATAGGGGCCGTCGGAGCGCCGGAATCGGGTGGAACGCCCGACCAGCCGGGTGAAGCCGATGCCGCTCCGGTTGGGCACCAGGATCTGCGGGGCGTCGGCGAGCCGGTCGGTGTCGGGCTCGCATTCCTTCCCGAACCCTTCGATATAGGGCAGCAGGATCTCGGCGAGCTCCGCCATGAAGGCGAACCGCAGATCGCGGTTGCGCGGTTGCGGGACGGTCAGCAGGTGCGGGTTGGCCGGATCGGTGCCGAGCATCGCGGCGAGCGGCGCCGCCGCCTCCCCGGCCAGCTTCAGCGGGATGAACACCATCGGGCTCGCCGACAGGTGCACGTGCCGGACGGTCGCGATCGGCTGCGCCCGTCCGGCCTGTACGGCTCTCGCCCGCGCGTAGGAGGTAAGCACGCTCACGCCAGCGCCTCCGCGTAGAGCCGGTGGGCGAACTGGAGCTGCGCGGCGATCTCGGTCTGCTCTTCCGCCGGCCTGAGGGCGCCGTCGGCGAGGCCGAGCGCGGTCATGATCGACTCCACGCCGCCGAGCTCGTCGCGGACGGCCCGGCCGAGCACGTCGGCCGAGTCGCACGCGCGGGCGTCCGCGCGGCAGAAGAACGCCATGTCACAGCTTGAGAGGCACTCGGGCGCGAACCGTGCCTCCACTTCCCGTACGGCGTTCGCCAGCTCGTCCGCCGGTCTGGTCGGCGTTCCCTCGTCGTCGGGGGCCAGGTCGAAGGTGAGTCCGGCGGGCAGCTCGTCCAGGATCCGGTCGACGCGGGTCAGCCGGGACAGCTGGCGGCGCAGGACGGTGAGCTGCTGGCGCACGTCGACCAGGGTCGCGGTGGGGTGGTTGGCGAAGTTCTCCGGGCAGACCAGGACCACGTTGTGGGAGACCCGCTCGGGGTCCAGGCCGAGCTCGGTGAACAGGTCGCGCAGCGCGTGCACGTACACCGCCGACTGGCGGGCCGCTGCGGACACCTGCCCGGCGTCGGCCTGGTCATCGATGATCGCGAACGACTTGATCTCCACGATGTGGAATCGGCCCCGGATCTGGAACGCGATGACGTCGGGCTCCAGGTAGACGTCGTGCCCGGCGGTGGCGAGCTTCAGCAGCGGGTGGTCGAACAGCGTCCCGCCGCCGTCGAGGTCCTGCGCGGCCCGCTGGAGCAGGTCGCGGGTGCGGGCGTGCCGGGCCTCAGGGGTGGCGTCGCCGCCAACGTCGCCGAGGTCGCCGTAGGACACCTCGGTGACGGACATGCCGAGCTTGTCGCGGAGCAGCCGCAGCAGATGGGCGCAGCGGTCGGCCTTCACCAGGTCCTCGAAGGTCTTCTCCCGGATGATCGCGAACACCGACTGGCCGAATGGAGACGGAAAGCCCAGGTGGCGGGCGATCTTCTCCTTGTCGATCCCGGCGGCGTCCAGCACCGCCCTGCGCCCGCAACCCGGGTTGGCGGCGAGTGCGGCGATGGTGCGGGCGTTGTGGTCGATCGCGGGCACCGCCCCGCGGAGACGGTCGAGCCGGCTCACTGCTCCTCCTCGGCTGGCGGCTTATGAGCCCAGCGGTTGTGTTGAGAGCCAAGGGTATTGGTGAGCACCGTCAATTCGATCTCACTGATACGGATTTGAGTCCCGAGTCGGACGCGGATCACATATTTGAGTCCCGAGTCGCGTCCGGATCGCGTGTCGAAAGCCCATCGAGAACCCGGTCGAGACCCCAGATGAACTGCTCCGTCGTGATATAGCTCCATGTGGGGCGTATGGGTGATCATCATCGGGGTGGCCTTGGTGTGGCGTTCCGCGCCGAGCCTGACGAGTGCCCCTGAGCGGCATGTCCACGCGGACGTTCAGCGGTGAGGATCTTCAGTCAGATGCCCGCTCACCGGCTCGCTGGGCGGGCGAATCTGAATCTGTCGGTCGCCTCGATGAGGCGGTCCAGGATCCCGGGCTCGGAGTAGGCGTGCCCCGCGTCGTCGATGATGTGCAACTCCGCCTCCGGCCAGGCGCGATGCAGGTCCCATGCCGTCACGGCCGGGGTGCAGGCGTCGTAGCGGCCCTGCACGATGACACACGGGATGTGCCGGATCTTGTCGACGTCGCGAATGAGCTGCTCGTTCTCGAAGAACCCGCCGTTCGCGAAATAGTGGCATTCGATCCGGGCGAAGCAGACCGCGTAGTCGTCGTCCGAATGCTGGGCGATGATCTGCGGATTCGGGCGCAACGTGATGGTCGAGCCCTCCCACACGCTCCAGGCCTGCGCCGCGGGCAGCCGGATCGCCGGGTCCGGGTCGTTCAGCCGGGCATGGAAGGCGCTGATCAGGTCGCCGCGCTCGGCCTCCGGGATCGGCGCGACATACCTTTCCCACAGGTCGGGGAAGAGCAGCGACGCGCCCTCCTGGTAGAACCAGCGCAGCTCGAACGGCCGCAGGGTGAAGATGCCGCGCAGCACGAGCTCGGTCACCTTGTCGGGGTGCGTCTGGGCGTAGGAGAGCGAAAGCGCGCTTCCCCAGGAGCCGCCGAAGACCTGCCAGCGGTCGATGCCCAGATGTTCCCGCAGCAGCTCCATGTCGGCGACCAGATGCAAGGTGGTGTTGTGCTCCAGCGACACGGCCGGGTCGCTGGCATGCGGCCGGCTGCGGCCGCAGTTGCGCTGGTCGAACAGCACGATCCGGTACGCCTCGGGGTCGAACTGGCGGCGGTGGTCGGGCGAGCAGCCCCCTCCCGGCCCGCCGTGCACCATGACCACCGGCTTGCCGGCCGGATCGCCGCAGACTTCCCAATAGATCTGGTTTCCGTCTCCGACATCGAGCAGGCCGGAGTCACAGGGCTCGATCGGCGGATAAAGAATCCTCATGACCTGCATTTTCGCAGCAGAACCGGCCGGCCGCCGCCGCGACCTGCGGTGCGCGGTCGCCGGACATGGTCAGCGTTCATACCGCTCGGCGTTCGTACCGGAGGAGGTGCACCTCGCGACAGTTCCAGCGCCCCGTGAGATGGAACCCGAGCGTCTGGGCGTCCTCATCGGCGAATCCGCTGAGGACCGGAGCGTAGGAGGTGGGCGCGACGCGCATCCGGACCACCCACACGGTCGAGGCGTCGGCCAGCCGGTCGGCCATCTCCGCCCCCGGGATCTGGACCCCGCCCAGCGTCCCCGCCTCCGCCGGGGAGATCTTCAGCAGAGGATCACGCAGGCGGGCGAACACGTCGGGATACACCGCGGCGAACTCACGCCGCAGCGACGATATGTAGACGACCGAGTCACCGGGCCGCGCCTGCTCCCGCAGCACGTCGGCCATCGGGCGAAGGTTCTCCAGCCTGCCCCGGCCCTCCCAGTTGGCGACATGGCCGGGGACCGAGACGGCGACGACGGCGGCCAGCGCGACGAGCCCCCGTGGCCGTCGCAGCCTGGCGAGAGCCGTACCGGCCAGAAGGGCCGCCGCGGGGACGCAGAAGAGGAGGTAGCGGAACCGGTAGACCGGATCGGCGTAGGACACCGCGAACAGCAGCGCCGGCGGCAGGAGCAGCCACGGCACCGCGAGCCGGGCCAGATCCCTGTCCTGTACGGCTCCCGCGACCGCCAGGACCACCACCGCCAGGCTGACCAGCGGAAGCGGGTCCGGCGTCAGCGGCGCGACCGAGCCGAACAGACCTTGCACGAGCTTCCATAGATGCCTCCACCCCGGCGTGGGAATCCAGGAGACCTGTCCCTTCTGCCCCATGGCCAGCCAGAGCAGCGGCAGGAGCGCCACTCCCGCCGCCCCCACGGCCACCGCCCACTTCCGTCTGCCGGTACGGCCGGCCAGCAGGGTCGCCCCGTGAGCGACGACGATCAGCAGGCCGAAGATGTTGCACAGGCCGAGGAGGACGAGCCCGGCCGTGTACTTGGCGAAGCGGCCGGTCTCCCTCGCCCGGACGAACAGGAACGTCACCCAGACGGCCACGGCCATGACCAGCTCGTACGATCTGGCCTCCAGCTGGTAGCGGACGACGATGGGAAGCGTGGCGCACAGCAGCCCGGCGTACAGGCCCGCCTTGCGGCCGACCACGTGCCGTCCGATCGCCCCCACGCCCGCCGCCGCGAACATCCCCGCGATCACCGACGGCAGCCGCGCGGCGAACTCGTTGACCCCGAACACCTGGAGCGTCACGTGGACGATCAGATAGTGGAGCCCGTGGACGAGATCCAGGTTGCCGAGGAACACGGCCATCTCGGAGAGAGAGCGGGACGCGGCGCTCATCGTCGCCGCGTCGTCACGCCACGGCCCGGGCGCGCGCACGCACAGCAGCCCGATGCCCAGCGAGACGACCGCCGGAACCAGCACTTCCCAGGGCCGGCGGCGGGTGGCCGCCCGCTTCGTCACGCCGGCCGTGGGCCGATCCAGGACAAGATTCATGCCGCCCCCATGTGCCGTCGGTTTCTCCGGCGACGGTAGGGGCCGAGCGGCTTGTCCGGCCGCGTCTTTCCGCTGCCTTTGCTCCGGGCTTCTCACGCCATGGGGACGCGGCGGGTGAGGAGCCCCTGCACGGGTATGACGACGGCCCTGCCGAGCCGGCGGCCGTCCCCGCCTTCGCCGACTTCTGAGACGTTTACGGCGTCGTGGGAGACTTCCCGCCGTGGAGTTTCTCATGCTCGGCCCTCTCGAGATCGCGCACGAAGGACGTTCCATCGCTCCCTCCGCGGCCAAGGACAGGGCCTTTCTCGGCGAACTGCTGGCCCATCCCGGCCAGCTGATCTCGGCTGAGCACCTGGCCGACGTCCTCTGGCCGGACCGTCCGCCCGCGAACCCGGCCAACGCCGTGCAGGTGCGGGTCTCCCGGTTGCGCACGTTGCTCCGCTCCGTCACCGACGCGGAAACGGCCGCGCAGATCCTCCGTACCAGGCCGGGGGGATACGAGCTGAGCCTCGACCTGGCGAGCACGGACGTCGCGCGATTCGAGGAGGCGATCTCTCGCGCCGACGAGGCCGCGCTGCGGGAGGGGCTGTCGCTGTGGCGCGGGGCGCCGTTCTCCGACGTGCCGCAGACTCCCTGCATCGAGATGCAGGTGGCCCGCTTGGAGGAGCTCCGATTATCAGCGGTGGAGTCGTACGCGGACCGGTGCCTCGCCGAAGACGCCTTTCCGGCCACACTGATCGCCGACCTGGCCGAACAGGCGACACGCAACCCGCTCCGCGAGCCCTTGCACTACCGGCTGATCAGAGCTCTGCACATGAGCGGCAGGTCGGCCGAGGCCTTGACGATCTACGAGCGGCTCCGCCGGACCCTCGCCGACGAACTCGGCACCGATCCCCAGCCAGAGCTCCGGCGCCTGCATCTCGAAATGGTCGCCGAGGACGACCCGGACGCGGTGGACCGGGCGGCCTTCCCCACCACCCCGGCCACGGCATCCCAGCGGGCGGAACCCTCGCTCACGGACTCCGACGCTCACGTCACCGCGTCGAAGCCCGCGCCTCGCCGCCGCCTCCCCTGGATCGCCGCGATCGGCCTCGGCTGCCTGCTCGGCCTGGGGATCGGCGGGTTCTGGTTTCTAGGGGATCAGAGCAAGTCCGGCGTCACGCTGCCACGCCGGCCCATTCCCGGCGACAGCTCGCGGCTGGACGCCGACGTAACCTACCCGGACGGCAGCTCGGTCAAGGCCGGCGAGCGGTTCGTGAAGACATGGAAGATCACCAACACCGGCAGCGTTCCCTGGCATGCCCGGATGCTGACCCGCCAGGCGATCAAGCCGGGGGTCGAGGGATGCCGGTCGGCGACGACCATCGCGATCCCCGACACCGAACCGGGCCGGCCCGTCTTGATCAGTGTGACCGTCCAGGCACCGTCGACACCTGGAAGGTGCAAGGTCTACTGGAAGATGGTCGACGCTCAGGGTATCCCGTACATGCCCCAGCTTCGCGGCATCTTCTTCGACGTGAACGTCGTCTCCTAAGTCGTGTCTTTTAGATCTTCGCCTCGCTACGGCGAAGATCTAAAATTTGGCGTCCTGTCCGCACAGGTCTCTGACCTGCGGACCTGCCTTCTGTACGGCCAGTGCAGCGATCGTGCAGGTCCGGTTCCGAGCTGCGTTCAGCGAACGTGAAGCGCTCCGGTCAAAGCTGCTTCTCGCCCGCCCCACTCCGCCTCGCCGCCTACGGGGGCGGCGAGGCGTGGTGGCCGGCAACGTCTGTCCTCGATCGGAAAGAACGCATGATGATGAGAAAGTTCGCAAAGGCCGTCGCAGTGAGCGCGCTCGCGCTGCCGATGCTCGCCGGCCTCAGCGGATCGGCCCACGCCGAGACCAACCCGCACTGCTCCCGCGTGACGCCGATCGGATCGACCGCCCACATCAAGGTGGGCGGTAAGACCTTCGCGTCGGTGAAGCAGTTCAAGGGATGCGACAAGAACTGGGCCTACGTCTACGTCTGGTCCTCGTGGCGTAACACCCACAGCTCCTGGAAGGCGTGCGCCTCGGTGACCACCAAATCCAGCTCCGGAAGGACTGTGAAGGACCCCAGCTGCAACGTCGGCCGGTTCACCCACTTGTGGTCGCAGGGCGCCAAGACGCTCTCGGCCTGCACCAGGGCCCTCGGCTGGAAGGGCGACGGCCCGTTCCCGGTCTCCGGCGACCCCAGGGCGTTGACGAGCGAGCGCTGCTGATCTCCATCAGCCGGCGGACCGTCCGCCCGCCGAAAGCTCTCGGGCCGTGACGTGATCCCCGGCGTCGCGGCCCGAGACCCGGACGTCACCAGGGAGTGATCCTCTTGCGGGCGGCCTGGAACAGCTTCTTGCTCAGGGGCTGCTGAAGCCTGCGCTTCAGTCGCGTGGCCTTCCTCTCCCAGCGTTCCGACTCCTTCTGCCACCGGGCCACCTCGGCCTGGTACGCGCGGATCTGGCCGTGCAGCGCCGCCGCCGAGGGCGGCCTGGTCCGCTCCGAGGCCGGGACCATCGCCCACTCGGTGCCGTCGATCCGGTGGGTCCCGAAGATCTCGTCGACGACCTGCTCCAGGTCCTCGCCGTCGTCGCGCACGCGGAGCGCGCGGGCGACCGCCGCGGTCCGCTCAAGACGCCCGGCGGATGCCCGGGATCCTCGGGGCAGGGTGAGCAGCACCATGCCGTGGCGCCGGCCGTCGGCGATGTCGATGAGCCTGTGCAGCGCGTCCGCGGTGACGACCCAGCCGGCCGGGCAGGTGAAGCGGAACGGAACGGGCGCCGACGTGGGCGGCACCGACTCGACGAGTTTCACGCGCCCGTCGTGGATGAACGATTCGCGGACCAGCCTGAGATCGAGCAGCGGGTCGTCGAGTGGGGAGCGGCGATCGTCGGTGACGCCCGGCCACGGGCCCACGAGCGTGACCCGTATGTCCGTGCCGCTCGCCAGCGCGCCTTCCACCGTGGCGCGCACCTCCTCGTACGACGCCCCGTCGACATCGACGACGACGTCGACGTAAGGCACGAGCCACTGGCGGCCCGTCTCCTCCTTCCGGTCGCGCCGCAGCGGCACGCGGTTGCTGAGGTACGGTTCCCGGAACCGGGTGCCCTCGGCGTACCGGGTCATCATCTCCGTGAGCCCGAGGTGGAAGGCGTGCGCCTCGGGCTCCGGGACGAAGACGGCGCCGGCTTGGGCGGCCCGGTAGCTGAACTCCGTGTCCTGGCCACGGACCAGCGCGATATCGACTTCGCAGCCGTCGTAAAGACTGTGAGTGAGGGAAATGGTCTGCCCCGTCCCGACCGTGTAGGCGCGCCCGTCCGCCGCGCGCAGGCCGTCGGTCTCGTCGATGACCGTCTCGATCCAGCTTGGGCGGCTGAGCTCCAGGTCGTAGAGCCGGTCCGCCGCTCCGCTCGAAACGGCGTCATACACGTTGTCGGGCGAGTGCTGCCCCCGGCTGAACTCGACGAAACGCTTGTAGCCGATCACGACGAGGTAGTCGGCCACATGGTGCCAGCGCATGTTCGCCTCGATGTGCTCGCGATAGACGAGCATGTCCGAGTCGAGCCGGTGGATCACGTCACCGTCGGCGGCTTCGACACCGGCGTGCATGGCGTGCCCGGCCCCCCAGCCGTCTCCGGCACTGGAGATCATGAGCGTGTTGGCCGGGGTGATCTCGGGTAGCCGCAGCGGCGGGCTGCTCCCGTCGTCGACGATCACGACCTGCATGAGGTGACTCGGATAGGTCTGCGCCGCCAGCGCGGCCAGCGTGAGGTCGAGCTTCTCCTGATTGCCGTACGCGGGGATCACCACGGACACGGTGAGCTTCGGCGCCCACCGGCCGAGCTCGGGAACCACGAGCGTGCTGTAGTCATTGCGCCGGACGCGGGGCCGCCCGTTCCGGCTCCCCGCGGACTCCGGGCTCATGAGGGTGCGCTTGCGCATCTTCTGCGCGGGCTCAAGCCCTCGTCCCCACACGGGGTGCAGGGGCGGGGCGGGCAACATGAGACAGCGTGGTGAGCCGTTGTAGCGGGCCGCCATCTGGCTGTAGCTCGATATCGTCGAACCGATGACGTATTCACAGGCGGCGAGGAGCTGCATGTCCACGAAGTCGGGGATCAGCTCGGCGCCGGCGGCGAGCAGCTCCGCGTCCACGAAGTCCGGGGGAGCCTCCGTGGAGCCCGCCCTGATCTGCTTCTCCAGCAGATCGGGGGCCAGCTTCTCGCCGTCGGCGGTCAGCCGTGGCCACCGGAAAGGCAGCTCCCAGGTCTTGGGATAGACGATGACGCGATCTCCGAAACGGTCGCGCATCATCCTTTCCGTCTCCTGGCTGTCGGTGGCGAGAAAGATGCCGTACCCCTCGTCGACGACGCGCTCGGCCTCCCGCAGGAAGTCTTCTATCGGCGTCAGGACCAGCTTCCTGCCGTTGTCTCCCTGCCGGATGTGCATGCCGACCATGCGGCCGAAGTTGGCCTCGGTGAACTCCCGCACCGTGTCCTGAATGGCCTCGGCCGGGCGCGGCAGCCATTCCGACAGGGCGTCGGCCTCGGTGACCAGCGGTTCTTCCGCGGCGCAGAACCAGAACCACGACTCCACGATGATGGTGTGGTCCTCCTGGACCGGAACGCGCCGGTTCTCGTTGTTGCCGCCCTGCGCCTTGTTCGGCATCTTGATGTGCCGGACCGAGGTCGCGTACGGCGGGATCCGGTCGAGCACCTCCATCCCGGCATCGAGGGAGACCAGGGCCTCGTAGTTGCCGAACTCCCAGACCACCGTGAGCTTCGCGCCGATCAGGGAGCAGAGCCGCCTGGCGGCCGCGACCGCTCGAAGCCCGTTCCCGAGTCCGCCCCTCGGGACGACGATGAGGTGTTCCAGCGTGGCCGCGTCGGCCCAGCTCCGCTGATCGTCCGGCGAGGGCGTTCCTTCGTGCGTCACGACTTCTTCCTTCTGGTCCAGCAGCGGGCTCGGCTCGGCCGGACAGGGGTGGATCCCGTACCGGTCGATCATGATCGATGTGTCTTCCCTGATGGCGCGTGAACCTTCGCGCGGATAGGCCTGGAGACCGCCCGGCGTCAACGTCATCCCGAGACGGTTCGCGAGGATGCCCGCGACCGTCTGGTCGTGGCGGTGGCCCCGGACGCGGGGATCCGAGGAGACTCGTCCGTCCCGGTTCCACTTCACGGCGGCGTAGTCCTCGGGGGTGTCCAGTGGCTCCGGCACGCCGCGGAACGGCAGCCCGTCGCGGGCGGCGGCGTGCCACAGGTCGAGGAATCTGTTGGCGATCGGGCTGCTCAGGTCGAGACCGATCACCGCCGCGTTCACCTCGGGGATCCCCATCGCCTCGTCGCGGCTCATCGCGAGGGATTCCAGGGCGACGTCGCTGGCCCATTCACCGACCTTGTGCCGGCCGTTCTCGAACAGCAGATATCCGTGTGTGGCGATGTGCTCGAACAGCGAATCGAGCGGTCGGACGGCGACGCAGGAGGCGTCCATCCACAGCGCCAGCCGGCGCTCAGGCCGGGCTTGGGCGAAGCAGAACGGTTTGAACGCGAACGGCACCTCCTGGTGGGAAGGGCATCCGTCGGGAAACCGCTCCGGCGTCCACGCGAGGAGATCGCCCGCGAACCCGGATTCCACAAGGCTCTGGTGGAGCCGTGCCAGGCGTTCGGAAAAATGCGTGCGGGCCGTGGCCAGAGTGATCACGCATTCTGCCCGCGGCGCACCGGTCAGGGAAAGTACACGCGGCGCCGTCGGCCCCGGCCGTGATTGATTCGTATTCATTGATGACTTCCAGGGGATATCGCGGGCCGGTGTGCTGAATATCGTGGTCGCCCCGGTTTCCGGGAGCAACGAGAAATACCGAGCTTTTGGCGTCCGTGCTGGATCGATGACGAATTCATGGCCCAGGGTGGACGCCTGGTTTCCGTCAATGGCGAAGGATCGTTGATCCCTGCCCGGCGAGTGCCTGCGATTCGGCGTCGACCATGATGGCGGCGAGCTCGGGGACGAGCACCCGTGGTTTCCAGCCGAGCACGCGGCTCGCCTTGGACGCGTCGCCGATCAGCGCGTCGACCTCGGCGGGACGCTCGTAGCGGGGATCATGGCGGATGTACTCGGCCCAGTCCAGGCCGACCTGCTCGAATGCGAGCTTGGCGAAGTCGCGGACCGTGTAGGCCGTGCCCGTGGCGAGCACGTAGTCGTCAGGCTCGTCCTGCTGGAGCATCCGCCATATCGCCTCCACGTACTCGGGGGCGTACCCCCAGTCCCGCACCGCGTCCATGTTCCCCATGTACAGGCAGTCCTGCAGGCCGACCTTGATGCGGGCGGCGGCCCTGGCGATCTTCCGCGTCACGAACGTCTCACCGCGCCGCGGCGACTCGTGGTTGAAGAGGATGCCGTTGACGGCGAACATGCCGTACGCCTCGCGGTAGTTGCGGGTCATCCAGTGCGCGTAGAGCTTCGCCGCCCCGTACGGCGAGCGCGGCCGGAACATGGTCTCCTCGTGCTGCGGCGGCGGGGACGAACCGAACATCTCCGAGCTGGACGCGTGATAGAACCGGCACTTCAGCCCGGTGAGCCGGATCGCCTCCAACAGCAGCACGGCGCCCATGCCGGTGATCTCGCCGGTGAACGCCGGCTCCTCGAAGGACACCCGCACGTGCGACTGGGCGGCCAGGTGGTAGACCTCGTCCGGCGCGGTCGCGTCCAGCAGCGCCAGCATCCGGGGAGCGTCCGACAGGTCTCCGTGGTGCAGGAAGAACCGGGTGCCCGCGTCGTGCGGATCGCGGTACAGGTGGTCGATCCGGTGGGTGTTGAACGTCGAGGTGCGGCGCACCACCCCGTGCACGGTGTACCCCTTGGCGAGCAGCAGCTCGGCGAGGTAGGACCCGTCCTGTCCGGTTACCCCGGTTATCAGAGCCGTTTTCACGCCAGTGTTCCTTTCCTGGACAACGCCGGGAAGGAAGCTATCGGAACCGCGCGGACGGTGGTGAAGGCTTTACTGAGCGAAAAGGATTCGGCGAGGCCGGGGCGGCTGTGAGGTGCTGAATTACGATTTGTCGCGAATTCCGCGCGGCCGTGCCGTAAATGTGCTTTCTGTTCGCGGTAATTACGGCACGAGGCCGAAACGCGCGACCGAAGAGACCGCGTCGCAATAGCATTCCTGTGCTTCCGGCGGGTGCGCCGGTCGCGGCGAGAGGGCCTGACGACATTGAATTCCCCAGTAGTGGACCAAATGCGATTGGACCGCGCGGCCAAGGTGTACGTGGCCGGTCACGCCGGTCTGGTCGGGTCGGCGATGTGGCGCCATCTGCTCGAGGAGGGTTTCACCGGCCTGATCGGCCGTGGATCGGGCGAGCTGGACCTGCGCGACCGGTCTGCCGTGAACCGGTTCTTCGCTGCCGAACGACCGCGGGTGGTCGTCCTCGCCGCGGCGAGGGTCGGCGGCATCATGGCGAACGCGACATACCCGGCACAGTTCCTGTCCGACAATTTGCGGATCCAGGTGAACGTCCTCGACGCCGCCGCCGAGCATGGGGTGGAACGCCTGCTCCTGCTGGGGTCGAGCTGCATCTATCCCAAGATCACACCCCAGCCGATCCGCGAGGACGCACTGCTCACCGGCCCCCTGGAGCCCACCAACGACGCCTACGCCATCGCCAAGATCGCCGGTATCACGCACATCCAGGCGTTGCGCCGGCAGTACGGCCTGCCGTACATCGCCGCGATGCCCTGCAACCTGTACGGGCCGGGGGACAACTTCGACCCGCTCACCTCGCATGTGCTGCCCGCCCTCATCCATCGCTTCCACGAGGCGAAACACCAGGAGGCCGGACGCGTGCGGCTGTGGGGGACCGGCGCCCCGAGGCGCGAGTTCCTGCACGTCGACGACCTGGCCCGAGCCTGCCTGCTGCTCCTGGAGCGGTACGACGCGCCGGAGCCCGTCAACGTCGGCACCGGCACCGACCTCACCATCCGGGAACTGGCCGAGACCGTCGCCGACGTCGTGGGCCATGACGGCGACGTCGAATGGGACGCGACCAAGCCGGACGGCACACCACGCAAGCTGCTGGACGTCTCCCGCATCACCCGGCTGGGCTGGGCGCCGCGCGTCGACCTGCGCGACGGCATCGAGACCACCTACGCCTGGTACCAGCGGCACGCCGCATCGCCGCGGCCGTGTGCCATCCCGTGAGGTCTCACCGCAGTGGGAGGCCGAGCGAATGGACGTCGTCGAGAATGTCGGCGATGGCCGGGTGGCCGGCGTCCCGCTGCCACGCCAGCGCGGTGGTGCACCGAACGTCACCGGCGATCGGCACCAGGACCACCCCGGTGCGGACGTAGTGCTGATCGGTGCTCTCGGAGAGGATCGCGTTGCCCGCACCTGACGCGACCAGCTCCAGCGTCTCCTCCACCGAGTTCGAGCCCACGATTCCTCTCGTGGTGACGACCCCGATCTCCGTCGGATGCCGGAAACCTGTCCACATGGGATCCGGTGAGCAGGGCACCACCCAGTTGCGCCTGCCCAGCTCCTCGGGAGAAACGGTGTCGCGGCCGGCGAGCGGGTCGGACACCGAGAACGCGATCGCCCGGCGGTCGGTGGCTATCACCATCTGATCGATGGCATCGGTGGAGACCGGCGGCCAGATGATCGCCAAATCACTCTTCCCCGAGGTCAGGCCACAGGTCGGATCGTCGAAGTCGAATCGCCGTAGGTTCACCCGGGCCGGCGACCACTTCTGCACGACAGCGATGATCTTCCCGGTGACCGAGGCCGCCGCCTCTCCCATGAAGCCCAGGGTGAGCTCCCGGGGCGACCCGCCGGTCAACATCGCGTCCAACTCGTCGGCGGCGGCGACCAGTCGGGAAGCGGCGGCGAGCGTGCGTTGACCATGATCGGTGAGGGATACTCCGCTGTGCTCCCGTCTTAACAGCGGGGCTCCGGCTTGCGCTTCGAGACGCGCCACGGCGGCGCTGACGGTCGGCTGACTCACATTCAGCAGCTTGGCGGCGGCTCGGAACGATCCGGTTGCGGCGACGGCCACGAACGCCCGCACAGCCTGAAGACCCACACCCACCTTCGCATCATAGCGATGCGCTATCGCCATAGCGTTTGGCTTTCCACCTTGTGGTCCGGGATATGCCAGGCTGCCGTTCAGCGCACGCTTCGCGGTTCCCGGCACAAATTGCTCGCGTAGCTGCATTCAGGTGATTCGGCGCACGGGGGAGACATCGATGACACGTCCTTGCGGTGTTCTGGTTGATGCCTACAGCACAGGGAATTACCTGCCCATAGCATTCAGCCGGTTAGGGCTCGATATCGTGCACCTGCAAAGCACCCCCGAGCTCATGCCCAGCATGCTCGCCCCGCAACGGGACAGCTACCGGGACTTCCTGGTCTATGACGGTGAAGAGAACACGGCCAAGGAGCTGAGAGAGCTCGCCCCCCGGTTCGTCGTCGCCGGTCAGGAGCCGGGTGTCCCGCTGGCCGATCGCATGAGCGAGCTGCTGGGTCTGCGGACCAACGGATCGGCGCTGTCGCAGGCCAGGCGCAACAAATACGAAATGATCGAAGCCGTCCGCGCCGCCGGGCTCGCAGCCGCCGGCCAAATCCTGACCAAAAGCGTCGAAGAAGCACTGGATTGGGCCAATGGCGACGGAGGTTGGCCCTGTGTGGCCAAACCGATCTCATCGGCCTCCACCGACGGCGTGTTCGTGTGCCGTACGCCGGAGGAACTGCGGAACGCGTTCGAAACGATCCTCACGTCGAAGGACATCTTCGACATCGACAACACCATCGCGCTCGTCCAGAGCTATCTGGAAGGCACGGAGTACATCGTCGACACGGTCAGCGCGGACGGGCACGTCTACGTCTGTGGCGTGTGGCAATACGACAAGCGCCTCCTGCCGAACGGCAAGCCGATCTACAACCGAGACGTCCTCATGGACGCCGACGACCCCGTGTGCGCCTCTTTGATCTCCTACACGAGCCAGGTGCTGGACGCGTTGGGGATTCACAACGGGCCCGCCCACTCCGAGGTCATCGTCCGCGCCGACGGTCCGGTCGTGGTCGAGGTGGGTGCTCGTCTGAACGGCAACATGCACCCGCTGTTCCACGACACCTGCCTGGGCGTCAATCAGGCCGATCTGACCGCGCTGGCCTATGCGGACACGCCCCGATTCCTGGAGTCGTACGCCGGTGGAACCTACCAGCGGCGCCGGCCGGCCATCGTGTTCAACACCCCGACCGAGTTGTCGGGCCGGGTGGTGCGGATCGACGAGGACGTCGTGGCGGGCATCCGAGCCCTTCCCTCGGTTGTGGACCTCACGGTGAAGCGGAAGCCGGGTGACGTGATCGTCCCCACCCGTGACCTTCTGACCAGCCCGATCCGAGTTTTCATGACCAACGCGGATCCGTCCACGCTGGATGAGGATTACCGTTTCATCGATTCCGTGCGCGAGCAGGTCTACGTAGTCGAATAATGCAGCCGACGCTACGCGAAAATCTGATCGGTCTCCGGCCGATCCGGGGTTTGCTGATCTCGGTAGCGATCGCCCGCAGCTCGGTGATGCTCTTCCCGTTCTACGCGGCCTATCTCAGGGCGACCCGAAACGAGCTTTCTCCCGCGATGATCGGCCTGATCATCGGGGTGTTCGGTATCGGCGCCCTCGCCGCCGACGCGGTGAGCGGCGCGCTGACCAGGCGTGTGTCCGAGCGCGCCGCCGCGTTGATCGGCATGGTCGGAGTGTCCGTGGCGGTCGTTCTCATCGCCTTGACCTCAAGCCGGTGGGCGTTGCTAGCGGAGACCGTGATCTGGGGCTTCTGCTACGAGCTGATCAATCCCGTCACGTACACGCTGGTCGCCAGGGCCATGCCGGAATCGCGGCGACGATTCGCGTTCGCTGCGGTACGGCTGGCGATCAACGTGGGCATGGGCATCGGGCCGGTCATGGCCGGGTTGCTGTTCAAGGTGGAACCGGGATTGCTGGTGGCGGGAACCGCGGTCGGCTATCTGGCCGCGGCCGGCGTGCTCGCCAGGGCGCACATGCTGCCCCAGGAACGGGTGGAGGCGGACACACCCGGCGATGCGCCGGAGAGCGCCGATCGAGCGCGCTCGGAGCTGCGCTTCTGGTCCTTCTTCACGGCGACCCTCCCCATCCACTTCGCCTACGCGCTCCCACCCACCGTGGTCAGCACGTACATCATCCAGGAACTCGGCCACGCGCCGGGTTGGGTGAGCCTGGTCTTCGGACTCAACGCGTTCATGGTCATCACCTGCGAGATCAGCCTGAACCACGCGATGAACCAATGGCCGCGACGCAGGACCATGTTCGTCGGCTTCTCCTGCGCGATCGCCGGGTTCGGGCTGATGGGATTCGGCAGTGCTGCCTGGGTCCTCATCCCGGCCACACTGATATGGACTCTCGGAGAAATGATCATCTTCCCGGTTCTCCTCGACCACATCAGCGTGATCTCCCTGGACAGTCTGAAGTCGCGGAACATGGGCTTGTACGGCGCGGGCGTGAACAGCGGCGTTCTCGTCGCACCCGCGGTTTTCCTGCCGCTGTCCACGGTGCTGGACCCGGTGGCCTGCTGGGGCCTGGTGGCGGGACTGCTACTCGTCGGAATGGCGGCCACGGGCATCCTGAGCCGCATGAAGAACATGTGGGGCGCGGACCCCGTGTCCTCGACTGTCTCGCAGAGGTGAATGTGATGAAGGCTGCCAAGCGCATCGATCGAGTGCACGCCAACTACGCGGGGGCCGGAATCGCCTCAACGGCCGTGCTCGACGCGATCACCTCCTATCTCGCCCTGGAACGCGAGATGGGCCCATACGAAGCGGAGATCCAACAGGGCGAAACAGTCATCATGACGGCCCGCACCGCGATCGGCCGTTTACTCGGCTGTGCCCGGTCGAACATCGCCTTGTTCGAGAACGCGACCCGCGCATGGACCTCGCTGGTCACCGCTCTGCCACTGCTCGCCGGTGACACCGTCTGGGTGTCCGAGTACGACTATGCGGGAAATCTGTTCGTGCTCACCGAACTCCGCCGACGGACCGGAATCAACATCGTGGTGATTCCTTTGACGCCCGGCGGTGACCTCGATCTCGACTGGTGCGCGGCCAACCTGACCGATGACGTCGCCTTGGTGTGCGTGTCTCACATCCCGTCCTGTTGCGGCTCGGTAGTGGACGTGACCGGTCTGGGGTCGATCCTGGACGGCGCTCGGGCGTTGTTCGCGGTGGACGGCTGCCAGGCGGTCGGGAACATCGCCCTGGACGTCGCCGACTTCCGCTGCGACATGTACACGGGCGCGGGCCGCAAGTTCCTGTGCG
>JBIOWF010000286.1:0-5742 GCA_044868295.1 Microtetraspora sp. | reverse complement strand
CCTCCGCCAGATACTTGTTCTGGTCGATGTGCAGCGTGAACCGGGGCCGGTCGCTCATGTAAGCCTCCTGTTCGGTTGGTGCAAGGGACTCGTCGGTGAGCCGATGCGGGTCTGCCGGCTCCCGCGCCCCGGTGCCGCCACGGGGATGAGCACGACGGTGATGTTGTCGCGCCCTCCGGCGTCCAGAGCATGGCGTACCAGGCCGCGTGCCCTGTCGAGACAGGCGCCGGACGAGAGCGCGGCACGCAGCGACCGAGGGTCGGGCAGGTAGCCCCACAGCCCGTCGCTGCAGATCAGCAGCACGCCTGACGCCGGCGGAGCGAAATCGCAGGTCCGTGCCGCGACCTTGTCGGCGTCGGCGCCGAGCCACGCGCTGAGAACGCCGGGGGAGGTCACGTCGTCCTGGGTCAGCACGATCGCGGGGCCGTCGTCGGGAAGCCAGTAGGCGCGGCTGTCGCCCACCCATCCGACGGTGACGCGATCGGACCCCACGACGGCCGAAACGTAGGTGCACGCCGGCGCGTCGTGCACCGACGAGGCCAGCTCGGCCACCGCCGCGGCGGCCCGCGCGCTCGCCGCGCGCGTCGCCTCCTCCGGGTCGCCGCCCGCCCGAAGCCCCTCCACGATCGAGGCCGCCCCCATCCGCGCCGCGGTGGCCGAGGCGTGGTCGGCCCTCGGCGAGATGGAAACGCCGTCGCACACCACGGCGACCGTGTGGACGGTCCATGAGATCAGCGCCATGGCGTCCTCGTTGCGGCTGTGCCGCAGGCCCCGGTCGGACACTGCGGCCGCGTCACCCGCCTCGATCTCCACATGATCACGAGCTCTGGACTGTCGCAGGCCACACCGCTCGCAGTACCCGTCGGCGCTCGAGGCGCGGGCGCCGCATGCCGGACACGGAAGTGATTCCAGGCGGGTGCTGCACCCCTCGCAGAAGGCGTCATGGGGGAGCACCGGGTCCTCGCAGGCCGGGCAGGGCGCGGGGAAGGCGCTCATCACACCCACGTCCTCGGGCGGACCGCGTTGGCTCGGTCGATGTACATGTGCCGCTCCGTCCGTGTGGCGACCTTCCGGGCCAGTTCCCGGTAGACCCGATCGAGTTCCAGGCGGATTTCGGCCTCGGTGAGCGGCACACCCAGGATCGCGGTCGCCGACAGGGCCTCGCCGGCCGCCGATCGCCGGCCGGAACAGGTGAGCGCCGCCGTCAGCACCTCGGCCGCGAGCATGCCCCGGCGCACGGGGTCCAGGTGCTCCAGATCCGTCAGCCGCTCACCCGCCACGGCCAGTTCCGCCACGTCGAGCCGGGCCCGCCCCCGCTCCCGTACGGCTGTCGCCACGAGGGCGAGCTGCGCCGCCACGTAGTGACTGGAGCTTCTCGGCACCTCCTCCAGGACGTTCGAGGTGGCGGGATCGGCCCGGCGGGTCCGGGCCAGGCCGAACGCCGCGCTCACATAGGTGTGGTCGGTCCGCCAGACCCTCTCGTACAGGTATGCGGCGTCCTCGGGGCGGCCCGCGCACTCATAGCCGAACGCCATGGCGAGCTTCGGCGCGCATTCGCCCGGCAGCATGGTGAAGCACCGGTCGAACAGGTCCACCGCACGATCCGCGGCGCCCGAGGCCAACTCGGACACCCCCCGGTGCCACGTCAGCCGCCAGTCGCCCGGCAGCTCCCGCTCCGCGTCGTCGATCGCCTCCACCGCCCGCGGCAGGCCCTGCTCGGCCAGGATCCCGGCTCGGGTCAGCAGCGTCTCGGGGGTCGGCGGCAGCGACTCCACCAACGCGGCGAGCTCATCGGGTGTGCGTGCGAACAGGCCTGTCAGGCGCCCTGCGGCCGGGTCGGCCGGATCGACCAGAGGGACGGGCAGCGCCGTCGCCGCGGCGGCCGGGTCGAGCCGGTCGAACACCCGCTGGGGCTCCTCGGCGACGGCCGCTCCGGCCGCGTTCCGCTCCGGGCCGAAGATGCTGGACTGGGCCGGAAAGGGAACGCCGTCCTCCGCCGCCCGGATCTCCCGCAGCACCCCGGTCAGCTGCTCGGCCATCTCGGCGGCACTGGTGAAGCGGGCGGCCGGGTCGGCGTGGGTCGCCCGCTGGAGAAAGCGACGCAGGGACTCGCATTCGCCGGACTCGGAAAAGGGGATGGGAGCCTGCTCCGTGCCGTCGGCGCCGGCGCGGACCGGGCTGAACGGGAAGCTGAGCACCGCCAGGGTACGGCCCACCGTGTAAAGATCGGAGCCCACCGACGGCACCTGCGTCCCGATCTCGGGCGCCTGGTAGCCGATCGTGCCGTAGATGTCGCTGTCCAGATCGTTGACCAGACGGACCGCGCCCAGGTCGACCAGCTTGAGATCCTGCCCGACCTGGATCACGTTCGCCGGTTTCAGATCGCAATAGATCATGCCGTGCTCGTGCAGGTAGCCGAAGGCCCGCAGGATCTCCAGCGCGTACGGGATGGATTGGCGCAACGGCAGCGCCTGGCGGCCGCCGCTCTCCCGGAGGCACTGCCGCAGCAGGTCCTGCAGGGAACTGCCGCCGACATACTCCATGACCAGGTAGCCGGACATGGTGCCGGTGCCGGGATCGGGATGGCGGACGAAATTGAAGATCTTGACGATGTTCGGGTGGTCCACCGTCGTCAAGAACCGGCGCTCGGCCTCGGCCGCGGCGAGCGCGTCGCTGTCAGTGGTGTTGAGCAGGCCCTTGAGCACCACCCAACGGCCGTCAAGGTTCCGGTCGGCGGCGAGGTAGATCCAGCCGAGCCCGCCGTGGGCCAGGCAGCCCTGCACCTCGTATTGCCCGGCGACCAGGTCCCCTGCGAGCAGCTTGGGGGTGAAGGAGAAGGGGGTGCCGTCATGCGGGCAGAACCCCTCCGGCCTGCCTGGACGGCCCGCTCGGCTCCGCCCGACCGGTCGGCCGCATCCGGAGTTGCCGCAGAAACGCCGTTGCTCCGGCACTTCCGGGTTCTTCAGAACGACCTTGGTCGGGTCTCGATAGGGCACCGGAGGCACCTCTATCAGCCCCGTGCCCAGTACGCCGCCGACCGGCCGGTTTCCCGTGCCCGAGGGGCCGGTTGAATGGACCATGCCGAATTCCGGAGCGGCAGCCGGCTCCGGCTGCGGCTGCGGCTGGACGGGAGCGGCCACATGGCCGCACACGTTGCAGTAGTCGTTTTCGATTTCGCCGGTGCAGCCCGCCTGGGCACACCGCGTCATTTGGGTCATCGGGTTCATCTGCCGCCCCTACGAATCGCGCGACGGTACGCCGTGACGGCGGCGTCCGCCTCGTGCAACTCGCAGGGAGAGGCCCGCAGCGCGTCACGGGCCCGCTGGTAGCAGCGCGCGGCGGGTGGATCCTCCGCTCGGCCGAGCCGTACGGCTTTCGCGCGGTAGGCGTCGAGCCGGCCGATCAGCTCGTCGCGGCGGCCGAGCAGACCGAGGAGCGCCGTGGCGGCGGCGCGCGCCCGATCGCTCGCCTCGCCCGCCGCCTGATCCAGCTGCTCCAGGCGCCGGGCCCGCTCCACCCACCGGACGCCGGGCGAGTCCAGCATGGTCAGCTGATCGACCAGCGTGTCCGCCTTGGCGTCGAGCATGGGCGGCAAGGGGCCGGCGATCTTCGCGGCGACACGGGCGCGGAGCCCGCGTGCCTCGTCCTCGGCGGCCCGCAGGTGTTTGACGCGCTCCAAAATTAGCGTTCGGCGCTGGTCGTAAGTCGCGCGTACGGCGTGGGCCTGCTCCAGGTCGCGATGCAGAACCGTAAGAGCGGCGGAGATGCGGTCCAAACGCGCTTGCGCGGAGTTCGCGCCGAACGGGTCACGCAGGACGTTCTCGTGGAACCGGGCGAGTTCCTCCACCAGCCGTGGCAGGTCGGGATCGGGCGTGCCGTCCACTCCATTCCGACCAGGATCGGCGTCCCCCAACGTGTCGTGGAGTTCTCTGATCGCCGACAGGGTGCCCTCCGCCTCCCTGAGCCTCCCGAACAGCCTGTTCCAGATGGCGTCGACTTCCCTGATGACCTGGGCGGTGCCGCGGAACGCCACATCCATGCCGCTCACCGCGTCGTCCAGGGTGAGCGTCTCGTCGGCGGGCGGGAGCAGCGTTCGCTGTTCGACCGGCTTGGGCTCTGTCCTGAGGCGGACCGACCGTCCGCACAGCAGCGTCACCAGCTCCGCCCACTCGGGCGCGTCGGGCTTGGGACGCCGGGCAAGGAGGGCTTCCGCGCGGTCGAGCGTGCTGCCGTAGGCGTCGAACAGCGACCAGAGCGCTCCCATCGCGGCCCTCGCGTGGGCCCAGCGGCGCTCGGTCTCTCCACGTAACTCGGTGCTCTTGAGCAGCTGGAATGCTGTGTGCGCCTCCAGATCGAGCAGGTCGCCGGCGATGCGATCCCGCTCCTCGCCCCGGACGGCCAGGGCACGCTTGATGTCCTCACGGCTCCTCGGTGCCCGGCGCGACCCTGGTCCGATCCTCAATCCCGTGCCTCCTCGCGGGACGATCCAGAAGCGCACTCGATCCCCGTCGAACGGGTGGTCACGTGCTCCGCCGGTCGCCGGTGGCGATCTCTCCCTTGCTGAACCGTGAGATCGGCACCATGCGGAACCGGATTTATACCGAATTAAATTCGGGCATTCCGGGTGGTGGCGATCGTGATACACAACCAGCGCAGCCTAACCATGTCGGATCTATCGGGGAAGGGCTGCCTTATGAGTATATTTGCCTCGAATACTTTCCGCATTCGGGTGGTAACGGATAGGGCGAGTCAGGGTGCAGTAAGGCCGCGCGGGCCCCGCCTCGGCCGTCCGTCAAGAAAACGATGCGTATACGCCGAGTGCTGCATTTCATCGGTGTTCACGACTCGGCGTGCGCGGCGCCGCAACGGTAGGCGACGTTACCGTTCATGTCGCGTGTGCTCGGGACGGGTAAACGTTCCGGTTCTTGTGACCAAATTTGTCAAGGACTCTGCTGAATGGTTCGGCGAGCTCGGCGCGGCCGGGGTGAGGGCGGCTCCACCCGAACGCGGAACCGCGTGAACAGTCGATAAAACGCGCGATCCGCCGGTCGCCCCGTCCTCCACGAGAAGCCTTCACCGACCCGGAGCCTCCGGAGCGGGCTGAGAGTTCCAGCGCTCCGAGAGGGCATCGCCGCGTTCGGTTACCCGCCTATGCGCTGATTCCTATACACTGACAGGCGTTGCAAGGGGCTATAGCGCAGCTGGTAGCGCACCTCCATGGCATGGAGGGGGTCTGGGGTTCGAATCCCCATAGCTCCACCACCTTAGGGCACTGCTCGTCGACTTGTGGTCGGCTCGGCAGGGCTTTTTCGTTCAGTCGGTGGGGGCGGCCCTTGGGTGGGCCTCACCCATCGCCGCTGGGCCGCAGGCGTGTCCGCGGCCGTTGCCGCAGGGCCGGTGCCGGGCTCCGGCTGGGCGTGGCCGTACCAGGTGGAGTGTGGGCCGGTCGTGCCGTCGCCGGGCGTATGGGTCGGGATCGCGATGGAAATCGGGCGCCGAGTTTTCCGGCTCCGCCAAGGGTGGCGGCCGTCAGAACAGGTCGCACGCTGTGCCTGACGGCCGACCCCCCACGAGCATCCGGGGACCTTAATCCGCTACCGGTTGCTGTCAATCGATAGCTTAGGGCGATCGAACCCCAAATGCAGCAACAATGTGGGTCATGGGGAGAGACATGTGCCTGTCTAGACATCTGAAGCGGTGTTCGCCGGCCCATCCCCGATCTCGCCGACGCCGTCAGGACTA
>JBIOWF010000285.1:0-2535 GCA_044868295.1 Microtetraspora sp. | reverse complement strand
CGGAGACGTTCGAGAAATGTGCTGGTAACCCAACGCCATCATGATGGTCACACTCCGAAGCGAGCAGAGAGGTCGCCCCATGCGCCAGCTGACGGCACTCGACGCGCAGTTCCTCAGCGCCGAATCGGCCACCACCGCGGCACACGTCGCCGGGGTCGCGATCCTCGACCCGGCCTCGGCGCCTTCGGGCACGGTCACCCGAGACGGGCTGATCAACCTGCTGCGCGAGCGCCTCCATCTGGCGCCGCCGCTCCGGATGCGGCTCGCCGACGTGCCGCTGGGCCTCGACCGGCCGTACTGGACCGAGGATCCCGACTTCGACCTGCACAATCACGTGCACGAGTGCACGCTCCCCGCGCCCGGCGACGACCAGCGGCTCGCCGACCAGGTCGCCCGGATCCACGAGCGGCGGCTCGACCGGCGGCATCCCCTCTGGGAGATGCACCTGATCCACGGGCTCTCCGGAGGGCGCGTCGCCGTCTACACCAAGGTGCACCACTCGGCCATCGACGGCGTGTCCGCGGCCGAGATCCTGGGCTCCCTGCTCGACCTGTCACCCGAGCCTCGCCTCGTGGAGGCGCCGCCGGAGCGGGAGCCGCAGACCGCTCCGGGGCTCGTCGGCATGCTCGCCGGGGCGCTCACACGTTCGGTGACCCAGCCCATCGAGACCATCCTCTCGCTGACCAGGGCCGCCGCCGACCTGGACGCGATCCCCCTGGCCGCGACCATCCCGGGCGCGCGCCTGGTCGCGAAGGCCACCCGGATGATGGTCGGCAATTCCAAGCCGCTGCCCGAGCTGCCGTCGCTGTCCGCGCCGCGCACGCCGCTCAACGGGCGCATCTCGGGAGACCGGCTCTTCGCCTACGGCACGATCCCGCTCGCCGACGTCAGGCGGGTCGCTCGCACCTTCGGGATGAGCGTCAACGACGTCGTCATGACGCTGTGCTCGTCGGCGCTGCGCAACTGGCTGAAGTCTCAGGACGCGCTGCCCGGCGAGCCCCTGGTCGCGGCGATCCCGGTCGCGGTCCGCACGGCACACGGCAGCGAGACGATCGGCAACCAGCTCTCCGCGATGATCACGCCGTTGGCCACGGACGTGGCCTGCCCCAAGGAACGCCTCGCCGCCACCCGGGCGACCATGGCGACCGCCAAGCGCCGCTTCGCGGCCTCCCCCACGAGCTGGCTCAGCGACATCTGCTCGATGGTCCCGGCCGCGTTCGCGGCCATGACCACCCCGGCCATATTCCGGCTCGCCGCCCTCGCCACGCCCGGGGTCAACCTGATCGTCTCCAACGTGCCGGGCCCGCAGTTCCCGCTCTTCATGTGCGGGGCCCGGGTGCAGGCCTACTACCCGATGTCGGTCCTGACGGATCTCACCGGAGGCGTCAACATCACCTGCATCTCCTACGACGGCAGCCTCGACTTCGGCGTCGTGGCCTGCCCGAACCGGGTGCCGGACGTGTGGAGCCTGATCGGCCACCTGCGCGACGCCATGGCCGAGCTCAACGCCCTGGCCGACGCCGAGCACCCACCGGTCAGAGAACCCGCCAGGGAGATCCCGGGAAAGACCACGAAAGAGGCCACGAGAGAGGTCTCGAGAAAAACGGCCAGGAAGCCGGTCCGGGAGAAGGTCCCCGCCTGAGCCCGCCCGAAGGAGCCGGCTGCCGCCGTGCCACAGGCCGTCGCGGATATCACGTGCTCGGCCATCACGATCCGGCACCCGCGACACGTGCATCCCCGCCTTCGCGGGTGCGGGTGACTTTTGGCGCCAAAAGGCCCGGACATGAGATTGGCGCTTTCCGGATGGATGTCCCGAGTACGGAACTCACCGCCAGGAAAAAGGGCTGCCATCCGGGCGATGATCGTAAGCCAATGGCCGTTGCCCAGCCGGCCTTAAGGAGACGCGTCGACCTGTACGCGGTCGCTGTCGTCGTCGGACAGGAACGACGCCAGCACCCGCCCCTCCTCGGCCACGGCGGCGCGGTCGGATCGGGACAGGCGGCGCAGCGGGGTGACGATCACGGTGCTGCCCGTGACGTTCCAGGTCGCGGCGACCCAGCCGTCCACCAGGACGACGCGGGCGCCGGCGACCGACAGGCCCCGGTGGGCGTCATCGACGACCCGGCTGCGGTCGTGGTAGCCGAGGAGCGCGTTGTCGAACGCCGGCAGGAACCGTACCGGGGCGGGCGTGTCGGGGTCGGGGCGCGGCGCGCCGGGGAGGTCTAGCAGTTCCCGGCCCCGCTCGTCCCGGAAGGTGGCCAGCTCCTCGCGTACCGCGGACACGGCGGCCGGCAGTCCGGCGAGCCCGCACCAGGCGCGCAGGTCGGCCGCGGCGGCGGGGCCGAACGCGGCCAGGTAACGCCGTACCAGCGTCTGGCCGACCGGGTCGGAACCGTCCGCGGACGGAGGGTCGATCTCGCGCCCCAGCCAGGACGAGAGCAGGACGTTGCGCACTCCCGCCCTAGCGCGCCACAGCCCGCGCGGCGGGAGCTGCGCCATCGGGAGGAGGGCGGCGACCAGCATCTCCCCCAGCGC
>JBIOWF010000284.1:0-5242 GCA_044868295.1 Microtetraspora sp. | reverse complement strand
CCCAGGTCGGCCAGCTCTACGAGCCCGAGGACGCCGGCGACTTCATGTTCTACCGCGAGGATCAGCACGGCCAGATCCTTCAGGAGGGAATCAACGAGGCCGGCGCCTTCTCGTCCTGGCTCGCGGCCGCCACGTCGTACGCCACCCACGGCGAGCACATGATCCCGCTGTTCGTCTTCTACTCGATGTTCGGCTTCCAGCGGGTCGGCGACCAGATCTGGCAGTTCGGCGACCAGCTCGGCCGCGGCTTCCTGCTCGGCGCCACGGCGGGCCGCACGACCCTGAACGGCGAGGGCCTCCAGCACGAGGACGGGCACACCCCGCTGATCGCCTCGACGAACCCGGCCGCCGTGTCGTACGACCCGGCGTGGGGGTTCGAGATCGCGCACATCGTCAAGGACGGCCTGCGCAGGATGTACGGGGAGAACCCGGAGAACGTCTTCTACTACCTCACCGTCTACAACGAGCCGTACCCGCAGCCCGCGCAGCCGGCCGACGTGGACGTCGAGGGCATCCTGAAGGGCCTCTATCTGTTCGCTCCGGCGGCGGGGAACGAGGGGCCCAAGGCCAACATCCTGGTCTCCGGCGTCGCCGGACCGTGGGCTCTGGAAGCGCAGCGGATGCTCGCCGAGGAGTGGGGCGTCGCCGCCTCCGTGTGGTCGGCCACCTCGTGGTCCGAGCTGCGCAGGGACGCCCTCGCCGCCGAGGAGCACAACCTGCTCAACCCGGACGCCGAGCCGCGCGTGCCGTACGTGACGAGCAGGCTCAGCGGTGTCCCCGGCCCGTTCGTCGGGGTCAGCGACTACATGCGCGCCGTGCAGGACCAGATCGCACAGTGGGTGCCGGGCGACTGGACCTCACTGGGCACCGACGGGTTCGGCCTGTCCGACACGCGTTCGGCCCTGCGCCGCCACTTCCACGTGGACGCGGCGTCGATCACCCTCGCCGTCCTGACCCAGCTCGTCAAGCGGGGCGAGATCAAGGCGGACGTGCTGCAGGAGGCGATCGCCCGCTACCACCTGAAGAACGGCGTGACCGAGGTCGTGGCCCAGCTCAACCCGGAGACCAACGACACGCAGTCGATGGGCTTCTGAGCGGCGGACCGCATTACCGAAACACTTTCCACGCAATTTCGGAAAGTAATCGCAGCAGGTCAAATCAATGATCATTAACGTGAATCGGCCCCCGTCCGGACGGGGGCCGATTCATGTACCGGGCCGCGAAACGCGTCACCGACGCTGCGCATTACGATTACTCCATGGACGGATATTTGAATAACTTGGTCAAGGGATTGGCGACGTCCGCGGCCCTCATCATTCTGGTCGTATTGACTCCCGTCTCGGCCGCCGCGGACGGCGAGGTGTCGGTTGGAACGCGGGTGGCCGCACGCACTCATCCCGCCGTCCAGTTGACCAGCTTGATCTACACCGGGGACGTAGTCGTGCCCACGCTCAAGTTCAAGGACTATCCGCTCCAGCAGCTTCAGCAGCAGTACTCAGACGGAGTGGCGGCCGGCCGGCTTCCCTCCGATAACCGCAGCCACCTCAAATACCTGTTGCAACAGATGGCCCAAGATGCAGACAGCTATTTGGAAGCTGTATCGCCGAACCGGACGGTGGACTTGGAGGTCGGCGGCACCTGCACCGGCTGGTGGATCACCCCTGATGGTTACATGGTCACCGGGGCACACTGCGTCGAGTTGAGCACCAAGGAACTCGCCAACGAGATCTCCGGGAAGACGCTGCAAAAGCTCAACAGGGAAGACGCGATAGCCGCCCTGAAGGGTCTCAGCAGCGAGGAGATCGACGATGAATTGATACGGCAGGTCCTGCAGCTGTACACCAAATTCAACACCACCCACATGCGGATCAAGAACCTGAAGCGGAGTCTGGCAGTGCTGCAGTCACTGCCCGGTGGGGGTGTGGACAAGAACGCCAAGGCGCTCCCGGCGGAGCTTGTCACCAAGGGAGCGAACTACCCCGGCAAGGACATCGCGGTCCTCAAGGTCAACGGCCAGCAGAACCTGCCGACGCTGGCGCTCGGCGACGAGGCCGATGTCCAGGTGGGCGACACCCTGTATATCAGCGGGTTCCCCGGGTTGGTGACCGGCACCCCGTTCTTCAGCCTTGAGTCGAAGCTGGAGCCCGCCCTGACCGAGGGCCCGTACAGCGCGAGGCGCACCACCGAGGAAGGCGTGCCGTACATCCAGACCCAGGCGCCGTCTTATCACGGCAATTCGGGCGGCCCGGTGTTCGGCCGGGACGGGAAGGTGATCGGCATGCTGATCGCCGGAACCGTCAGTGAGAGTGGTGAGGCGTCGGAGAACGAGAGCTTCGTGCTGCCGGTTTCCGTCATCAAGGAGAAGCTCGGCGAGAAGAATCTCCAGCCCTCGGAATCGGTGACGACCACCCTGTACGACGAGGCGCTCGACGAGTTCTTCCAGCGACACTACAAGAACGCGCTGCCCAAGTTCCGGGCGGTCCAGGACCTGCAGCCGAACCATCCATTCGTGGCAAGGTTCATCACGGACTCACAGCGAGCCATCACCGCCGGCAAGGACGAGACTCCGCAGCCGATCTGGGTGTGGATCGCGATCGGCGCCGGTCTGCTGATTCTGATCGGCGTCGGTGTGCTGCTCGTCGTCATCCTGCGCCGCCGCAAGGGCGTGCCGGCCGGACCGCACGCCTGGGTCGGCGCTGGCCCGCTTCCCCCGGCCGGCCCGCCTCATTCAGTCGGCGCCCCGGCTCCCTATGCAGCTCCGGCGGCCCCGAACGGTGGCGCCTATCCGGGACCCACCAACGGCGGCTATGGCGGGCAAGCGCCGCAGCCACCCGCACAGAACCCGCCCCGGCCGGCTGTCGCACCCGACCAGCCCACCCAGTACGTCCGCACCACCCCCTCTCCGTACGGGCGATCCCGGCAGCAGACCGAGACCGAGCGGGAGCTCGCCGAGTTGCGCCGCCAGCTGCAGCAGCAGCAACGCCCGCCCGAGGCCTGACCCTCGCCACGCCAAGGCCCACTGGTACGGCGAGTGCCGCCCGATCAGGGGAAGTCCGAGAAAGATGATCGGGCGGCGGGTCATGGTGGTCAGGCGGCGGGCGGAGCGAAGACCTGGAAGAGGTTGCCGGTCGTGTCGTGGAAGTAGGCGAAGTCGGGGCCGTTCTCGTTGCCGAGCATCTTGAAGATCACCTTGCCGCCCAGGCTCTCGACCTTCTCGCACGTGGCCGCGACGTCCTGGACAACGACCGAGAAGACGCCATGGTTGGGGAACTGGCCTTTGGTGCCGAAAACGCCGCCACGGGACTCCTCCTCGCCCGGGTAATTGATGATCCGGTAGTCCATGCCGCCTTTCGCGGAGTCCTCATCGGTCTTGAACTGCCAGCCGAACAGGTCGCCGTAGAACCGCTGGACGGCATCCGGGTCGTCACTGGCGATCTCGAACCAGGCAACGGTGTTGAAAGCGGGCGTGGCCATCGCTATCTCCTTCGATCGTGAATGCGCCTGAGCTGCTTGTCGCTCGAACGCATCCACTCTCTCCCGCTCAAGCGACAACCCCCTGTCGGTGTTTCCTCGCCTTCCAGAACTCAGTCGAGGACGGGATAGCTGGCGATCATGTCGGGGATGTCGGCGTCGAAGTCCTCGCGGGGGCGCTCAGGAGCGCGCTCCTCGGTGAGGGCGGCGGCCGCGATGCGGTCGAGCCGGAAGACCCGCACGGCATCCCGCAGGCGACACCACGCCACGAGGTACCAATTGCCGCTCCGGCCACCGACGAACACGCCCGGCTCGACCTCTCGCTGGGTGAGCTCCCCACCGACGTCGCTGTACTGGATCTTCAGGACCACCCGCTTGAGCAGCGCGTCCTCGATCACCTCGGCTATCGGGCCAGTGCCACCGGGCTCGTTGGCGTCGGTGAGGATCTGGATCCGGCTGGCGAGCTCGCGTGCCCGCTCCCCGTCCTGGCCCGGCATCGCGGCCATCAGCTTGCGCAACGCGCTCCTGGCCTGCGCGGCGAAGGGCTGCCGTTCCGTACGGCTCAGCGCGATCGCGACCGCCACGGCCTCGGCCGGAGTGAAGTTGAGCGGGGGAAGCGACATGCTCTTCTCGAGCGCGTATCCGCCCTTGCGCCCGGGCTCGGCGTAGATGGGCACCGACGCCTGCTGAAGGGCGGAGATGTCCCGCTCGATCGTGCGCACGCTCACCTCGAAGCGAGCGCTCAGCTCGCGTGCTGACCGGCAGCGCGGAGAGATGGCCCGGAGATCCTCAACGAGCGCGTAGAGCCTGTCCGTACGGTTCACGCCTGGCACGTTAGGCCACGCCACCGACAGTTCCACGGCCGCGCACACCAATGCGGCGCGGGTCAGCCGCCCAGCCCGAACGGCCCGCCGTACTCGACAGTTCCAGGGCCGCGCGCGCCGAAGGGAGTAGGTCAGCCGACCCGCCCGAACAACACGCCGCGCGGCGGTGCCACGGCCGCGCGCGCCGGAGCGGAGTGGATCAGGAGTGGAGGACTCCGGCCAGGTCAGATAGGCGCTCCTGGCCGGGCTCGGGGAAGCGCTCGTCAGTGAGCGCCGCCTTCGCGATGCGATCGAGCCGGAAGACACGCACCTCTTCGCGCAGCCTGCACCACGCGACGAGGTACCAGTGGCCGCCCCTTCCGCCGAGACAGATGCTCGGCTCCACCTCACGGGAGGTGACCACGCCCCTGCTGTCGCCGTACTCGATCAGCAACACCCGCCGACCGAGCAGCGCCCTGTCGATCGCCCGCTTGACCGCTTCTGGCCCGTCGAGCGTGTAGCCGCCGGGGTCGAGGCGGATCGGAACGCCGTCCTGCTGGAGTCTCGCGACATCTCTGGCGATCGTGCGTTTACTCACCCCGAGGCGCTCCGCGAGCTCGCGCGCGGACAAATGGCCGTTCGCGCGAAGCTCCTCCAGCAGCGCGCGTCGGCGATCCATGCCTTGACGCTACGCCGAAGCGCCGACATATCCGCGTGGAATGCCCTCACCCAGAGGCCACATGATCGTCACCAAACGCCCCACGGCCGGGTGTTGATGATCCGCTCGGGTTCGATCCCGCACTGTACGGCTCTGGCGCAACCGAACCGCTGCCAGTCGAGCTGTCCGGGGGCGTGCGCGTCGGAGTCGATCGAGAACACGCAACCCATCTCGTAGGCGAGCCTCAGCAGCCGTTTCGGCGGATCGAGCCGATCGGGCCGGGAGTTTATCTCGACGGCGACGCCGAACC